>NZ_JAZDQN010000009.1:0-204566 GCF_036324125.1 Pseudomonas ulcerans | reverse complement strand
CGCCGCCCGGGGTTGGCACCTGGCGAGCCCCCCGCTGTACCCGGCCCCCCCCCCCCTCCCACAGGTCCGCGCCAGGCTTCTTTTCAGGCGGGCATCAAACCCGGAAGTGACTGACCATCATCTGCAACTGATTCCCCAGTCGCGCCAGCTCCACGCTGGACGCCGCGGTCTCTTCGCTGGCCGAAGCGGTCTGCTCCGACACATCCCGCACACTCAGGATGCTCCGGCTGATTTCCTCGGCCACCGCGCTCTGCTGCTCGGCCGCCGCGGCGATCTGCTGGTTCATCGACTGGATGTCGGATACCACGCGGGTGATGCTTTCCAGCGAGGTACCCGCCTTGCGCGTCAGCTCGACGCTGCTGTCGGTCAGGCTGCGGCTGCCGAGCATGACATTGGCCACCTGCTGCGTGCCGTTCTGCAGGCCGGCCACCAGCACTTCGATTTCCTCGGTGGATTTCTGCGTGCGCTGGGCCAGCCCGCGCACCTCGTCGGCGACCACGGCGAAACCACGCCCGGCCTCGCCAGCCCGAGCCGCCTCGATCGCTGCGTTGAGCGCCAGCAGGTTGGTCTGCTCGGCCACCGACTTGATCACGTCCATGACGCTGCCGATCTTCTGGCTTTCCTGTTGCAACTGCGCCATGGCGTCGGTGGAACGCGCCACTTCGTCGGCCAGCTTCTCGATCTGCGCGATGGCCTGGGTCACCACGTCGTCGCCGGCACGGGCCTGGCGGTCGGCATCGGTGGCGGCGGCCGAAGCATGCTCGGCGTTGCGCGCGACTTCCTGCACGGTGGTCGCCATTTCATGCATGGCGGTGGCGACCTGGTCGGTCTCGTTCTTCTGGTTGTTGGCGCCGGCGCTGGTCTGCTCGGTGACGGCCGACAGTTCTTCGGCGGCGCTGGCGATCTGGGTGACGCCGTCGCGGATACCGCTGATCAGGTCGCGCAGGGTGCTGCCCATGCGCTGGATGCCCTGCTGCAGCACACCGAGTTCGTCGCGGCGGGTGACGCGCTGGTCGTGGGTCAGGTCGCCGGCGGCGATGCGCTCGACCACGGCCATGGTTTCACGCAGCGGACGGGTGATCTGGCGGGTGATCAGGATCGCGGCCAGGATGCCCACCAGCAGTGCCAGCAGCGTGGCGACCAGTTGCAGGCTGCGGGCGCTGGCGCTTTCGGCGTCGCGGCGGTCGAGCTGGATCTGGTACAGGGCTTCGCTGTTCTTGACGATGTCGTAGCCTTGCGCGGTCATCTCCTTGCGCGCCAGGGCGATATCGGCGTTGGCCGCTTTCACCTGGGTCACCGCATCACGATAGGCCAGTACCGCCTGTTCGAATTGCTGCAGGCGCGCGCCTTCATCAGGCAGCACGCGGGTCAGCTGGCGGGCGTGGTCCAGGGCGCTGTCGAGCTGGCGCAGGCTGGCCTGCTCGGTTTGCTCGGAGGGCTCGGACATGTAGCGGCGTACTTCAAGGCGCACCAGGATCAGTTGCTCCTTGGCGGCGCTGACCGCCTGGTACTGTTGCAGGCGGCCCGGAGCATCGGGGCTGGCGAGCAGTTCCTGGCCGATCGATTCGATCAGGCCCAGGGCGCTGCTGGCGGTGCTGCCCATGTTGTCGCGGGCGGCGTTGGCGCCCTTGTAGGCGGCGCGCATCTTTTCCAGCGATACCTGGTAGGCCGCGCTGGTGCGTGCCTGCTCTTCCAGCAGCTTGACGTTTTCCGGGCTCTTGAAGGTCTTGAGCAGCTTTTGTTGCTGCTGCACGAAGTCGTTGAGCTTGACCTGCAGGTTGGCAGCGGTGGCCTCGTCGCCGTTGGCCAGCATGTATTGCAGGCGTGCGACGCGCAGCTCGGTCAGGTCGCTGTTGAGGCGGGTGATATCGCTCATCCAGTTGCTGCGCTGGATCAGGCTGCCCAGGCTGGTCCAGCCGGCGAAGGCGAGCAGGGCGGTGAGCACGAGCACGAGGCCGAAGCCCAGCCCGAGTTTACGGTTGACGCTGATGTTGGCGAACCAACTGTTCATGGGGGTCCCTCCAGGAAAAGGTCTGAGGCGGCGGTCGCTGATGGTTCTTTTTCTTGGAGGCCAGCGGGTGTTGAGCAGGCTTTATCGGCTTCAGGACGCTGAGCTGAAACGCTTTTTCAGTAAATCCGACAGAAATACTCAACAAGATGTGACAAGCCCCGCATTTGCGGGGCTTGCCGGAGAGTTCTTCTGGCAGATCGTCAAAGGCTCCTGGCCTTGAAGGTGTCGCACTGGTTCACATCACCCTTGTCGAACCCGGCCTTGAACCACTTCACCCGCTGGGCCGAGGTGCCATGGGTGAACGAGTCCGGCACCACGCGTCCCTGGCCTTGCTGCTGCAGGCGGTCGTCGCCGATGGCATTGGCGGCGTTCAGCGCTTCCTCGACATCCCCCGGCTCCAGCCAGTCGTGCCGCTGCTGCGCCTGGTAGGCCCAGACCCCGGCAAAACAGTCGGCCTGCAATTCTTGGCGCACCAGCAGGCCGGTGGCGCCTTCGACGCGCTGGCCGCTGCGCCGGGCATCATTCACCTTGGCCGAAATGCCCAGCAGGGTCTGCACGTGGTGACCCACCTCATGGGCGATCACATAGGCCTGGGCAAAATCGCCGGCGGCGGCGAAGCGCTGTTCCATCTCGCGGAAGAAGCTCATGTCCAGGTAGACCTGCTGGTCTGCCGGGCAATAGAAAGGCCCGGTGGCCGAGGTGGCGAAGCCGCAGGCGGAATTGACCTGGCCGCTGAACAGCACCAGTTTCGGGTCCTTGTATTGCTTGCCAGCCTGGGCGAACAGCGCCCGCCAGGTGTCCTCGGTGTCGCCAAGGATGCTGGCGACGAACTGGCTGGCTTCGTCGTTGGCCGCCGGTCGCGGCTGGGTCTGGGTCGGCGTGCCGCCCTGCTGCATCTGTCCGGCCAGCTGTCCGAGGATCTGCATGGGATCCTGCCCGGTGAGCAGGCCGATACCGACGATCAGTACCACCGCGCCCAGGGTCAGGCCCTTGCCGCCGCCCATGCGCATCCCGCCGCCCGGACTCTCGCCCCGGGCATCGACCACGTTGTCGCTGCGTCTGCCTTTTCGCCATTGCATGGGTGTCTCTCCACGAGGGTGGTGTCATCGTCCTAAAGGGTAGCCCACCGGGGAGACATGCGGTTACACATAACCATTTGGTTATGGTTGGTGTCGGACAATTCAGTTTTCGCCGAGGCCGTGGCGAGGGACACTTCGCCGCACCACCCGCCCGTCCTGATCGGGCTCTCCATAACTCCAAGAACAGGAGAACGACATGTCTGCCACAGACACCAGTCGCTTCGTCATCCGTGATCGGAACTGGCATCCGAAAGCCTTCACCCCGGACTACAAGACTTCCATCGCCCGCTCGCCGCGCCAGGCGCTGGTGAGCATCCCGCAGTCGATCAGCGAAAGCACCGGGCCGGACTTTTCCCACCTGCGTTTCGGCGAGCACGACAACGACCTGCTGCTCAACTTCAACAACGGTGGCCTGCCCGTCGGCGAGCGCATCCTGGTCACCGGTCGGGTATTCGACCAGTACGGCAAGCCGATCCCCAACACCCTGGTGGAAATGTGGCAAGCCAACGCCGGCGGTCGCTATCGCCACAAGAACGACCGCTACCTGGCCCCGCTCGACCCGAACTTCGGCGGCGTCGGCCGTGCCCTGACCGACAGCGAAGGCCGCTACAGCTTCCGCACCATCAAGCCGGGCCCGTACCCATGGCGCAACGGCCCGAACGACTGGCGTCCGGCGCATATCCACTTCTCCATCAGCGGTCCGTCGATCTCCACCCGTTTGATCACCCAGCTGTATTTCGAAGGCGATCCGTTGATCCCGCTGTGCCCGATCGTCAAGAGCATCGCCAACCCGGCCGCGGTCGACCTGCTGATCGCCCGCCTGGACATGAGCAACGCCAACCCGATGGACTGCCTGGCGTACCGCTTCGACATCGTCCTGCGCGGCCAGCGCGCGACCCACTTCGAAAACCGCTGAGGAGACCCGTCATGCCAATCGAACTGCTGCCGGAAACCCCTTCGCAGACCGCCGGCCCCTACGTCCATATCGGCCTGGCCCTGGAAGCGGCCGGCAATCCGACCCGCGACCAGGAAATCTGGAGCCAGATGGCCCGCAGCGACGCGCCGGGCGAGCACATCCTGGTGTTCGGCAACGTCTATGACGGCAACGGCCACCTGGTACGCGACTCGTTCATCGAGTTCTGGCAGGCCGACCACGCGGGCGGCTACCAGACCGACTACAACCTGGAAAACGCCTTCAACGGCTTTGGTCGCACCGCCACCACCTTCGATGCCGGTGAGTGGACCATGCAGACCGTCAAGCCGGGCGTGGTAAAGAACGCTGCTGGCGTGCCGATGGCACCGCACATCAACATCAGCCTGTTCGCCCGGGGGATCAACATTCACCTGCAGACGCGGATCTACTTCGACGACGAGGCCGAGGCCAACGCCAAGGACCCGGTGCTGAACCTGATCGAGCAGCCGCAGCGTCGCGAGACCCTGGTGGCGACCCGCTGCGAGCGGGACGGGAAGACGGCGTATCGCTTCGATATCCGTATTCAGGGGGAAGGGGAGACGGTGTTCTTCGACTTCTGATGCATTACTGACGCTGCATAACCCTGTGGGAGCGGGTTTACCCGCGATTGCAATGGTGAGTTCACTACAGCAATCGCGGGTGAACCCGCTCCCACAGGGGGCGTGTCAGCTTCTGGCTTTGGAATTCAAGGCCACCACCTCCCCCTCGATCACCTCCTGACTGACGATCAGCGGCTCCACCAACGGCCGGCTGGCGAGAAAATGCGCCGTCAGCATATGCGCCTCGAACGCCGCTTCGCTTTCATACACCTCGTACAACCACACCAGATCCGGATCGCTGAAATCCCGGATCACATCGAACACCAGGCACCCCGGCTCATCACGCACCGAGCTGGCGGCATTGACCCGCATGGCGTCCATGAACTGCTCCAGGCTGCTGGGCTTGAGTTGGGTCTTGAGTAGAAGGCTGTACACGTCGAACTCCTTTTTGTCTTATATTTGCGAAAAATTGTATACAAAAATGGAGTCGAAACCATGCCTGTCCGTCCAAGCCGCCTCAACGGCCTGCGCCATCTTGCGATCCTGGTGCCCAATCTCGAAGTCTGTGAACGCTTCTATGTGGATGTGCTGGGCATGGAAGTGCTGCACCGCGCCAACGAAGACCTGGTCTACCTGACCTGCGGTAACGACAACCTGTCCCTGGGCCGCGCCTTCGCCCCCAGCAGTGGCGTGCAGGCGGTGGATCACTATGGCTTCGTGGTCGACAGCATCGACGAGCTGCACGCCTGGCATGCCTACCTCAAGGCGTGCGGGGTGACCTTGCTCGATACGCCGTTCGCCCACGGCGACGGGACCTGGAGCTTCCACCTGCTGGACCCGGCGGGGAACAAGGTCCAGCCGATCTATCACCCGGCGATTTCCGGGCAACGCTGCAACTGATCACTCGTAGGCAGTGACGCCGGCAATGTGGCGACCGGCGATATAGCCGAAGGTCAGCGCCGGCCCGAGGTTGATGCCGCCCGCCGGGTAGTGTCCGCCCATGATGCTGGCCATGTCGCAGCCCGCCGCGTACAGCCCTTCGATCGGTTGCTGGCCGGCATCCAGTACCTGCGCATGCTGGTTGGTGCGCAGTCCGGCGAAAGTGCCGAAGCAGCCCGGCTCGACCTTCACCGCATAGAACGGCCCTTGCTCGATCGGCGCCACGCAGGGATTCGGCCCATGCAGCGCATCGCCCTGCCTGCGGTTGTACAGGGTGCGGCCGCGACCGAACTGCGGGTCTTCGCCGAGGCGGGCATGGCGGTTGTACTCGCTGACCGTGTCGACCAGGCCGCGGGCGTCGATGCCGCATTGGTTGGCCAGCGCGTGCAGGCTGTCGGCGCGCTTCAGGTAGCCGCTGCGCACCAGCGAGGCGGTTGGCAGCGGGAACGGTCGGGCGATGCCCAGGCCGTAGCGACGCTGGAAGCGGTGGTCGCAGATCAGCCAGGACTCGACCTTGTCTCCCGGCGCGGCGGCGACCATGGCGCTGACGTAGTCGTAGTAGCCGTCGGCCTCGTTGACGAAGCGCTGGCCGTTGCCCAGCACACCGATGATCCCTGGCTTGCCGCGTTCGATGATGTGCGGGAAGTGGCCGCTGCTGCCGTCGGCATAAGGCACCTTCGACACCGGCGCCCAGGCCACCGGGCTGTGCAGGTCGTCGGCGACCTTGCCGCCGGCGCTTTCGCCGAGGCGCAGGCCATCGCCGTTGGCGGCCATGGGCGGCAGGGCCAGGTGCTCGTGGCCGGTCGGGGTGCGCGGGAACAGCGCCTTGCGGCGCTCGATATCGTTGGGAAAACCGCCCGCCGCGAGGACCACGGCGCGGGCGTTGATGGTCACTTCGCCATTGGCGGTCTGCACCACGGCACCGGTCACCTTGCCGTCTTCCAGCAGCAGGCGGCGGGCGGGGGCGGACTCCCAGAGCAGCACGCCGAGGTCTTCGGCCGACTTGGCCAGGCGCGCCACCAGCGCCACGCCGTTGACCAGGTGCAGGGCCCGGCCGTGGCTGGCCAGGTCGAGCAGGTGCTTGCCGACGCGCTTGCCCACGTGCAGCAGCGAGCGCCAGGAACGGGTCAGGGTGAGGAAGGCGCCGAGGTCCTTGCCGGCCATGATCGGCATGCCCCAGAACGAGGTTTCGCGCATCGTCCGACGCAGGCGCTTGAGCAGCTTGCCTGTCTGCCGGGCGTCGTAGGGGGCGGCGATCACCGAGCGGCCGCCGGTGCCGGCACCCGGTGTGTCACCGTGGATATCGGCGATGCCGTTGCCGTCGGCGAACTGCAATGAAGTGTGTTTCTCGAAGAAGCCGACCATGTTGGGGGCGGCTTCGAGGAAGGCGTCGATCAGCGGCGCATTGAAGCGCTCGCCCAACTCATGTTCCAGGTAGGTGCGGGGTGCCGAGCGCTCCTCGACGATCCCGGCGCGACGCGCCAGCGGGTTGCACGGCACCCAGGCCCAGCCGCCGGACCAGGCGCTGGCGCCGCCGAATACCGGATCCTTCTCCACCACGATGACCTTCTGGCCGTGCCAGGCGGCAGTGACCGCAGCGCTGAGACCGGCGGCGCCGGAGCCGATCACCAGGACATCGCAGTCCACCGTGCGGGCGTGGGAGGGAAGGGCGGTCATGAATAATCCTCGCTGTATTATTTTCTGGAACTTGATTCCATAATCTATCATCGCTCTGCGAGAGCCAAGCCGTGGCCGACGAAGTTGGGCGAAGATCGAACAGTGGTTTGCGCTTTGCCTGGCGCTCTTTAGAATTCCGCAACATTTCCAGGGACCATGACCATGGCCGGCAGTCAGATCGAACGCGCGTTCAGCCTTATCGAAAGCCTTACCAGCGAGCCTCGCGGGCTGCCGATGCAGACCCTGTCCGAGCAGCTGGACATTCCCAAGAGCGCGACCCACCGCATGCTCGCCGAGCTGATCCGCCTGGGCTACGTGCGGCAGAACCCGGAGAACAGCCGCTACCTGCTGAGCACCCGGCTGGTGGCCATGGGCTTTCGCTACCTGGCCAACAGTGGCGCGGATATCGTCCAGCCGATTCTCGATCAGCTGGCCGGGCAGAGCGGCGAGCTGGTGCGCCTTGGAGTGATCGACGGCGAGCGCCAGACCTGGATCGCCAAGTCCCAGGGCGCTCGCTCCGGGCTCAAGTACGACCCGGACATGGGGCGTGATGCGCCGCTGTTCTACAGCGCCTCGGGGCATGCCTGGCTGGCCAGCCTGAGCGATGCCCAGGCGTTGCTGCTGGTGGAGCGCCAGGGCATAGCGCCTGCCGAGGATTTCGGCCCGAACGCGCCGAAGTCCAATGCCGAGCTGCTGGAGCGCCTGCGTGTTGCCCGGGAGCATGGCTATGCCTGGGTGGTGGAGAGCTCGGCGGTGGGCATGTCGGCGCTGGCGGCGGTGATTGCCGATCCGCGGGACGGGCATGCGCTGGGGGTGGTGAGCATCGCCGGGCCGACGGCGCGGATGAGCGAGGCGCGGATGCATGAGCTGGCGCCGTTGCTGCTGGAGACGGTGCAGGAGTTGTCGGCGGCGAGTCCGGCTTCCGAGTTGTTTGTCTGAGTTCCTGGTTGTTCTTGAGGGCCTCATCGCTGGCTTGCCCGCGATGAGGCCCTGATATCCACACAAACATTTCCTCTGTGTTCTCACTCTCTGAACACAGAACAGCCTTTTTTCTGCTTGCATTGAAACTGGAACCAAGTTCTAAATAATTGCACCCAGAACAAAAGAGAACACCACCCCCATGAGCCAACGCATCCTCTCCCTGGCCGCCCTCACCGTCCTTGAGCTTTCCCCCCCGGAAATGGTCGAAGTCGCCGCCCGCGCCGGCTACAGCCACGTCGGCCTGCGTCTCGAACCTGCCACCCCGGAAGAACACCATTTCCCCCTGGTCCGCGACGCCGCCCTGCGCCAGCAAACCGCCGCGCGCCTGCGCGACACCGGGATCAAGGTGCTGGACATCGAGATTCTTCGCCTGAAGCCGGAAACCCGCGTCGCCGATTTCGATGCCCTGCTGGCAGTGGGTGCGGATTTCGGCGCCACTGAACTGCTGGTGGCCGGCAACGATCCGGACCAGGCCCGAATGACCGACAACTTCGCCGCCCTGTGCGACCTGGCAGCGAAGTACGGCATCTACCCGCACCTGGAGTTCATGCCCTGGACGGATGCGAAGAACCTCACCCAGGCCTGGGAAATCGTCACTGCCGCCAACCGCGAGAACGGCTGCGTGCTGGTCGACGCCTTCCACTTCGACCGCTCCGCTTCGCGCCTGGAAGACCTGCGCAAGGTCCCGGCCTCGCGCATGCGCTACCTGCAGCTGTGCGACGTGGCCGGGCCACGCCCGGACGACATGGCCGAGATCTTGCGTCAGGCGCGCAACGAGCGGCGTTTTCCCGGTGACGGCGACTGCGATCTGCGCGGGCTGCTCGCCAGCGTTTCCCCCGACATGCCCTTGAGCCTGGAGATTCCCACCCGGCAGCTGCTGGAGCAGGGCGTGTCCGCGCTGCAGCGTGCACAGTGGGCGCTGGAAAAGACCCACACCGTATTGAGCCACCTCTAACGCGTCGAGCCGCCCATGCCCTCCGTCAGTCAACCGTTCAAAGGCATCCTGCTGGTCGTTCTCGCGACCTTCCTGTTTTCCAGCCACGACGCGATGTCGAAGTACCTGTCGGGGTTCTATCCGATTGTCTGGGTGGTGTGGGCACGCTATCTGGTTCACACGCTGCTGATGCTGGGGATCTTCCTGCCCCAGGCCGGCCTGAGTGGCCTGCGCACCCGCCGGCCGCGCCTGCAGGCGGCGCGGGCCTTGTGCCTGCTGGGCTGCAGCCTGCTGTTCACCAAGGCGCTGCAGTACCTGCCGCTCGCCGAGGCGACGGCGGTGAACTTCCTCGCGCCGCTGATGGTGACGGCGCTGTCGCTGCCGTTGCTCAAGGAGTCGGTGAGCAAGGGCCAGTGGCTCGCGGTGCTGGCCAGCTTCGTCGGCGTGCTGATCATCGTCCATCCCGGCGGCGCGCTGTTCACGCCGGCAGTGCTGCTGCCCTTCGGCTCGGCGACCTGTTTCTGCTTCTACCAGATACTCACTCGCAAGCTGAGCCAGGTGGACAGCCCGACGGCTACCAACTTCTTCACCGGGCTGTTCAATACCCTGGTGATGAGCGCACTGGTGCCGTTCCTCTGGACCGTCCCGACCTTGACCCACGGCCTCATGACCCTGGCGCTCGGCACCTTCGGCATGCTCGCCCACCTGTTCCTGACCCAGGCCTTCCGCCATGCGCCACCGGCGATGCTGGCGCCGTTCAGCTACTGCCAGATCGTCTTCGCCGGGTTGATGGGGATCGTGCTGTTCGGCCAGCGCCCGGACCAGTGGGGGCTGATCGGTATCGCCATCGTCTGCCTGAGCGGGCTGGCTGCGGCCTGGCTGCAACGGCGACGCTGAAACGCACGCGGGGCCTGTCCTGGATCAGGACAGGCCCCGCGAGGGTGGAGCAGGCCAGGGATCAGTCGACCTTCGGAACCTTGCGTGGTGCCATGAAGTACATCCAGGTCAGCGCGATGAAGTACATCAGCGGGATCATGGTGAACAACACGCTGTAGTTGTTGTTGGTGACGGTCAGCACGTAGCCGACGATCTGGGTCATGAACATGCCGCCGATGGCCGCGCACATGCCGCCGAAGCCGAACACGGTGCTCATCATGTGCTTGGGCGTGTAGTCCATCACCAGGCTCCAGATGTTGGCGGTCCAGGCCTGGTGCGCGGCGATGGCCAGGGAGATCGCCAGTACCGCGACCCACAGGCTGCTGGCGCCGGCGGCGAAGATCACGCCGATGATGGTGGCGGCGAACAGCAGCATCGACATCAGCCGCGCCTTGACCGGGGCCACGCCGCGACCGATGAGGAACGAGGAGAGGATGCCGCCACCGACGCTGCCGAAGTCGGCGCTGAGGTAGATGACGATCAGCGGGATGCCCATCTGGGTGACGCTGATGCCCAGGCTGTATTGCTGGTTGAGGAACGGCGGCAGCCAGTACAGGTAGAACCAGAACACCGGCGCAGTGATCGAGTAGGCCAGGGCGAAGGCCCAGGTGCCACGCATGCGCAGGATCCGCGAGAACGGCACGCCTTTCTGCTCGGGCTCGGCTTCGCCCATCACGTAGGCACGTTCGGCGGCGGTGACGGTCGGGTGCTCTTCGGGGTTGAAGTACTTCAGGCCCCAGAAGATCACCCACACCAGGCCCAGGGCGCCCATGGCCATGAACGCGGCCTGCCAGCCCCAGACGGTGAGGATCAGCGGCAGCAGCATCGGGGTGAACATGGCGCCGACGTTGGTGCCGGCGTTGAAGATGCCGGTAGCCACGGCGCGCTCACCGGCCGGGAACCACAGGCGGGTGGTCTTGACGCAGGCCGGGTAGTTGGCGGCTTCGGTCAGGCCGAGGATGAAGCGGCAGACCATGAAGCCGACCGCCGAGGTGGCCAGGCCGTGGGCGCCGGTGGCCAGGCTCCAGAGCAGCACGGCGCAGAAGAACACGCGCTTCACGCCGACGCGGTCGATCAGCCGGCCCTGCAGGACGAAGCCGATGGCATAGCCGACCTGGAACCAGAAGTTGATGTTGGCGTAGTCCATCGCCGTCCAGCTCATTTCCTTGGCCAGGATAGGCTGCATGACGCCGAGGGCGGCGCGGTCGATGTAGTTCAGGGTGGTGGCGAAGAACACCAGGGCGAGCATGACCCAACGGGTCTTGCCGACGGCCATGGCGCCGCGGATCTTGTCGCCGATACCTGCGTGCGGGGAACTGCTCAGCGGCTGAGCAGCGGGATTGCTGGTGCTGTGGATCATCGTGGGTTACCCGTATTTTTTATGTTTATAGGTCGAGCCTTGGGTGACGCAAGAAACGGCATTGCATAAGCCTTATTTGGCAGGATCGACCGGGTACGGTGGCCGACGATCCCTGCTTCCATGGTTTGAAATGGTGCGCACTGCTCAAAAAAGGGTCAATTCGTCACAGCGCATTTCGGGCGATAATCGCACACAAAACTAACCAGTTCGTACCTTTTTCTTGAGCGGATTTTCGCCCGGGCCAATAATTCTCCTCAGTTTGGGCACTGCCTGCCCACAGGAGACTGAAGATGCAGCGTTCGATTGCCACCGTGTCCCTCAGCGGCACCCTGCCGGAAAAGCTCGAAGCCATAGCCGCCGCGGGTTTCGACGGTGTCGAGATCTTTGAAAACGACCTCCTCTACTACGATGGCAGTCCCCGTGAAATCAGGCAGCGCTGCGCCGACCTGGGCCTGGATATCACCCTGTTCCAGCCCTTCCGTGACTTCGAAGGCTGCCGCCGCGACCGCCTGTCGCGCAACCTTGATCGCGCCGAACGCAAGTTCGACCTGATGCAGGAGCTCGGCACCGATCTGGTGCTGGTCTGCAGCAACGTCGCCGCCGATGCCCTGGGTGAACAACGGATCCTGGTGGATGACCTCAGCCTGCTGGCCGAGCGTGCCGGCGCACGCAATTTGCGCATCGGCTACGAGGCCCTGGCCTGGGGGCGCCACGTGAACCAGTGGCAGCAGGTCTGGGACATCGTCCGCCAGGCCGATCATCCGGCGCTGGGGATGATCCTCGACAGCTTCCATACCTACTCGATCAAGGGCGACCCGAGCGGCATCGCCCAGGTGCCGGGGGAGAAGATCTTCTTCGTGCAGATGGCCGACGCGCCGATCCTGGCCATGGACGTGCTGGAGTGGAGCCGGCATTTCCGCTGCTTCCCCGGCCAGGGCGAATTCGACCTGCCGGCGTTCCTCGCGCCGATCCTCAAGGCCGGCTATCGCGGCCCGCTGTCCCTGGAAATCTTCAACGACGGCTTCCGCGCCGCGCCGCCACGGGCCAATGCCGCCGACGGCCTGCGTTCGCTGCTGTACCTCGAAGAAAAGACCCGCGAGCGCCTGCTGCAGACCGCGCCGGCGGTGGCCGACGAGCCGCAGCTGCTGTTCGCCCCGCCGGCTGCGGATACCTATGACGGTGTCGAATTCCTCGAATTCGCCGTGGACGACGCGTCGGGCGCCAAGCTCGGCGGCTGGCTGGAAGGGCTCGGTTTTACCAAGGTCGGCCAGCACCGTTCGAAGGATGTCAGCCTGCTGCGCCAAGGCGATATCAACCTGATCCTCAATGCCGAACCCTATTCCTTCGCCCACAACTTCTTCGAAAGCCATGGCCCGTCGCTGTGCGCCACGGCGGTACGGGTCAAGGACAGCGCCAAGGCCCTGGCCCGCGCCGTGGGTTATCACGGCCAGCCCTACCGCGGCCTGGTCGGCCCGAATGAACGTGAGCTGGCGGCGGTCCGCGCGCCGGATGGCAGCCTGATCTACCTGGTCGACCAGGATGCTGACGGGCGCACCATCTACGACACCGACTTCAGCCTGCAGGGCGCGACGTCGGCCAACAGCCTCGGGCTGACCCGCATCGACCACATGGCCATGGCCCTGCCGGCGGACGGTCTGGACACCTGGGTGCTGTTCTACAAGAGCCTGCTCGACTTCAAGGCCGACGACGAAGTGGTCCTGCCCGACCCTTACGGCCTGGTCAAGAGCCGTGCGCTGCGCAGCAAGTGCAGCACCGTTCGTCTGCCGCTGAACATCTCGGAAAACCGCAATACGGCGATTTCCCATGCCCTGTCCCATTACCGCGGCTCGGGCGTGCACCACATCGCCTTCGACTGTGAGGACATCTTCACTGCCGTGAAAAAGGCCAAGGAAGCCGGCGTGGCGCTGCTGGACATCCCGCTGAACTACTACGACGACCTGGCGGCGCGCTTCGATTTCGACGACGAGTTCCTCAGCGAGCTGGCGTACTACAACGTGCTGTATGACCGCGATGCCAACGGTGGCGAGCTGTTCCACGTGTACACCGAGCCGTTCGAGGATCGCTTCTTCTTCGAGGTGATCCAGCGCCGCAACGGCTATGCCGGATATGGCGCGGCGAACGTGGCGGTGCGCCTGGCGGCGATGGCCAAGGCCCGGGCGGGCGGGTTGCGTCACGCCAAGTTGTAAGGCATCGCGCAACCTTGTGGGAGCGGGTTTACCCGCGATTGCAGTGTTGAAGCCACTGAAGCAATCGCGGGTAAACCCGCTCCCACAGAGTCAGTCCGGGGCTCTGAATCTCCCTACACCCCCAAGGCTTTCTTCTGGTGCATGCGGGGCCCATAATTGCGCCGTTAACCGATGGCCACGAGCTCCGTATGACAATAACGACAGCACCCAGCGCAGCGCCGGAGACCTCGCCGCGCAGAGGGCGCAAGAACAATCCGGAAAAGACCCGCGAGAACATCCTGCAGGCGGCGATCAGCGAGTTCGTCCAGCAGGGCCTGGCCGGCGCCCGGGTGGATGCGATCGCCGAACGCACCCAGACCTCCAAGCGGATGATCTACTACTACTTCAACTCCAAGGAGCAGTTGTACGTCGAGGTGCTGGAGAAGCTCTACGGCGATATCCGCAGCACCGAAAGCAACCTGCACCTGGACGAGCTGGAGCCGCGCCTGGGCATTCGCCGGCTGATCGAGTTCACCTTCGACCACCATGACCGCAACGTCGATTTCGTGCGCATCGTGTGCAACGAGAACATGCACCATGGCGAGTTCGTCAAGCAGTCCTCGGCGATCCGCTCGATGAACAACACGGTGCTCAAGGCGTTGAACGAGATTCTGCTGCGTGGCGCCAGCGAGGGCTTGTTCCGCGGGGGGCTGGATGCGCTGGACGTGCACCTGCTGATCAGTTCGTTCTGCTTCTACCGGGTGTCCAACCGCCACACCTTCGGCGAGATCTTCCAGATCGACTTCGAGGACCAGGCCGTCAAGGCCCGGCACAAGGAAATGATCTGCGAATCGGTGCTGCGCTACCTGCAGGCCTGATCACGACAACGCCGCGCAATGGCTGCGCGGCGTTTTTTCATCTCAATTGCCCAGGCTGTGGAAGTGCTCGGTCATCCGCAGCGGATCGGGCGTGACTCCGCTGAACAGCTCGAACGCCTTCACGGCCTGGTACACCGCCATGGTCGCGCCATTCAGGGTGCGGCAGCCGAGGGCGCGGGCTTCGCGCAGCAGTTCGGTTTCCAGCGGGAAATAGACGATTTCCGCGACCCACAATTCGCTGCGCAGCAGGGCTTTCGGTACCGGCATGCCCGGCAGCTTGGCCATGCCCATCGGCGTGGTGTTGACCAGGCCGCAGGCCTGGCCGACGGCGCTGTCCAGATCATGGCCGACCCTGGCGCGGCTGCCCGGGAAATGCTCGTTGAGGTTATCCACAAGGGCCTGGGCCCGTTCCGCTTCCACGTCGAACACCGTCAGTTGTTCCACGCCCTCGCTGAGCAGCGCATGGGCGACTGCCGCGCCAGCGCCGCCGGCGCCCATCTGCACCACGCTCTGACGCGAGGCATCCGGCAGCCCGCGCCGGAAGCCCTCGGCAAAGCCCAGGCAGTCGGTGTTGTGGCCGATACGCCGGCCATCCTTCAGCACCACGGTGTTCACCGCGCCGATGCCACGGGCTTCCGGCGAAAGTTCATCCAGCAGCGGCAGGATCGCCTGCTTGCACGGGAAGGTGATGTTCAGGCCGGTGAAGCCCATGTACTGCGAGGCGGTCAGCAGTTCTTCGAGGGCGCTGCTGTCGAGCTTGAGCTGGTCGAGGTCGATCAGCCGGTACAGGTAGGTCAGGCCCTGGGCGGCGCCTTCGTGTTCATGCAGCGCGGGGGTGCGCGAGGCCTGGATGCCCGCGCCGATCAGGCCGGCGAGAATGCCGGGCGGTTTGGCCAGATTCATCGGTAAGACTCCGTTGTTGTTCTTGGCGATTGGAAAAGGAGTTCCGACAAAATGTACCGTTTGGTTAACGACAATCAACCCGCTGGAACGTTTAGTGTTCGCTGATCGAACAGGGTCGTGCTACACCTTCTGCTTCGACCACGGAGGAGGGCCGCACATGGCGCTAGAAATGGACGTTACCCAGCGCAGCACCTGGCCTGGACTGGCCAACCTGAGCCAATCGATCCTGACTGCGCTGGGGGCGGTAGGGTTTCGCAATGGCTTCGAGCTGACGCCTTCTTCAGCCACCTGCCTGTTGCTGATCGATGGACTGGGCCACGAGCTGCTTCGCGAACATGCTGCGCACGCGCCGTTCCTCGCGGCACTGATGCGTCCTGAAGGGACTTTTCATGTCGGCTTTCCCGCCACCACCGCATCGAGCCTGGCGGCGCTGGCCTCCGGCCTGGGCAGCGGTGCCCATGGCATCGTCGGCTGCACCTTCGCCCTCGACGGCGACAGCGAGTTTTCGCCACTGACCTGGACCTGCGCGCCCTTCGTCGCAGACCGGCTGGCGACCCTGGCGCCGCCGCCGGAGCGCTTCATCGCGGCGCAGACCGCCTGGGAACAGGCCAGTGAGCAGGGCCTGAAGATCAGTACTGTCATGTCGGCGCGCTATGCCGATTCGGCCTACACCAAGGCCATCTACCGCGGCTCGCAGATTCTCGGCGCGCCGTCCTATTACGCCTATCCGGAGCTGGTGCGCGAGGCCTTGAACGTCAATGCGCCGGCCTATTGCTTCGCCTACTTCGGCGACCTGGATTTTGCCGGCCATCTGTTCGGCCCGGGCTCCGAGGCCTGGCTGGCGCAACTGCGCGTCGCGGATCGGCTGGCCGAGGCGATCTTCCAGCAATTGCCGCCAGGGGCGAGGCTGATGATTACCGCCGACCACGGCATGCTCGGTCTGGACAGCGCAGCGGTGGTGGACTTCGATCGCGAGCCGGGTCTGCAGGAAGGGGTTGTTGCGCTGGCCGGGGATATACGGGCGCGGCATGTCTATGTCGATCCGGCGCGCCTGGACCGGACGCAGGAACGCTGGCGTGATCGGCTGGGGGATGGCTACAGAGTATTGAACAAGGCGCAGGCCATTGGTGCCGGGCTGTTTGGCGATGTGATGCTGAGCCAGGCGGAGGCGCGGATCGGCGACCTGATCGTGGTGCCGAATGGCGCTGGCGGGATCATCCGCAGCGAGGTGGAGCCGGCGGCGAGTCGCTGGCTGGGGCATCACGGGGCGTTGACCGATGCCGATCAGGTGGTGCCGTTGCTGATGTGCTGACTGGGCGGGCCACATCGCGGGTGAACCCGCTCCCACACGGTCCTTGTGGGAGCGGGTTCACCCGCGATGTGGCCCGAAAGATCAGCGCCGAACCAGCAGAACCCCACTTTCCATGTGGTGGGTATAAGGGAACTGGTCGAACAGCGCACAGCGCTCCACCCGGTGGGTGTCATGCAACTGGGCGATATTCGCCGCCAGCGTTTCCGGGTTGCAGGAGATGTACAGGATGTTGTCGAAGCGCCGGGTCAGCTCGCAGGTGTCCGGATCCATGCCGGCCCGCGGCGGGTCGACGAAGACGCTGCCGAATTCATAGCTCTTCAGGTCGATGCCTTCCAGGCGACGGAACGGTCGCACCTCGTTCAGCGCCTCGGTCAGCTCTTCGGCCGACAGCCGCACCAGCTTCACGTTGTCCACCCCGTTGTCATCGAGGTTGTGCAGCGCGGCATTCACCGAGGTCTTGCTGATCTCGGTGGCCAGCACGTTGCGCACGCGGGTCGCCAGCGGCAGGGTGAAGTTGCCGTTGCCGCAGTACAGCTCCAGCAGGTCGTCGTCGCGCTGGCCCAGGGCCTCGAAGGCCCAGCCCAGCATCTTCTGGTTCACCTGGCCGTTGGGCTGGGTGAAGGCGCCCTCCGGCTGGCGATAGCGGAACTCGCGACCGGCCACCTGCAACGCTTCCACCGCATAGTCACGACCGATCACCAGGCGCTTGCCCTTGGAGCGGCCGATGATGCTCACGCCCAGTTCCTGCGCCAGGCGCTTGGCTTCGACTTCCCAGGCCTCGTCCAGCGGACGGTGGTAGCACAGGGTGATCATCGCGTCGCCGGCCAGGGTGGTCAGGAACTCCACCTGGAACAGCTTGTTGCTCAGCGCCTCGCTGGCCTGCCAGGCGCGTTTCATGCGTGGCATCAGATCGTTGATCTGCAGGCTGGCGATGGGGAAATCCTCGATGAGGATCGGCGTGTGCTTCTCTCCCGGGGCGAACATCGCGTAGTGGCGCTGTCCGTCCTGGCGCCACAGGCGGAATTCGGCGCGCAGGCGGTAGTGCTCGCGCGGCGAATCGAACACGCTCGGCTCGGGCGCGTCGAACGGCGCCAGCAGCTCGCGCAGGCGCTCGACCTTGGCGGCGAGCTGCTGGTCGTAGGTGGAAGGGTCGAAGACAGCACTCATGCGTTGAACCAGCCCAGCTTGATGACGAACAGGATGGACAGGATCACCAGGGCCGAGTTCAGGTCACGGCCACGGCCGGAGATCAGCTTGATCGCGGTCCAGGAGATGAAGCCGAAGGCGATGCCGTTGGCGATGGAGTAGGTCAGCGGCATGGCCAGGGCGGTAATCACCACCGGCGCGGCTTCGGTGATGTCGTCCCAGTTGATTTCCGCCAGGCCCGAGGCCATCAGCACGGCGACGAACAGCAGCGCCGGTGCGGTGGCGAAGGCCGGCACGCTACCGGCCAGCGGGGCGAAGAACAGCGCCAGCAGGAACAGGATGGCGACCACGATGGCGGTCAGGCCGGTACGCCCGCCGGCACTGACGCCCGCTGCCGACTCGATGTAGCTGGTGGTGGTCGAGGTGCCCAGCAGGGAACCGGCCATGGCCGCGGTGCTGTCGGCGATCAGGGCCCGGCCCATCTTCGGCATGTGGCCGTCCTTGCCCATCAGGCCGGCGCGCTTGGCCACGCCGATCAGGGTGCCGGAGTTGTCGAACAGGTCGACGAAGAGGAAGGCGAAGATCACGCTGACCAGGCCGATGTCCAGCGCGCCCTTGATGTCCAGTTGCAGGAAGGTCGGTGCCAGCGACGGCGGCATCGACACCAGGCCGCCAAACGGGGTGACGCCGAGGGCGATGGATGCGATGGTCACGGCGAGGATGCCGATCAGCACGGCGCCGCGCACTTTCAGCGCTTCCAGGGCGACGATCAGGAAGAAGCCCAGGGTGGCGAGGATAGGGGCGGGTTGCTTGAGGTCGCCCAGGCCCACCAGGGTCGCCGGGTTATCGACGACGATGCCCGCGTTATGCAGGGCGATCAGCGCCAGGAACAGGCCGATACCGGCGGCGATCGCCGAGCGCAGCGGCAGCGGGATGCTGTTCACGATCCACTCGCGGATCCGGAAGATCGACAGCAGGAAGAACAGCACCGCCGAGATGAACACCGCGCCCAGGGCCACCTGCCAGGTGTGGCCCATGTGCAGGACCACGGTGTAGGTGAAGAAGGCGTTCAGACCCATGCCCGGCGCCAGGGCGATCGGGTAGTTGGCGATGATGCCCATGATCGTCGAGCCGATGGCCGCGGCCAGGCAGGTGGCGACGAACACCGCGCCCTTGTCCATGCCGGTCTCGCCGAGGATGCTCGGGTTGACGAAGAGAATGTAGGCCATGGCCAGGAACGTGGTGACGCCCGCCAGGATCTCGGTCCGCACATTCGTATCGTGTGCTTTCAGTTGAAACAGCCTTTCCAGCATGTCCTGCTCCCCGTGGCGCGATGGGCGCCGAAAGTTGTCGGTCCAGTCAGGAAAGCACAAAGCGTACCGCCTTGATGCGATTTCGAGTCGGACCGGAAAAAAGCCGCGCATCATACCAGCATGGCTGGCACAGGGTAATGCGTCCAACGGGCCGTCGATCCGTCGTTGCGGGCGGGGTGATCTACGCTGGATGGACACGCCCGGAAGGAGTTCGTCCATGACCCAGAGAGCCCTGATCGTCGTCGCCGAAGGCGTCGACGACCTGCAGACCGTGACCCTGATCGACGTGCTGCGCCAGTCGGAGGTGGAGGTGCTGGTGGCGAGCATCGAGAACCGCCGCATGCTCACCTGCGCCCGTGGCACGCGGCTGACTGCCGACGCCATGTTGCTGGATGTGCTGGCGCAGTCGTTCGACCTGATCGTGCTGCCGGGCGGGGAGACTGGCGCGCAGCACATGGCCGCGAGCCAGCCGCTGCAGCAGCGGGTGCAGCAGCAGGCCAAGGCCGGTTCGTTCTATGCGGCGATCGGTGAATCGCCGGCGATTGCCCTGAATGCCTGGGGGCTGTTGCGCCAGCGCAAGATGACCTGCCACAACGATGTCAGCCAGCATCTGTCCGGCTGCAACTTCGTCGACCAGCCGGTGGTGGTGGACGGCAACTGCATCACGGCGCAGCACTCGGCAGCGGCGATCGGGTTTGCCCTGACCCTGGTGGAATTGCTGGAAGGGAAGGTGATGCGCGGGCAGGTGGCTCATCTGCTGGGGTGTTGATCTTGCCAGCCAGGTCCTGCAAGCACCACGGACCTGTGGGAGCGGGTTCACCCGCGATTGCAATAGTGAATTCACCGACGCCATCGCGGGTAAACCCGCTCCTACAAGTCCCAGCTAAATCAATAAGTTATGTGGTGTGCTATAGGATCTGGCTTGCCAGCGACAGGGTCCCCAAGGTCATTCAGTCGATCGTCGGCTATGCATATGATCCCGCCCCGCCAACGTCGGGAACAGCTTGATCCACACCCCGGTCACCACCAGCGTCCCGACCCCGCCCAGCACCACTGCCGGCACCGTGCCGAACCAGTGCGCCGTCACCCCCGACTCGAATTCCCCCAGCTGGTTCGAGGCCCCGATGAACAGGCCGTTCACCGCACTCACCCGGCCGCGCATCTCGTCCGGCGTCTCCAGCTGCACGAAGGCCCCGCGGATCACCATGCTGATCATGTCCGCCGCCCCCAGCACGGCCAGCACCGCCAGGGAGAACCAGAACGAGGTGGACAGGCCGAAGGCGATGGTCGCCACGCCAAACACGCCCACCGCCGTGAACATCACCCGCCCGACCTTGCGCTCCACCGGGAAGCGCGCCAGCCACAGCGACATCAGCAACGCCCCCACCGCCGGCGCCGAGCGCAGCAGGCCCAAGCCCCAGGGCCCGGTGAGCAGGATGTCCTTGGCGAACACCGGCAGCAGCGCGGTGGCGCCGCCGAGCAGCACGGCGAACAGGTCGAGGGAAATCGCCCCGAGGATATCCGGCCGGCTGCGGATGAAGCGAATACCTGCCAGCAGCGACTCGATACTGGCCCGGCCCTGGGCCAGCGGGGCCTGTCTTGAGCTCAGGCTGAGGGTCAGGCAGCAGGCGATGACGTACAGGCACACCGTTGGCCCGTACACCCAGACGCTGCCGAAGGCGTAGAGAAACCCGCCCAGCGCCGGAGCGACGATGGTCGCCGACTGCATCGCCGAGGCCGAGGCCGCCACCGCTCGCGGAAACAGCGCCGACGGCACCACGTTGGGCAGCAGGGCCTGGGTCGCCGGCATCTCGAACGAGCGCGCGGCGCCGAGCAGGAAGGCGAGGATGAAGATCAGCTCGCGGCTCACCGAATCGGTGGTGCTGGCCAGCGCCAGGGCGAGGGCGATCAGCGCCTGCAGGCTCTGGCACAGCGCGGCGACGCGGCGTCGGTCATAGCGGTCGGCGACATGCCCGGTGTGCAGCATGAACAGCACCCGCGGGGCGAACTCCACCAGGCCCACCAGGCCCAGGTCGAGGACGTTGCCGGTCAGCTGGTAGAGGTGCCAGCCGATGGCCACGGTGAGCATCTGGAAACCGCTGGCGGTGAAGACCCGGGCCAGCCAGAACGACAGGAAGGGACGGTGATGACGCAGCAACAACGGAGCCTGGGCAGACATGGGCGAGCGCGGAGTCTTGAGTGGGGGAAGGTGTTGCAGCGTAACACCAGGCTGTAACAAAAGGTTGCAGGAAGCGTGATTGCCGTTCGCTGAGCGCACCGTTTCACGTTTTCGTAAAGAGGGTGAGGCAACCGGTCACGCGGCAACGCACCACACAACCGAGGCGGTGGTTCGGGACTATCCTTTCTCCCTGTCATTGATCTGGATCAATAGTTGTTGCAGCAACTATTCCGCTCAACGACCGGCCTCCGGGCCGTCGATCCCTGCGGTGGGAAACTTTTCAGAACAATTCGAACGGGTCGCACTCCACCACCACAGGGGCAGTTGGCGTCAAGGCAACGGACCCTGGCGCCGGATTACCTGACAGAGGAAGCACCATGTTCGGATCAGAGGCTCTCGATCTCGCCCGAATGCAGTTTGCGTTCACCGTGTCCTTTCACATCCTGTTCCCTGCCATCACCATCGGCCTCGCCAGTTACCTGGCGGTGCTCGAAGGCCTGTGGCTGAAAACCAACGAAGCGGTCTATCGCGACCTCTACCATTTCTGGTCGAAGATCTTTGCCGTCAACTTCGGCATGGGGGTGGTCTCCGGCCTGGTCATGGCCTACCAGTTCGGCACCAACTGGAGCCGCTTTTCCGATTTCGCCGGCGCGGTGACCGGCCCCTTGCTGACCTACGAGGTGCTCACCGCGTTCTTCCTCGAAGCCGGCTTCCTCGGCGTCATGCTCTTCGGCTGGAACCGCGTCGGCCGTGGCCTGCACTTCTTCTCAACGGTGATGGTGGCCCTCGGCACGCTGGTCTCGACGTTCTGGATCCTTGCCTCCAACAGCTGGATGCAGACGCCCCAGGGCTTCGAAATCATCGACGGCCGGGTGATCCCGGTGGACTGGCTCGCCGTGATCTTCAACCCGTCGTTCCCCTATCGTCTGATGCACATGGCCACCGCGGCCTTCGTCGCCACCGCCTTCTTCGTCGGCGCCTCGGCGGCGTGGCACCTGCTGCGCGGGCGTGACAACCCGGCGATCCGCAAGATGCTCTCGATGGCCATGTGGATGGCCCTGGTCGTGGCGCCGATCCAGGCGGTGATCGGTGACTTCCACGGCCTAAACACCCTCAAGCACCAGCCGGTGAAGATCGCCGCCATCGAGGGGCACTGGGAGAACGTCGGTGACGAGCCGACCCCGCTGATCCTCTTCGGCATCCCCGACATGAAGGCCGAGACCACTCACTTCAAGCTGGAGATCCCGGCGTTGGGCAGCCTGATCCTCACCCACAGCCTGGACAAGCAGGTACCGGCGATGAAGGACTTCCCGCCGGAGGACCGGCCCAACTCCACCGTGGTGTTCTGGTCGTTCCGCATCATGGTCGGGCTCGGCATGCTGATGATCTTCGTCGGCCTGTGGAGCCTGTGGTTGCGCAAGCGCGGCACCCTGTACAGCTCGCGGCCGTTCCTCTATCTGACCCTGTGGATGGGCCCTTCCGGACTGATCGCCATCCTCGCCGGCTGGTTCACCACCGAGGTCGGGCGTCAGCCGTGGGTGGTCTACGGCCTGATGCGCACCGCTGACGGAGCGTCGAACCACAGCTACGCGCAGCTGGGCTTCACCCTGATCATGTTCGTGGTGGTGTATTTCGCCCTGTTCGGTGCGGGCCTGGGCTACATGATGCGCCTGGTGCGCAAGGGGCCGAAGACCGGCGAGGGCAACGAGACCAACCCGGGCGGCCCTGGCCAGCCCCGTACGCCAGCGCGGCCGCTGTCGGCGGCGAAGGACGACCACGACGTCGGCGACGTCAGCCTGAACCAAGAAGGACACTGAATCATGGGAATCGATCTTGCGCTGATCTGGGCCGTGATCATCATCTTCGGCGTGATGATGTACGTGGTCATGGATGGTTTCGACCTGGGCATCGGCATCCTCTTCCCCTTCGTCAAGGGCGAACAGGACCGCGACGTGATGATGAACACCGTGGCACCGGTGTGGGACGGCAACGAGACCTGGCTGGTGCTGGGCGGGGCGGGGCTGTTCGGCGCCTTCCCGCTGGCCTACTCGGTGGTGCTTTCGGCGTTGTACCTGCCGCTGATGCTGATGCTGGTGGGGCTGATCTTCCGCGGCGTGGCCTTCGAGTTCCGCTTCAAGGCCAAGGCCGACAAGCGCCACCTGTGGGACAAGGCGTTCATCTGGGGCTCGCTTACCGCGACCTTCTTCCAGGGCGTGGCCCTGGGCGCCTTCATCGAAGGCTTCAAGGTGGTCGACCGGCAATATGCCGGCGGCACCCTGGACTGGCTGACACCCTTCAGTCTCTTCAGCGGCCTCGGCCTGATCGTCGCCTACGCGCTGCTCGGCTGTACCTGGCTGATCATGAAGACCGAAGGCAAGCTGCAGGAACAGATGCACAACCTCGGCCGGCCGCTGGCCCTGGTGCTGCTGCTGGTGATCGGCATCGTCAGCCTGTGGACGCCGCTGGCCTATCCGAAGATCGCCGAGCGCTGGTTCAGCATGCCCAACCTGTTCTGGTTCATGCCGGTGCCGCTGCTGGTCCTGGTGACCTTCTACGGCCTGCTCCAGGCGGTGAAGCGCAATGCGCACTACACGCCGTTCCTGCTCACCCTGGTGCTGATCTTCCTTGGCTACAGCGGCCTGGGCATCAGCCTGTGGCCGAACATCATCCCGCCGTCGATCTCCATCTGGGATGCCGCCGCACCGCCGCAGAGCCAGGGCTTCATGCTGGTGGGGACGCTGTTCATCCTGCCGTTCATCCTTGGCTACACCTTTTGGAGCTACTACGTGTTCCGCGGCAAGGTGACCCACGAACATGGCTATCACTAGGAGGGGTCAGGGCATGAAAGGCAACGATACCTTCGAGCCGGAGAAGAAACCGCTGTTGCAGCGGCTCGGCTGGCTGGCGCTGATCTGGGTGCTGAGCGTGGCGAGCCTGGCGGTGGTGGCGTGGTTGATGCGGCTGTTCATGAGTGCGGCGGGGTTGAGTACGCACTGAGGCTGTTTTCGGGGGCTGCATTTGCGGCCCCTTTTTTATTACTTGACTGTCCACCTGGAAGGGACAGTCATACCGTTTTCAGCCGATTTATCCTTTTCCGAGAACTCCTTAATCTGGCCTCACTTAGCGACAACAACCCAGACAAACTTCTCGAACAAAAGGATCTTCGCCATGACCAACGCCACCTACAACCGCCTGAACAAAGACGACGCCGTAGTCCTCCTGGTCGACCACCAGACCGGTCTGATCTCCCTGGTGCAGGACTTCTCGCCCAACGAGTTCAAGAACAACGTGCTGGCGCTGGCCGACCTGGCGAAATTCTTCGACCTGCCGACCATCCTCACCACCAGCTTCGAACAAGGCCCCAACGGCCCGCTGGTTCCAGAGCTGAAAGAGATGTTCCCGGATGCCCCGTACATCCCGCGCCCCGGCCAGATCAACGCCTGGGACAACGAAGACTTCGTCAAGGCGATCAAGGCCACCGGCCGCAAGCAACTGATCATCGCCGGCGTGGTGACCGACGTCTGCGTGGCCTTCCCGACCCTGTCGGCACTGGCCGAAGGCTTCGATGTGTTCGTGGTGACCGATGCTTCCGGCACCTTCAACACCACCGTGCAGCAGGCCGCATGGAACCGCATGACCCAGGCCGGCGCGCAGATGATGAACTGGTTCTCGGTGGCCTGTGAGCTGCACCGCGACTGGCGCAACGACATCGAAGGGCTGGGTAACCTGCTGTCGCAGCGGATTCCCAACTATCGCAACCTGATGAACAGCTACTCGGCGTTCACTGCCAAGTAAATGAAGAAAGGGCCTGCTCATCAGAGCAGGCCCTTTTTTGTTGCTGAGGGCGATGGTCGGCGCGGACCGCTGCGCGCTCCTTCGCAGCTAACGCAGCTCCTACTTCCGCGCCTTGAGAATCACGAACTTCGGCGTCGCCGCCACTTGCTCGACCCCGCGGAACAACCGCGCCAGCTTGGTGTGGTAGCCCAGATGGCGGTTGCCGACGATATACAAGGCCCCACCCACCTCCAGCGCCTCCCGGGCCTGCTGGAACATGCGCCAGGCGAGGAAGTCGCCGACCACCTGCTGCTGGTGGAACGGCGGATTGCACAGCACCACGTCCAGCGAACTCGCCGGCTGCCCGGCCAGGCCATCCGCCGCGCTGATCTCCACCTCACGCTCGCCCAGCGCCGCACGCCAGTTCTCCGTGGCCGATTGCACCGCCATGTACGACTCGTCCACGAGGGTGTAGTGCGCCTGCGGGTTGTCCAGGGCGCTGGCGATGGCCAGCACGCCGTTGCCGCAACCCAGGTCCGCGACCCGGGCATTGCCGAGGTTGCGCGGCAGGTGCGGGAGGAAGGCACGGGTGCCGATGTCCAGCCCTTCGCGGCAGAACACGTTGGCGTGGTTGACCAGCTCCAGTGCTGGCTTGTCCAGGCGGTAGCGGGTCGGATACGGCGACACCGCGACGGCCTTCGGCTCGAAGGTGGCGACCAGCAGGCGCGCCTTCTTCTGCGCCAGCGACGCCTGCATCGGCCCGATGTACTGTTCCAGCAGATCACCGGCTGCCCGCGGCAGGTGCTTGATCATCGCTCCGGCGACCACTTGCGCGCCCGGCGCCAGGTGGCCTTGCAGGCGTACCAGCTGTTCTTCCAGCAAGGCCAGGGTCTTCGGCACCCGCACCAGCACGTGGTCGAACGGGCCCTGCCAGGTCTCGCTGGCCGGCACGAAGGGCACGCCATCCCAGGGTTGGTCGTTGCGTGACAGGTTCTTCTCCAGACCGAGACGGGCGAGGAAGGAGTCGCCGCTGCTGGTCACCGCGAAACGCTCGCGCAGGCTGATGGCCAAGCCGCCGAAGCTGTCGTTGAGTACCAGCACCCGGGCGCCGTCGGGCAGCCCCAGTGCGGCCAGGTGTTCCAGCAGGTATTCGTCGGCGGCGTCGAAGGCCTGCAAGGGATCGTTGGCGTAGTCGGGCTGGCGGATCAGGTCGAGTCGGGCGAAGGGGCTGGTCAGCAAAGGCATGGGTCGAGGCTCTGGGGCATGGGTGTGCACTGCCCGGGGCAGTGACAGACAGGCGCCGATTCTACAGGGCTTTGCGGCACAGCGGGGTCAGAGCAGTCCGTGCATGGCGGCGATGGCCACGGCACCGGCCTTGTTGTTGGCGTGCATCTTGGTGATGACGCTGCGGATATGGAAGTTCACCGTGCTCTGCGACAGGGTGAGGATGCAGGCGATGTCCGAGGCGGTCTTGCCGGCGGCAGACCATTTCAGCACTTCGCGCTCGCGCTCGGAGAGGCCGAAGCCGTTGGGCTGCAAGGGATTGATGCGTTCGAGCATGACCGTGTGCATGACATTGCACAGCCACAGGGCCTGGCCGGTCTTGTCATAGAACTCGGCGATGCTGATGGCATGTTCGCTGCGCACCAGGCTGAGCATGCTGTTGTTGCCGCGGATATCGTGGGCCGCCTGGCTCCAGCCGTGGGCCAGGCCATGGGCCTTGGCGTCCTCGCGCAGTTGCGGGACCTCGTTGAATACCTGGTCGTCCCACAGCAGCGGGATCAAGGAATGCCGGCAATGGCAGAACGTCGGGTCGAGGGCGAGGTAGTTCTGTTCCTGGTAGCGCGTGTTCCACTCGGCGGAATAGTTGTTGAACATCAGCACTTGCGGCGTCATGCCGGTGGTCTGGCTTTGCACCACCAGGCCGAGGTACTCCATCTCCAGTTGCTGTGCCAGGGACAGGGCAGATTCGAATATGCGCTCGGGGTCCTGTTCCGCGATCAGGCTTTCGAGCTGCTCCTGCTTCCAGTGCGGCATTGGCGGGGTGCTCCCTGTCTATGTCTATGGATCCAATTAGCCAAGCGGTGTTCAAGCAGTATAGGAATCGTCCTACAGTACGATTGGTTTTTTTCGCTATAAGTTGACCTATGTCATGGCTTGCAAAGGGTAGTTCAGTTAAACGCGATGTTCCTGTCGGGCCGCGGCCGAAGTCACTACAAACCAGCGGTGTTTATTCCCACGGCTTTGCGCGAAACTGGGCGCACCTGATTTGTGGAGCGAACCATGACTGCCAGCGCGGAGAAATACACCCGCCAGACCCTGCTCGACGTCCAGCCGCTGACCCCCAACCTGTTCAGCCTGCGCACCACCCGCGATGCCGGATTCCGCTTCCGCGCCGGCCAGTTCGCCCGTCTGGGCGTGACCAAGGCCGACGGCAGCGTGGTCTGGCGTGCGTATTCGATGGTGTCGTCGCCGTTCGACGAGCACCTGGATTTCTATTCCATCGTCGTCCCGGGTGGCGAGTTCACCAGCGAGCTGAGCCGCCTGCGCGAGGGTGACGAACTGCTGATCGATCGCCAGGCCTTCGGTTACCTGACCCTCGACCGTTTCGTCGATGGCCGCGACCTGTGGCTGCTGGCCACCGGGACCGGGATCGCGCCGTTCCTGTCGATCCTGCAGGACTTCGAGGCCTGGGAGCGTTTCGAGCGGATCAAGCTGGTGTATTCGGTGCGCGAGGCGCGCGAGCTGGCGTATCTCGACCTGATCGCAGGCCTGGAGAAGCGCGAATACCTGGCGGAGTACGCCGGCAAGCTGCAGTTCATCCCGGTGGTGACCCGCGAACAGCATCCGGGCGCGCTGAACGGGCGCATCACTACGCTGATCGAGAACGGTGAGCTGGAGCGGGCGGCGGGGCTGGAACTGATCCCGGAGCATTCGCGGGTGATGCTGTGTGGCAACCCCGAGATGATCGACGACACGCGCAAGGTACTGAAGGCGCGTGACTTGAACCTGAGCCTGAGCCGGCGGCCGGGGCAGGTGGCGGTCGAAACCTACTGGTAAACCTGCGCGGACCCTGCGGGAGCGGGTTTACCCGCGATGACGATGCTGGGTTCACCGGTGTCATCGCGGGTGAACCCGCTCCCACAGGGTTTATGAAGGCCTCAAGGCTTGTTGTTCTGCGCCTTCAACAGATCCCGGATCTCGGTCAGCAGGGTTTCCTGTGGCGTCGGCGCTGGCGGCACGCTTGGCGCTACCGCTTCTTCACGCTTCAGGCGGTTGATCACCTTCACGCCCATGAAGATGGCGAACGCCACGATCACGAAATCGATCACCGTCTGGATGAACTTGCCGTAGGCCAGCACCACTGCGGGTACATCCCCTTGCGCGGCCTTGAGGGTGATCGCCAGGTCGCTGAAGTCCACCCCGCCAATCAACAGGCCCAAAGGCGGCATCACCACATCGCCGACGAAAGACGAAACGATCTTGCCGAATGCCGCGCCGATGATGATACCGACGGCCATGTCGACGACATTGCCCTTGACCGCAAAGGCTTTGAATTCACTGATCATGCCCATGGTTTATTCCTTGTAACAATTGAAGGGGGTCGACGCAGTGTAATTCAGCTCATCGCTTCATGCGTTGCATCGACTACAAATGACCCCGCTCATAGCCAATGGTTTTGTCGCGATTGGCGCCTTTCCCGGCGCGACGGCTATCATGGCGACTTTTTCCAGGAGATTGCCCATGGCCAAGGCCAAGCGCTTGTACGGCTGCACCGAGTGCGGCGCGACCTTTCCGAAATGGGCCGGCCAGTGCGGTGAATGCGGCGCCTGGAACACCCTGACCGAGACCATGATCGAGAGCGGCGGGGCCGCGGCCCCCAGCGGCCGCACCGGCTGGGCCGGGCAGCAGGCGCAGATCAAGACCCTCGCCGAAGTCTCCATCGAGGAAATCCCGCGGTTCTCCACCGCCAGCGCCGAACTCGACCGTGTACTCGGCGGCGGCCTGGTGGACGGCTCGGTGGTACTGATCGGCGGCGACCCCGGCATCGGCAAGTCGACCATTCTCTTGCAGACCCTCTGCCATATCGCCTCGCGCATGCCGGCGCTGTACGTCACCGGCGAGGAATCGCAACAGCAGGTGGCGATGCGCGGCCGGCGCCTGGGCCTGCCCCTGGACCAGCTGCGGGTGATGACCGAGACCTGCATCGAAAGCATCATCGCCACGGCCCGCAGCGAAAAGCCCAAGGTGATGGTGATCGACTCGATCCAGACCATCTTCACCGAGCAACTGCAATCGGCGCCGGGGGGCGTCGCCCAGGTCCGCGAGAGCGCCGCCTTGCTGGTGCGCTACGCCAAGCAGAGCGGCACGGCGATCTTCCTCGTCGGCCACGTGACCAAGGAAGGCGCCCTGGCCGGTCCGCGGGTGCTGGAGCACATGGTCGACACCGTGCTGTATTTCGAGGGCGAGTCCGATGGCCGCCTGCGCCTGCTGCGCGCGGTGAAGAACCGCTTCGGCGCGGTCAACGAGCTGGGCGTGTTCGGCATGACCGACCGCGGCCTGAAGGAAGTCTCCAACCCCTCGGCGATCTTCCTCACCCGCACCCAGGAAGCGGTGCCCGGCAGCGTGGTCATGGCCACCTGGGAAGGCACCCGGCCGATGCTGGTGGAAGTGCAGGCGCTGGTGGACGACAGCCACCTGGCCAACCCGCGGCGGGTGACCCTTGGCCTCGACCAGAACCGCCTGGCCATGCTCCTGGCGGTGCTGCACCGCCACGGCGGCATTCCCACCCACGACCAGGACGTGTTCCTCAACGTGGTCGGCGGGGTCAAGGTGCTGGAGACCGCCTCCGACCTGGCACTGCTTGCGGCAGTCATGTCGAGCCTGCGCAACAAGCCGTTGTCCCAGGGCCTGCTGGTGTTCGGCGAGGTCGGCCTGTCCGGCGAGGTACGGCCGGTGCCGAGCGGCCAGGAGCGTCTGAAGGAAGCGGCCAAGCATGGCTTCAAGCGCGCCATCGTGCCCAAGGGCAATGCGCCGAAGGAGTCGCCAGCGGGCTTGCAGGTGATCGCGGTGACCCGTCTGGAACAGGCCCTGGACGCCCTGTTCGAGGAATGAGCCGAAGAAAAGAGGCTTCTTGCAAGTGATTCTCACTAACGAGTAGCATGGCGCCTCCATTCCGATAGCCCCCTGGAGTTCGCGTGGCGGAGTCCGACCTCAAGCGCCTGTTCCTCAAGCACGCGAAGACCCTGCAGGGCCTGCTGACGCGCAAGGTGCGCGACCCGCAGCTGGCCGCCGACCTGGTGCAGGAAAGCTTCCTGCGCCTGGCCGAGCAGCAGTCTGGCGAGCGCATCGACAACACGCCGGCGTATCTCTACCGCACGGCACACAACCTGATGATCGATCACCTGCGCCAGCAACAACGGCGCAAGACCGACCTGGTGCCCCACGAAGCCCTCGAAGGCATAGTCGAGGACAGCCCTGGCCTGGAGGAGAGCACGGCGGCTGAGCAGCATATGCGCCGGCTGCGGGCGGCGATGAACGAGCTGCCGCCGCGTACCCGCGAGATCTTCCGCCTCAATCGCCTGGAGGGCCTGACCCACGCCGAGGTGGCCAGGCGCCTGGACATTTCCGACAGCTCGGTACAGAAGCATCTTTCCCGGGCACTGGCCTATGTGATGCAGTGCTTGCAGGAACAGGAATGACGAACGGTTTACTGAACAATGCGCCTTCAGACGTCAGTCCTTTCATAAGCAGAATTCGAGAGAACCGTGTGAGCAGCCAGAACCCGCCAGAGCAAGCAATTCGCGAGCAGGCCGCCGAGTGGGCGGTGCTGCTGGACGCCGGGTGCCTGAGCCCGGCGCAGGAGCAGGCGTTGGCCACCTGGCGCGACGGCGATCCGCGGCATGAGCGGGCGCTGGCTTTCGCCCGTGCGACCTGGGCCGACCTTGGACGCCTCGGGCATCTGGACGCGCCGCAGGCCGTGCCCGCTGCCCAAGCGCTACCCGAGACTCCCCGAGCGCTTGGCGGCCGTCGCCGCCGTTCGCGCCTGCGCTGGGCGAGCAGCACGGCGGCGGCGCTGCTGATCGCGGTGTTCGCCGTGGATCGCGGACCGGACCTGTTGCAGCGCATGAGTGCCGACTACGTCACCGGCCGCGGCGAGATCCGCCAGGTGACCCTGCCGGACGGCAGCAAGGTCGATCTCGACAGTCGCAGTGCCATCAGCGTCGCCTACAGCGACAGCGAGCGGCGCGTGCGGCTGTTGTCCGGTGACGCGGTATTCGAGGCGGCGCCGATCGGCGAGCGCGAGTCGCGGCCGTTCGTGGTCGAGTACGCCGGCGCCAGCACCCGGGCGCTGGGCACGCGCTTCGTGGTCGGCGAGGAAGGGCAGGGCGGCTGGGTCGGCATGCTCGAACACAGCACCCGGGTGACCCTGGCCGAGCCCCCGGCCGAGCGCATCCTCAACGAAGGCGAAAGCCTGCGTTACGACGCGCAGCACGGCATCCGTGCCTGGCCGGAGCAGGACCCGCGGCGGGCCAGTGCCTGGCAGCGCGGGCTGCTGATCTTCGAACGCGAGCCGCTGGCGCAGGTGGCCGAGCAGATCAATCGCTATCGCGGCGGGCATGTGCTGATCACCGACTCGGCACTGGCCAGGCGTGAGGTCAGCGGCATGTTCCGCCTGGACAACCTGGACCAGGCGCTGGTGATGCTCACTGACGAGCTGAAGGCCAAGCGCGTCGATGTGGCCGGACTGACCCTGATCTACTGACGGATCTCCTTCGCTCCTGGGGGACTCATCGTTGACGCTGCCAGCGATGAGTCCCCCAGGAGCCCCGCAAATCGCGGCCTCCAACCCCTTCCATGAAATTTCCTAAAAAATAATTTACTGACTTTCCCCGCCCCGCTCGTCTGATTGTTGAGATTGATTTTCATTACTAGAAAAACGCCAACACAGCGAGCCACACGAAGTGACCAATCCACAACAACGACGTTTCCGCCTCAACCCGGTTGCCCTGGCCTGCAGCCTGGCGCTGGGCGCCTGCCTGATGCCGATGGGGATCGGCATGGCGCAGGCGGCCGAACAGAACCCGAACGCCAGCCAGCGCAGCGCGCTGATCCGTTTCGACATCCCGGCCCAGGCCCTCGACAGTGCCGTGCTGGCCTTCGCCGAGCAGGCCAAGGTCCAGGTGTTCTTCGACAGCCGCAAGCTGGCCGGTCTGCGCAGCGAAGGCCTGCACGGCCAACATAGCGCCGAGCAGGGCCTGGCCCTGCTGCTGGGTGGCAACCCGGTACGCTACCGCTTCAGCGGCAACGACCAGGTCGGCCTGGAACGTCTGAGCGACGATGGCAAGGCCATGGAGCTGGGTGCCACGCGCATCCAGTCCCAGGGGGACGGCGACTGGGTCTACACCACCCCGCGCTCGGTCAGCGTGATCACCCGCGACCAGATCGACAAGCGCCCGCCGCGCCATGCCGCCGACATGCTGGAAGAAACCGCCGGCGTCTACACCGCGGTCAACCAGCGGGACCAGGGCCTGTCGGTGAACATCCGCGGCGTGCAGGACTACGGCCGGGTCAACATGAACATCGACGGCATGCGCCAGAACTTCAACGTCAACGGCCACCAGCAGCGCAACGGCATCATGGTGGTGGACCCGGAGTTCATCAGCTCGGTTGAAATCGAAAAGGGCTCGCAGTCGGGCATGGGCGGTGCCGGCGTGCTCGGCGGGATCGCCAGCTTCAACACCGTGCAGGCCAGCGAGTTCCTGGGCCCGGACAAGGAATACGGCGGTCGCATCCGTGCCGGCCACGGCATTGGCGAGCTGGGCAACGGCACCTACTTCAACGGCAGCGCGCTGTTTGCCTTCGGCAATGAAGTGGGCGACCTGCTGCTGGGTGTCAGTGAGCGACATTTCGGTGACTACCGGGCCGGCTCCAACAACAAGGACAACCTCGGTACGGAAATCCGCCTGAGAAGTTTTTTTCCCGAAGCCTGGGATAGCTGGCTCAACAGCGAAGTCGGCGACATGGGCAGCGTGACCCGTTCGCGCCTGCTCAAGCTGGGGGTCAACCTGCCCCATGACCAGCGCGTCCAGTTCAACTACATCGAGACCGATACCGACAGCAAGGATGCCTGGACCTACCTTACCGACGACGGCTCCGACTTCTACTACAAGCGCAGCGGCGCCAGCGACCTGAACGGCAAGAACATTTCGATCGACTACAGCTTTACTCCGGACAACGACCTGGTCGATGTGAAGGCCAAGCTGTATTTCGTCAGGACCCGCCTCGATCGCTGGAACGCCGGCAACGATGCGTCGGCCTCCAGTGGCAACCGCTACGAAGCCTACGACGACCGCTTCCAGACCGATACCTGGGGCCTGCAACTGCAGAACACCTCACGCTTCTACTTCGGCCAGGCGGACAAGCTGACCCTGAACTACGGCACCGAGATCTATGAGGACCGCTTCAAGCCCGAGACCGGCCGTGTGGCGGCCGCCAACGAAAACGCCTACCCCTATGTCGAGGGTTCGACGCCGGAAGGCAAGAAGCTGACCACCAGCCTGTTCGCCCAGGCGCAGTACGAGCACGACAACTGGCTGACGCTGGATGCAGGGTTGCGTTATGACCGCTACCGCCTCAGCGGTGAGACCGGCATGACCGTATGGATGTATCCAGAAGGCACCTACGAAAGCGGTGGTGCGCCGAAGAGCAAGCAACACCTGCTGTTCGACGAGGACATCGAGCAGGGGCACTTCTCGCCGACTTTCGGTATCGCCGTGAAACCCGGGGTGGACTGGTTGCAGCTCTATACGCGTTGGGGCCGTGGCTGGCGCTCGCCGTCGGTGACCGAGGTCTTCATGACCGGTCGTCCGCACGCCGGTGGTGGGGCCCAGATGGTCTATCCCAATCCGTTCCTCAAGCCGGAAACCTCCCATGACTGGGAGCTGGGTTTCAACATCTTCAAGGAGTCGCTGCTGCGCGACGGTGACCGCTTCGGCATGAAGGTCGCGTACTTCGACACCCGGATCGAAGACTTCTCGTTCCTCGACCTCAACGTTGCGGTGCCCCATGAAACAGTGGCGGGGATCGCGCTGGGCAGGATGGCCTACCAGAACAACCTGGAGACCACCCGATTCCGTGGAGTCGAGTACGCCCTCGACTATGACGCCGGTCGCTACTACGGGCGCCTGTCCTACACCCACATGATCGGTACCAACGACTTCTGCTCGAAGGACTGGTACATGGGCGGTGCCGTGACGCCGGTACGGCAGGGCACCGTGACCCGCCAGGTGCTGGTGGGCAACCGCCTGGTCAACCGGACCTACACCATCTATCAGGCGCAGAGCGACAGCGCCAAGAACAACCAGGTGAGCTGCGGCCAGATCATGGGCAACGCCACCTACATGCCGGCCGATCGTGGCTCCCTGACCCTGGGCATGCGCTTCCTCGACAACACCCTCGATGTTGGCGCACGCCTGCGCTACAGCAAGGGCAACGGGGAAAACCTCAACGACCACAGCTACGCCACGCTCGACCAGGCGCTATGGCCCAAATACAAGGTCTACGACCTGTACGCCAGCTACTGGGTGACGCCGCAGATCAACCTGTCGCTGGCGCTGGAAAACGCCACTGACGAGGCCTACTTCGTGGCCATGGGGGATGCCAACAACCTGTCCCTGGCCCGCGGTCGGACCCTCACCGGGATGCTGGAATACAAGTTCTGATCTTTGCCCCGGCCGTCGGGCCGGACACAACGATTTTGCCCTTCAGGGCAAAAGCGAAGGCAGGAGCCTTCGTCAATTCACCACAACGTTCAGAGGAACAGTCATGAGCCTTACCGTTACTTACGACCTGTCGCTGGCCAGCACTTCGATCGACACCTACCTGTCGGACTGGGCTACCGGTTTCTTCACCGCAGGTCATGGTTACAGCAACACCGGTGGCTTCAATACTGGCACTTTCAGCGGCAGCCAGTACGCAACCCACGGCGCCAATGGTTCCGACTACGCGTTCATCGCCGGCAGCGATACCGCCAATGGCCTGAACTACGTCTTCAACCCGGCCCTGCCGGCCAGCAGCAACCTGAACCACTACCTGTGGGGTTCGCTGGATGAAGTGTCGTTGGGCTACCAGCTGGATGGCGGCAGCGGCAGCAACTACACCCTGGATTCGGAAGTGGTCACCTTCTCCGGTCTGGACCTGGAGGCCGCCCTGGGCGCTGGCCGTACCGGCAACGAAGTGCACCAGGTCATCTACGGCCTGATGCAGGGCGACACCAGCGCTCTGGCAGCGGTGATCAACCAGCTTCTGGAAGGTTACGAAGTCACCACCGCGGACTCTTTCGCCGCAGTGGCAGCAGCTCTGGCCAACGGCCCGGTCAACGCCGTCTCCGCCGAAGCGGTGGGCGTCCAGTCCCAGGTCGACGACCTGGCCCTGGCTGCCTGATAGCAGGCAATAAAAAGCGAATGGCAGGTCACCCTGGCATTCGCTGATCTGCTGCATTTACCCCGCAGCCCGTGTCTTTCCCGGGCCCAGGCTGCGGTGGTGCGAATTCTGTGGCGAGGGTGCGGTGAAAGCAATCACCTGCCGTCGCTGTCTGCGAGGAATCCAAGCAATGGGAACCGCTCCCGTTTCCGGCAATGAAGTGCGCCAGGCGCTCAAGGCCTGCCGCGCCGGCTTCGCCAATGTCGGTGTGTTCACCGCGGTGATCAACCTGCTGATGCTGGCTCCGGCCCTGTACATGCTGCAGGTCTACGACCGGGTGCTGTCCTCGGGCAACGAGATGACCCTGCTGATGCTCAGCCTGATGATCGTCGGCCTGTTCGGCTTCATGGGCTTGCTGGAGTGGGTGCGCAGCCTGGTGGTGATCCGCCTCGGTACGCGGATGGACCTGCGCCTCAACCCGCGGGTGTTCCAGGCCGCCTATGAAGCCAGCCTGGCCGGCAGCAAGGGCGCCGCCGGGCAGGTGCTGGCCGACCTGACCAGCCTGCGCCAGTTCGCCACCGGCCAGGCGCTGTTCGCCTTCTTCGATGCGCCGTGGTTCCCGGTGTACCTCGCGGTGATGTTCCTGTTCAGCCCGTGGCTGGGCCTGATGGCGCTGGTGGGCGCGGTGCTGCTGACGGTGCTGGCCTGGCTCAACGAGCGCCTGACCCGCGAGCCGTTCGCCGAGGCCGGGCGCCTGTCCCAGCAAGCCAGCCTGCAGGCCGGCGGCAACCTGCGCAACGCCGAGGCCATGGAAGCCATGGGCATGCTCGACGCCGTGCGCCAGCGCTGGACCGCGCTGCATCACGGATTCCTCGGCTTGCAGAACCACGGCAGCGAACGCGCCGCGGTAATCGCGGCACTGTCGCGGACCCTGCGCATGACCCTGCAATCCCTGGTGCTCGGCCTCGGCGCCTGGCTGGCCCTGGAGAAGCAGGTGAGCCCGGGGATGATGGTCGCCGGCTCGATCCTGATGGGCCGGGTGCTGGCGCCCATCGACCAGTTGATCGGGGTATGGCGCCAGTGGGGCTCGGCGCGCCAGGCCTATGTCCGCCTTAACGAATTGCTGCAGGCTCAGCCGCCCCGGCCCGAGGCCATGCCGCTGCCAGCACCGAGCGGGCGCCTGGCGGTGGAGCAGGTGGTGGCGATGCTGCCCGGCACCCGTAAACCGTGCCTGACCAACCTGGGCTTCAGCCTCGAAGCAGGGGATTCCTTGGGCATCATCGGTGCGTCCGGCTCGGGTAAATCGACCCTTGCGCGACTGTTGGTGGGCGCAGCGAAACCCTTCGACGGCAAGGTCCGTCTCGACGGCGCCGACCTGCAGCACTGGGACCGGGGCGTCCTCGGCCAGCACATCGGCTACCTGCCGCAGGACGTGCAACTGTTCGCCGGCAGCATCGCCGACAACATCGCCCGTCTCGGCACGGTGGACGCCGAGGCCGTGGTCGCTGCAGCGCAACTGGCCGGGGTGCACGACATGATCCTCAAGTTCCCCGCCGGCTACGACACGCTGCTGGGCGAAGGCGGCAGCGGCCTGTCCGGTGGCCAGCGCCAGCGCATCGGCCTGGCCCGGGCGCTGTACCGCCTGCCGGCGCTGATCGTCCTCGACGAACCCAACTCCAACCTCGACGAAGCCGGCGAGCAGGCGCTGCTGGCGGCCATCGCCAAGGTCCGCGAGCAGCGCCGCACGCTGATCCTCATCACCCACAAGCCGGCGCTGCTGGCCGGCCTGGAAAAACTCCTGGTCCTGCAGAATGGCCAGTTGCAGGCCTTCGGCCCCACCGCGCGGGTACTCCAGGACCTGCAGCGCGCCGCCCGTCCCGCCGCCGTGCCGACCCCGGCAGGCGCCCCTAGCGCCTTGCGCAGCCCTGCCACCGTCAGCATGAGCTACGGCACACCGAGAGCCTGATCGATGAATGCAAGCGTTCCCCTGCCCGAGCCGAAAGACACGGCCCGGGCCAGCAATGTCCTGAACATGGACGAGCGCCGCCCGGCGCGGATCGGGCTGTGGATGGTGCTCGCCGGTTTCGGCGGCTTCATGCTCTGGGCCGCCCTGGCGCCGCTGGACAAGGGCGTGCCGCTGTCCGGCAACGTGGTGGTGGCTGGCAGCCGCCAGGCCGTGCAGCACCCGACCGGCGGGGTGATCGAGCAGTTGCTGGTGCGCGATGGCGACCAGGTCACGGCGGGGCAGGTGCTGTTGCGCCTCGACGCGACCCAGGCCCGTGCGCAGTACGAGTCGCTGCGGGTGCAACTGCTCACCGCACGGGCCATGCAGGCGCGGCTGCTGGCCGAGCGTGCCGGCCAGGCGACGGTGGAGTTTTCTTCCGAGCTTTCGAAGGACGCCAGCGAGCCGTGGCTCGCCGCCATCCTCGAAACCCAGCGGCAACTGCTGACCAGCCGCCACCAGGCGCTGGGCATGGAACTGGACGGGCTGCGCGAGAATATCGCCGGCTCCCAGGCCAGCCTCGACGGCCTTCAGGGCTCGATGGCGGCCAGGCAGGAGCAGCGTGCCGCCCTGCAAGAGCAGTTGCAGGGCTTGCGCGAACTCGCCCGCGATGGCTACATCCCGCGCAATCGCCTGCTGGAAAACGAGCGCCTGTATGCCCAGGTCAACGGCGCGATTTCCGAGGACCTCGGCAACCTCGGTCGTACCCGCCGCCAGTTGCAGGAGCTCAGGCTGCGCATTGCCCAGCGCCAGCAGGAGTACCAGCGCGAGGTCAGCCAGCAACTGACCGAGGCCCAGTCCAGTGCCGCCGACCTCGACAACCGCCTGCGCAGCGCCGCCTTCGACCTGGCCAGCACCGAGGTCAAGGCCCCGGCCAGCGGCACCGTGGTGGGTTCCAGCGTGTTCACCAACGGCGGAGTGATCGCCCGCGGCCAGTCGCTGATGGAGATCGTCCCGCGCGACGTACCGCTGCTGGTGGACGCCCGGGCCTCGGTGGAGCTGATCGACCGCCTGCACCCGGGGCTGCCGGTGGAACTGCTGTTCGTCGCCTTCAACCAGAGCACCACGCCGCGGGTCGAGGGCGAGGTGACCCTGGTGTCCGCCGATCGCCTGGTGGACGAGAAGAACGGCCAACCCTACTACCAGGTCCGTGTGCGCGTCGGTGAAGAGGGGCTGCGCCAACTGGCCGGCAAGGACATCCGGCCGGGCATGCCGGTGGAAGCCTTCGTCCGCACCGGCGAGCGCTCGCTGCTCAACTACCTGTTCAAGCCGCTGACCGACCGGGCCCACGTCGCCCTGGCGGAGGAATGATGCGCCTGCTGTCCTGCCTGATGCTGCTGGGCCTGAGTCTGCCCGCCAGTGCCCTCGAACTGAGCGATGCTTATGCCCTGGCCCTGCGCAACGATCCGACCTTCCATGCCGCCATCGCCGAGCGCGACGCCGGCCTTGAGAACCGCGCCATCGGCCGGGCGCGCCTGTTGCCCAACCTGTCGTACCGCTACACCAACGCACGCAACGACTCCGAAGTGACCCAGGCCACCACGGTCGGCAATATCACCACCCAGCGCGACTACCGCAGCTACACCTCGACCTTGACCTTGCAGCAGCCGCTGTTCGACTACGCGGCCTGGGCCGACTACCGCCAGGGCGTGGCCAAGGCGTTGCTGGCCGATGCGCAGTTTCGCGGGCGCGGTCAGGAGCTGGCGGTGCGCCTGTTCCAGGCCTACAGCGAAGCGCTGTTCGCCAGCGAGCAGATCGCCCTGGCCCAGGCGCAACGACGTGCCTATGCCGAGCAACTGACCCTCAACGAGCGCCTGTTCAAGGGCGGCGAGGGCACCCGCACCGATGTCCTGGAAACCCGTGCCCGCTACGAGCTGGCCAAGGCCCAGGAGATCGAGTCGACGGATAACCTGGACGCCGCCCTGCGTGCGCTGCAGGCGATCATCGGCGAGCCGGTGGAAGTGGAGGACCTGGCGCCGTTGGCCGCGGGCTTCAAGGTGGAGCCGCTGGCGCCGGGCAACTTCGAGCACTGGCGCACCCTGGCGGTGGGCAACAACGCGCAACTGATCGCCCAGCGGCATGCCGTCGAGGCGGCCGACCAGGGCATCGAGCGTAACCGTGCCGGGCACCTGCCCAGCCTCAGCGCCTACGCCAGCACCGGGCGCTCCAGCTCAAGTTCCGAGAGCACCTACAACCAGCGCTACGACACCGACAGCATCGGCATCCAGCTGAGCATGCCGCTGTTCGCCGGTGGCGGGGTGTCGGCGGCGACCCGCCAGGCCACTGCCCAGCGTGATCAGGTGCAGTACCAGCTGGACGGCCTGGTGAACGAGACGCTCAATGAACTGCGCAAGCAGTTCAACCTGTGCGCCAGCAGCGTGGCGAAGATCCGGGCCTATGAACTGGCGCAGGACTCGGCGGATCGCCTGATCGAGGCGACGCGCAAGAGCGTGGCGGGCGGTGAACGGGTCAATCTCGATGTGTTGAACGCCGAGCAGCAGCTGTACAGCGCGCGGCGCGACCTGGCCCAGGCCCGCTACGACTACTTGCGGGCCTGGTTGCAGGTTCACTATCTGGCGGGAACCCTGGAAGCCAGCGATCTGCAGCGGCTGGACAGGTACTTCGTCAGTCGCGGCAAACCGGCGACCGCCAGTCGCTGAGGCAGCGGCCAGCGCCAGCGGGCTTCCAGCGACATGCGCCAACGCACGGCCTGGGCCATGCGCTGGCGTTCGAACACCAGCCAGGCCATGCACAGCAGCATCACAGCCAGGTGACCTTGCTGCACCAGCATCGGCAACAGCATCGCCGGCCAGCAGGAAAGGATGCACCAGGCGCCATGGCCCACGCCGTAGCCCAGGCAGTCGCGTACCACCGGCCAGCCGAACGCGGCGATCCGCGGTGCGCCATGGCAGCGGTTGAGCGCGGTCTGCTTGAGTGGCGTCGACTGCCACAGCAGGGTGAGCAGCACTGCCAGGGTCGCTGCCAGCCACAGGCTTTCGCCCGCCAGCAGCTTCAGGCCGATGGACAGCAGGGTCAGGACCGCCCCGGCCACGCTCCATACCGTCGCGTATCCGACAACGAACGCCAGGATCGCCAGCGCACGGCGGCGCGGCAGGCTGCGCTGCCAGAGGGTGAGCATCGGCTCCACCAGCAGCAATGGCATCATCGCCAGCAGCATCACCAGCCAGGATTGCCACAGCCCCCCGGGATCCAGCACCAGCGCCTGGGTCAGGCCGCGCCAGCCGAGGGTCGACAGCAGGTCGGCCATCGAGCCGCAGAAGGCTGGCAGCGCCGATTGTGTCGGCGCCGCCAGCAATGCGGCCCACCCGGCCAGGCTGGCGGTGGCCAGCCATGGCCAGGGACTGTGCAGCCAGGCAAGGGCGGTTTGCCTGAGGCGCATCCTCAATCGCCCTGACGGTAGAGGCTGATACGACCGATCGAAAGCTCGTCGGCGGCGCTCAGGTCCTTGTCCGGTACCAGGTCGATCTGCAGCTGTGCCAGGTCGAGCGTGCCCTTGGCGCGCAGCGCGTCGACGATGTCGGTGATCTCCAGTGCGGCGTTGACGCCGTTGCCACCGTGGGGATCGCTGGCATCACTGGCAGCGGCGACACCGAACAGCGAGACGCCGCCGGCGCACAGTTCCGGATGGGCACTTGGCTGTGCTCCCGCCGGCAGGCCGACGTAGACCTCCAGGTACACGGTGTTGCGCCGGCCGCGGATGTTTTCCAGGTTGAGGAACACCCGCTCGTGGGCGGGGGCGGCGTTCTGCGCGACCAGGCTCTTGGCGGCCAGGCTCTTCGCCACTTTGCTCACGCCGGGCTTGTCCAGGCGTACCTGGCTTTCGCTCTTGCGCCCGAGCAGCTTGATGCTGCTGCTGTTGGCACCGATCAGTTCGACCACAGGTTCTTTCACGGCAGCCACCGCAGGTTTGGCGGCGAAGGCGGCGGCCTGCTTCAGTACGGGCGTGGCCTTCGGCACGGGGTCATGGAAGCTTTCATAGGTGTAGCCCAGGCGGCTCAGGTCGAGGGTTTCGCCGACCTTCCAGAAGCGGCTGTCGCCATTGGGCTCGGGGAAGACGAACGGGCTGCCCTTGGGCGGGCCTTCGACGAAGGCGGGTTCGCTCGGGTTCTTGTGGCTCGGGTCGCGGTTCAACCAGATCTGCCACAGGCGGTCGATGTTGGCGTGGTGCAGCCAGAAGATCGGGTCGAGGCCGGCGGTGCGCGGGTCGGCCATCAGGCCTTCATGGTAGGCCGCGCCGTCCTTGTCGTTATCGCCGCCGACCATGTTGTGCACATGGTTGTGCGGGCTGTTTTCCACGTAACCGAAGGCCAGGTCGTTGGGGGCGGTCTGCAGCGGGTTCTGTCCGCCGAAGCCTGGGTTGGCCTTGGAGGCGCCCTTGTACTGCACTTCGTTGGCGGCCTGGGCAAAGTCGAGCTGGTCAGGGTCGAGGCGGATCACGCCGTTGCCGCTGATGCCGTAGCGCAGGTCGACCGGCAGGGCCAGGGGGTTGGGGCTGCCGTCGTCGGGCAGTGTCTTGTCGTAGAACGGCTGGGGCAGCTTGAGGTTGTCCGGGTGCTCGACGAACTCGTCGTAGTTCCAGTAGGGCAGTGCCCAGTCCGCCGGGCCGCCGAGCTTGACCACCGCGTCACGGACAATGGCCTCGAACGAGATCAGGTAAGGGCGGTGCCAGGGCAGGAAGAACCAGGTGCGGTGCTGGCAGCGGTTCCAGAACAGCTCGCGGTCGGTGGCCGGCGGTAGCTGTTCGCCTTTCTGGTAGTAGCCGTTGGTTATCCACAGGTCCTCGTTGAAGCCGTGGATGGCGGCGAGGAAGCGCCAACTGGTGGGGTCGGTGATCGGGCGCTTCTGCAGCTCCTGCACCGCCTTGGCGTACCACAACAACGTCGGGCTCCAGGTGTTGCCGAGCTTCCACAAATCCTTGCGTACGTAAGTCATGTCCACGCTCTCCTTGATCCTTGTGAGGGAAATCCTTGCGGCCGGTTGACGATAGAACAGCGGTATCAAATTGCCCTGGCGATGTGTCGGAATGTTTAAGGAAAGTTCCGTCGGATCGATGAGAGGTCGCAGGCTGCGTCGCGCGACAAAAAAAGGCCGGTGCTTGCGCACCGGCCCTTGTCTTGACTGCCGTTCGGTCAGTGTTCCGCCACGGCCTGTCGTCGTGGTGCGGTGTCCGGGTTGCCGTCGTGGTCGACCACCGGGACCTCCTTGCCTTCGGCGTCGAACAGCTTGCCGTCCTTGAAGTAGTCGCCGTCACGCAGCACGGAAATGTCGGAGTAGTTCAGGGTGCGCTCGTAGCCCGCGGCGAATACCGACTGCTGGTCCGAGTTGCCGACCTTGAAGTGGTTGAACAGCAGGTTCAGGGTGATCGCCATGATCGCCGCCGAGCTGATGCCCGAGTGGAAGATGGTCTCGAACCAGTTCGGGAAGTGATCGTAGAAGTTCGGTGCGGCGATCGGGATCATGCCGAAGCCCAGGGAGGCGGCGACGATGATCAGGTTCATGTTGTTCTTGTATTCCACCTTGGACAGGGTGCGGATGCCGCTGGCGGCCACAGTGCCGAACAGCACGATACCGGCGCCACCGAGGACCGAGGTCGGAACCGCGGCAATCACCCGGCCCATGATTGGCAGCAGGCCGAGGATCACCAGGATCACGCCGCCGGTGGCGACCACATAGCGGCTCTTCACGCCGGTGACGGCGACCAGGCCGACGTTCTGGGCGAAGGCGCTCTGGGTGAAGGAACCGAAGATAGGCGCCAGGATGCTCGATGCCATGTCGGCGCGCAGGCCGTCGCCGAGGCGGCGGGAGTCGACCTTGGTGTCGATGATTTCACCGACGGCGAGAATGTCCGCCGAGGTTTCCACCAGGGTCACGATGATCACGATGCACATCGACAGGATCGCGGCGATGTGGAAGGTCGGCATGCCGAAGTGGAATGGCGATGGCATCGCGACCAGCGGGCCTTCCAGCACCTTGCTGAAGTCGGCCATGCCCAGCGACCAGGCGATCAGGGTGCCGATGATCATTGCCAGGAGAATCGACAGGCGCGAGATCGAAGCGCTGCCGAGCTTGCTCAGGGCCAGCACGAAGGTGAAGGTCAGGGCGGCCAGGCCGATGTTTTCCATGCTGCCGAATTCCGGCGACTTGCTGTTGCCGCCCATCACCCAGCGTGCGGCGACCGGCATCAGGGTCAGGCCGATGGTGGTGATGACGATACCGGTCACCAGCGGCGGGAAGTACTTGGTGATGCGCGAGAAGATCGGCGTGATCAGGAAGCCGAGGAACGAAGCCGCCATCACCGCGCCAAGCACGCCGGGCAGGCCACCGCCGCCTTCGGTGCTGAGGATCGCGCCCATGGTCGCGACACCGGCGAAGGACACCCCCTGGACCAGCGGCAACTGGCAGCCGAAGAACGGCAGGCCTAGGGTTTGCAGCAGCGTTGCCAGGCCGCCGGCGAACAACGACGCGGCGATCAGCAGGCCGATCTCGGCCGGGCCCAGGCCGGCAGCCTGGCCCAGGATCAGCGGCACCGCGACGATACCGCCGTACATCGTCAGAACGTGTTGCAGACCATAAGCGACGTTGGCACCCAGGCCGAGGTTTTCATCTTCCGGGCGAGGTGCGGCGGAAGACGTACTTGGTGAGGACGTATTCATGGGAGCAGGATCTCGGTATTTATTTTTGTGCCGCTACTGTAGACATCTGTTGCCAACCATTACCAGAGAAATTGTATACAATTTATCGATTGACCCAGGAACAGTGTGGCCATTGATTTGGCCTGATACCGGTTGCAGTAATCGTTCCAGAAACGAAAAAGCGCTGTATCACGGTGTCATAAAAACCGTGTACAGCGCTCTGGAAGCTGTCTGATTGGACAGGAAATGCCGGGAAGGGGAAAAGGGTAGGACGCTAAAAGATCTTAAACTTCGATCAATTCGTGGAATTCACGCTCCAGTTCGGTGCGATTTGCAAGGTTCAGCTCGATAAGGCGGCGTAAATGTCCCATCGACTCGATATCGATGTGCAGGCAGATGAACCCCAGCTGGGTGTCCTCGACATGTCGCAGTTGCACCTGCATCGCCACCCTGGCGTCCTTGTTCAGGTGGATTTCGGCATCGAACAGCTGCTCGGCATCGCCGTCCCAGCCGGCGGGGGACTCGATGAGCAGGCCCTTGAGGGAGATATCGATCAGTTCCACCGGCCAGCGGCGTTTGCCCTGGATCAGTTCGGTGGGGGCATCGAAGGCAATGCGTTTGAAGCGTCGACGTTCGTTGTGCTCGCTCATGCTCGGCCCTCCGGGTGGACTCCTGAACTATAGCGCAGTGCTTGCCAGGCTCGGCCAAGGCGCGCAATCTTGCATGGTGGCGATAGGCTCTGGAGGCTCTAGACCAAGGTTGGGGCTGGCCTTTCCGGGGACTGTCGCTAGACTCGGAAGGCTACCTTTTATCCACTAGCTGGAAGCGAACCATGAACAACAATAATAGCCTGGCCCGCCATATCCCCTGGCTGGCGCTGGCAGTACTAGGGGCCTGTGCGCTCGGGGTGGTTGCCCTGCGGCGTGGCGAAGCCATCAATGCCTTGTGGATTGTCGTCGCCTCGGTGGCGATCTACCTGGTCGCGTACCGTTACTACAGTCTGTTCATCGCCACCAAGGTGATGCAACTGGACCCTCGTCGAGCTACCCCGGCGGTGCTCAACAACGATGGTCTGGACTATGTTCCGACCAACAAGCACATTCTCTTCGGTCACCACTTCGCTGCCATTGCCGGTGCCGGTCCGCTGGTCGGTCCGGTGCTCGCCGCGCAGATGGGCTACCTGCCCGGTACCCTGTGGCTGATCGCCGGCGTGGTGCTGGCCGGTGCGGTGCAGGACTTCATGATCCTGTTCCTCTCCACCCGTCGCAACGGCCGCTCCCTGGGCGACATGGTGCGCGAGGAAATGGGCCGCATCCCGGGGACCATCGCCCTGTTCGGCTGCTTCCTGATCATGATCATCATCCTTGCGGTGCTGGCGCTGATCGTGGTGAAGGCCCTGGCGGAAAGCCCGTGGGGCATGTTCACCGTGATGGCGACCATCCCGATCGCGATGTTCATGGGCATCTACATGCGCTACATCCGCCCGGGGCATATCGGCGAGATCTCGGTGATCGGCGTCGTCCTGCTGCTCCTGTCGATCTGGCTGGGGGGCCAGATCGCTGCGGATCCGGTGTGGGGCCCGGCATTCACCTTCAGCGGCGTGCAGATCACCTGGATGCTGGTGGGCTACGGCTTCGTCGCCGCCGTGCTGCCGGTGTGGCTGGTGCTGGCACCGCGTGACTACCTGTCGACCTTCCTCAAGATCGGCACCATCATCGCCCTGGCCATCGGCATCCTGATCATCGCTCCCGAGCTGAAGATGCCGGCGCTGACCCAGTTCACCGACGGCACCGGCCCGGTGTGGAAGGGCACCCTGTTCCCGTTCCTGTTCATCACCATCGCCTGCGGCGCGGTGTCCGGCTTCCACGCGCTGATCTCCTCGGGAACCACGCCGAAGCTGCTGGACAACGAAGTCAACGCTCGCTACATCGGCTACGGCGGCATGCTGATGGAATCGTTCGTCGCCATCATGGCCATGGTCGCCGCCTCGGTGATCGAGCCGGGCGTGTACTTCGCGATGAACAGCCCGGCCGCCGTGGTCGGTGCCGACGTCGTGTCGGTGGCGCAGACCGTCAGCAGCTGGGGCTTCACCATTACCCCCGAGCAACTGGAAGCGACCGCCCGCGACATCGGCGAGCACACCATCCTGGCCCGTGCCGGTGGTGCACCGACCCTGGCGGTGGGTATCGCGCAGATCCTCCACCAGGTGCTGCCGGGTGAAAACACCATGGCCTTCTGGTACCACTTCGCGATCCTCTTTGAGGCGCTGTTCATCCTCACCGCGGTGGACGCCGGTACCCGTGCCGGGCGCTTCATGCTCCAGGACCTGCTGGGCAGCTTCATCCCGGCGCTGAAACGCACCGAGTCGTGGGGCGCCAACCTGCTCGCCACCGCTGGCTGCGTGGCGCTGTGGGGCTACCTGCTGTACCAGGGCGTGGTCGATCCGCTGGGCGGCATCAATACCTTGTGGCCGCTGTTCGGCATCTCCAACCAGATGCTCGCCGGTATCGCCCTGATGCTCGGCACCGTGGTCCTGATCAAGATGAAGCGCCAGCGCTACATCTGGGTCACCCTGGTGCCGGCCCTGTGGCTGCTGATCTGCACCACCACTGCGGGCCTGATCAAGCTGTTCGATCCGAACCCGGCCGTTGGTTTCCTGGCCCTGGCCAAGAAGTACAGCACCGCGCTGGACGCTGGCAAGGTCATTGCCCCGGCCAAGGACATCGGGCAGATGCAGCACGTGATCTTCAACGCCTACACCAACGCAACCCTGACCGTGCTGTTCCTGGTCGTGGTGTTCAGCGTGCTGTTCTTCGCCATCAAGGTCGGTATCGCCGCCCTCGGCAAGAAAGAGCGCACCGACAAGGAAACCCCGTTCCAGGCCCTGCCGGACGCGTGATAGAGGACTGCAATCATGTTCAACGACCTGGGTCGACTGGGTAAGTACCTGGGGCAGGCAGCCCGCCTGATGGTCGGCATGCCCGACTACGACAACTATGTCGAGCACATGAAGAGCAAGCACCCGGACAAGCCGGTGATGAGCTACGAGGCGTTCTTCCGCGAACGCCAGGAAGCCCGTTACGGCGGCAAGGGTGGGCCCAAGTGCTGTTGAAAGGCCGCGCTTGAGTCAGTGAAACAACCTGTGGGAGCCCGGCGCGCCGGGCTCCCACAGTCATTTTCAGCGTCAGGAGAATTTCCCGCGTGCATTCCCCCATTCCCGTGACCGTGCTCAGTGGTTTCCTCGGAGCCGGCAAGACCACCTTGCTGCGGCACATCCTCAAGGCCGAGCACGGCCTGAAAATCGCCGTCATCGAGAACGAATTCAGCGATGCCGGCATCGACAGCCAACTGCTCGGTGACGCCCCGGTGCAGGTCATGACCCTGGCCAACGGCTGTGTCTGCTGCAGCATCCACACCGACCTGACCAAGGCGCTGTACCTGTTGCTGGAGCGCCTGGACAGCGGCGAGATCGCCTTCGACCGCCTGGTGATCGAATGCACCGGCCTGGCCGATCCGGCGCCGGTGGCGCAGACCTTCTTCATCGACGAGGAACTGCGCGAGCGCTATATCCTCGACGGCATCATCACCCTGGTCGATGCCGCCCACGCCGACCTGCACCTGACCCAGGCGATCGCCCAGGCCCAGGTCGGATTCGCCGACCGGCTGCTGCTGAGCAAGACCGACCTGGTGGACGCGGCGACCGTCGAAGCACTGAGCGCCCGCCTGGGCCGGATCAACCGCCGCGCACCGGTGCGGGTGGTGGATCATGGCCAGATCGACCTGGCCGAGCTGCTGGATGTGCGCGGGTTCAATCTCAATGCCGACCTGGGTGGTGGCCTGAGCCTGCGCCCGGTGACGGCTCCGGCGACGCCGGACCGTATTTCCAGCATGGTCTTGCGCACCGAAACGCCGCTGGATATCGATCGCCTCAGCGACTTCATGAACGAATTGCTGGAAGAGCATGGCAAGCAACTGCTGCGCTACAAGGGCGTGCTCAACATCGCCGGCGAAGACCGCCGCCTGGTGTTCCAGGGTGTGCTCAAGCTGTATGGCTTCGACTGGGATACCGAGTGGGCCGAGGGCGAGGCGCGGGAAAGCGTAATGGTGTTCATTGCCGATGGGTTGCCGGAAGAGAAGATCCGGGCGGGGTTCGAGGAACTCAGCGGCGCTTGATGAGGAAATGCCTGACTGGTTGATGCCGCCTTATGGCGGCATTTTTTTGCCCTTGTGGTTTTCCAGTCATTTGCATTGAAAGGAGTACCTTTTTTGGTACACTCTGCCGCAGGCCATCATCTCCTGGTGTTAACAGTCAGGTTTTTTCGAACGGAAGCAGGCAACGAGCCCGTTCGGGACTGGTTGGCGCAGTTGCCGCGCACTCATCGGCAACTTGTTGGCGCAGAGATCAAGACGGTGCAGATCGGCTGGCCGCTGGGCATGCCTCTGGTGAGGAAGATGGAGCGGGGGCTGTGGGAGATACGGGTGGATCTTGGTGATAGCTGCGCCAGGATCATGTTCACGCTTGTGGAGGATGTCATGGTCCTGCTCCATGGCTTTATCAAGAAAAGCCAGAAAACACCGGCAGCCGACCTGGAAACAGCCCGGCAACGAAGGTCCAGATTGTAGGAGCCACATCGCATGAATCAGCATATCGGGTCAGATTTCGACGACTTTCTCTCGGCGCAAGGGCTGGAGGAAGAAGTCTCCGCAGCGGCCCTTAAGCGGGTGATCGCCTGGCAGATCGAGCAGGCGATGAAGCAACAGAAGGTCAGCAAGAAAGCCTTGGCAGAGCGCATGAATACCAGCCGTACTGCCGTGGACCGGGCCCTGGACAAGAGTGATCCAGGCATGACGCTGGCAACGCTGGCGAGTGCTGCCCGGGCACTGGGACAACGCGTCGAGGTTCGCCTGATCCCCGAGTCGCAAGCTGCCAAGTAAAAGCAGGCACAAAAAAGCCGATGCCAGTCACCCGGCATCGGCTTTTTCATTTCAGCCCTGAATCAGTTGCCGTATACCGGCAGCTTCTTGCAGATGGCCTTGACCTTCTCGCGAACGGCGTCGATCACCGCTTCGTTGTTCAGGTCGGCGAGGATGTCGCAGATCCAGCCAGCCAGTTCCTTGCACTCGGCTTCCTTGAAGCCGCGAGTGGTGACCGCAGGGGTACCGAAGCGCAGGCCGGAGGTGACGAACGGGGAACGTGGGTCGTTAGGCACGGAGTTCTTGTTCACGGTGATGTAGGCGCGGCCCAGGGCGGCGTCGGCATCTTTGCCGGAGATTTCCTGCTTGATCAGCGACAGCAGGAACAGGTGGTTCTGGGTGCCACCGGACACCACGTCGAAACCACGCTCGATGAACACGCTGGCCATGGCCTGGGCGTTCTTCACGACCTGTTGCTGGTAGGCCTTGAACTCAGGCTGCAGTGCTTCCTTGAAGCAGATGGCCTTGGCGGCGATCACGTGCTCCAGCGGGCCGCCCTGGGCGCCCGGGAAGACGGCGGAGTTCAGCTTCTTCTCGATGTCGGCGTTGGCACGGGCCAGGATCAGGCCGCCACGTGGACCACGCAGGGTCTTGTGGGTGGTGGTGGTGACGACGTCGGCGAACGGAACCGGGTTCGGGTATACGCCAGCGGCAACCAGACCGGCAACGTGGGCCATGTCGACGAACAGGTAGGCACCGACCTTGTCGGCGATTTCGCGGAAGCGGGCGAAGTCCAGGACCTGCGAGTAGGCCGAGAAACCGGCAACGATCATCTTCGGCTTGTGCTCGACCGCCAGGCGCTCGACTTCGTCGTAGTCGATCAGGCCGTTGCCGTCGATGCCGTACTGGATGGCGTTGTACAGCTTGCCCGACGAGCTCACGGCGGCGCCGTGGGTCAGGTGGCCGCCGTGGGCCAGGCTCATGCCGAGGATGGTGTCACCGGCCTGCAGCAGGGCCAGGTAGACGGCGGCGTTGGCTTGCGAACCGGCGTGCGGCTGGACGTTGGCGTAGTCGGCGCCGAACAGTTCCTTGGCGCGGTCGATGGCCAGTTGCTCGACCACGTCGACGTACTCGCAACCACCGTAGTAACGCTTGCCCGGGTAGCCTTCGGCGTACTTGTTGGTCAGAACCGAGCCTTGGGCTTCCATCACGGCTGGGCTGGTGTAGTTCTCCGAAGCGATCAGCTCGATGTGCTCTTCCTGGCGCTGAGCTTCCTGCTGCATGGCTTCGAAGAGCTCGGCGTCGTACTTGGCAATGGTCAAATCACGGCTGAACATGGCGGTCCTCAAGGATCGGGCTGAAATAGGCCGGCATTCTAACCCATAGACTTTTGTCTGGCATATGAAAGGGGATCATCTGGCGGACAAAAGGGATTCAAGCAGCTTGAATCCCTGCGCTATTCGAGCATGAACAGCGTTTCGTTGCTGAATTGCGCCTCGAACTGGTTGGCCGGCATCGGCCGGCCGAACAGATAGCCCTGCACTTCGTCGCAGCCGTGTTCCCGCAGGAACTCCAGTTGCTCGTGGGTTTCCACGCCCTCGGCGATCACCGCGAGGTTGAGGCTGTGGGCCATGGCGATGATGGCCCGGGCGATCTGCGCGTCCTGTTCGCCTTCCGGCAGGCCGTCGACGAAGGTGCGGTCGATCTTGAGCACGTCGATGGGGAACTGCTTGAGGTAGTTGAGCGACGAGTAGCCGGTGCCGAAGTCGTCGACCGCGATGCTCAGGCCGAGGTTCTTCAGGCTGTCGAGGATCTGCATGGCCTCGTGCACTTCGCGCATCAGGATACTTTCGGTCAGTTCCAGCTCCAGGCACGCCGGCGGCAGGCCGGTTTCCTTGAGGATGCTGGCGATGCGATTGCCCAGCTGGCCATCGGAGAACTGCCGTGCCGAGATGTTCACCGAGACCTTCGGCACCCGAACCTTGGCCTGATGCCAGGCCTTGAGCTGGCGCGAGGCTTCGGCGATGACCCAGTCGCCCACGTCCACCACCAGGCCCAGTTCTTCCATTACCGGGATGAAGTCCCCTGGCGGTACCAGGCCGCGCTGCGGATGGCGCCAGCGCAGCAACGCCTCGGCACCGGTCAGGCGCTTGCCGTCGCCGCTGAACTGCGGCTGGTAATAAAGGATGAATTCGTTCTGCTCCAGGGCGTGGCGCAGGTCGCTTTCCAGTTCCAGGCGCTCCAGGGCGCTGGCGTTCATGTCCGCCTGGTAGAACTGGAAGTTGTTCTTGCCGCGCTCCTTGGCGTGGTACATCGCGGTGTCGGCGTTCTTCATCAGCTGGCTCAGCTCGCTGCCGTCCTGCGGGCTGAGGGCGATGCCGATACTGGCGGTGACGAAGAACTCGCGGTTCTCCAGGACGAAGGGGCGCACCAGGCTGCCGAGGATCTGTTCGGCGACATGGATGGCGCGGTTCAGCGCCATCTCGCGGGTGGCCCGCGGTTGCAGGAGCAAGGTGAATTCGTCGCCGCCCATGCGTGCCACGGTGTCGTCGTCGTCGACGCAGTCCAGCAGGCGCTCGGCCATGTCCTTGAGCATGCGGTCGCCGGCGGCGTGGCCGAGGGAGTCGTTGATCGGCTTGAAGCGGTCGAGGTCGAGGAACATCAGCACCACCCACGACTTGCGCCGCTCGGCCTGCTGCAGCGCGGTGTGCAGGCGGTCCTGGAACAGCGTGCGGTTGGGCAGGTGGGTGAGGGCGTCGTAGTAGGCCAGGCGGTGGATCCGCTGTTCGCTGGCCTTGCGCTCGCTGATGTCGGTGAAGAAGCACACGTAGCTGGCCAGGTCGCCCTCGTCGTCGAGCACCGCGGTGATGCCGACCCACGCCGGGTAATGCTCGCCGCTGCGGCGCTTGAGCCATACCTCGCCTTCCCAGGTGCCGCGCTGGTGCAGTTGCTTGAGCACGTAGCGCAGGTGCGAATCCTGCTGGCCATCGACGGTGAGCATGCTCGGCAACTGGTCGAGTACGTCGCGCACCGCGTAGCCGCTGACCCGGCTGAACGCCTCGTTGGCCTGGACGATGTAGCCGGCCGGGTCGGTGATGAGGATCGCCGAGGTCGAGTGTTCGAATACCGTTGCCGCCATGCGCAGGTCTTTTTCCGCGCGACGCTGCTGGCTGATGTCGCGGCCGACGCCGAGGATGCCGCCGAACTGGTCGTGTTCGTCCCACACCAGCACCAGGCGCAGTTCGATCGGGATCTTGCGGCCATCGGCGCGCAGGCAGTCGAACAGGAACAGCTGGGTCGGCACCTGGGTGCGCAGGGCTTCCAGCTGGGCGGCGTCGCCCAGGGCGCGGTTGACCCGTTCGACCAGGGTGTACAGGCCGGCCAGTTGCGCCGGGTTGGCGATGGTCGACTGCCAGCCGTTATTGAAGATCCAGTCGACGTCGTAGCCCAGCACAGCACGTACCGACGGGCTGACGTAGTTGAGCTGCAGCTCGTCGTCGGTGGAGAAGATCACGTCGCTGATGCTCTCGGCGAGCATGCGGTAGCGCTGCTCGCTGTCGCGCAGGGACTCGCTGGCTTCGAGCTGGTCGGTGACGTCCTTGGCCACGCCGATGATCCGCGTGACATTGCCGGCGGCATCGCGGGTCAGCACCTGTTCGCGGATGTCGTAGCGGCGCCAGCGTTGGTCGTGGTGACGGAAGCGCAACTGGCAGTGCAACTGTTCCAGGTAGCCGCTCTGGCGCTGTTTCTGGCGCAGGCCACGGTACAGCTCGGCATCTTCCGGGTGCAGGAGGATTTCCCAGAAGAACTCGCCCATGCGCGCCAGTTCGTGGCGCTCGTAGCCCAGGGTCTGGCCCAGGTGGCGGTTGCTGAAGATCATCCGCAGGCTCTGCACGTCCTGTACATAGAGCTGGTCAGGCACGGTGCGGACCACATCGGACCAGAAACTCTCGCGTTCAAGCAGCGACAGTTCGACGCGCTTGCGGCTGGTGATGTCGCTGATGCTGAGGATCACCGCCTGGTAGTCGCGACGCTGTTCCGGGAAGCGCACCATCAGCCACAGGTGCTGGTCGAGGCCCTGCTCGGTGGGCAGGCGGACCTCCAGTTCGAGCTGCGCCTGCTGGTCGAGTACCGCGCCGACCAGGTGCAGGCCGACGCCGTCGTGGTCCAGGTCGTTGCCGGCGATCAGATGGCGCCAGGCGCCGTCGTTGCAATCGACACCGAGCAGTTGCAGGGCGACCTGGTTGACCTCGGTGATCTTCAGTTCGCGCAGCAGCAGGTCGCGCAGCGCCGGGTCGTTGTCCAGGCGCTGCTCCAGTTCCCGGCGATTGCGCAGGCGCAGACGTTCGAGGATCGCCGGCAGGCTGGACAGATCAAGCACGCACAGTGCAACGCCGGTGCTTTCGAAGATGTCCTGGTAGCGGCGGCGGCCTTCCTGCAGGGCCAGGTTGCGCCGGCGCATGTTGAACAACGCCAGCAGCGGCAGCGCCGCGCAGAGCAGCACCAGCATGGCCTTGCCCACCAGCGCCGGAAGCAGCTCGCGGCGGCTGCGCTCGGCGTCGTGAAAGCCGCGCAGTTGCCAGTCGCTGTGGTCGAGGAAGGTCAGCACCACGCTTTGCAGCGGGGCCTCTTCGCTGTTGGCCGAGGGCGCTGGATGGTGATGCAGGTGTTCGCTGATCACCTCTGCGGTCTGGCCATTTTCCAGCTGCCATTGCGGGCGATTGGCATGTTCCAGGCGCTCGGACAATTGCTGGTACCAGGCTGGCTCGAAGCGCAGCAGCCAGTAGGCGCTGTCCGCCTCGTCACCCTGGCGCAGCAGCAGATAGACGAAGGCATTGCCCTGGGCGTTGCTGAAGAAATGCGCGTGCTGCTGGTTGCGCCGCAGCAGCTCGGCCATGGCGGGCTGGTCGGGGGAGGCTTCGAGGCTGTCGCGCAGGATCCGTCCGTCGGCAGTCACCCAGGCCAGGCTGTCGAGGGATGGCAGGCGCTGGTGCAGGCGGCTGAACAGGGCCGGAATGGCCTCGGCGTCCGGCGCGGCGCTGGGCAGCAGGGTGCGTGCGTCCTGGGCTTCGAGGGCCAGGCGCAGGTTCATCCGCTCGGCCAGTTCGGCGCTGGCGTCGATGCTGTGCTGGCGGCGGTCGGTCAGGGTGTGGCGGTACTGCTCAAGGGTCTGCCAGAACAGCAGGGCGAGCAGCAGCAGGACCAGGATCGCCAGGGCACCCTTCAACGAGCCGCGCAAGGACTGACCCGACGCGACGGAGGCTTTGCGCGAGGAAGACGGCTGATTGAGATTGGTCAAACGGTGATCCTGCGGTAAGGCTGGGACGGCAGCGCATGGTCGGGGCCGACCAAGCGGGCGGCGATCCAGGGCTGCACTATAAGCCGGACGCCCGAAGGGCGGCTAGCATGCCCTGAAGTGTGGCAAAGTGCCAGTCCTGTTCGTCGCAACCCTGTTCTCCCTCGTGCCCGACGGTAGAGGTTGCACCGGCGTGCCCCCTGCCCGCCGTCGCCCAGTTGGGGTAACCTTAGCGGTTCCGACTATCAGTAGTACAAGGGTGAGGCCACGGCCTGTGCCCGCCGCGATCCTGCCCCGGGAAAACCCGCACGCGCAGCGACGCCGATACCCGGTTTGTTCCAGCCCTGTCCCGCGGACGGGGCTTTTCCAACGATTCGAGCGAGGTCCGCATTTTGGCTCAATACGTTTACACCATGCACCGGCTGAGCAAGGTTGTTCCGCCCAAGCGTGAAATCCTCAAGAACATCTCCCTGTCGTTCTTCCCCGGCGCCAAGATCGGCGTGCTTGGCCTGAACGGCTCGGGCAAGTCCACCCTGCTGAAGATCATGGCGGGCGTCGATACCGAGTTCGACGGCGAAGCCCGTCCGATGCCGGAACTGAACGTCGGCTACCTGCCGCAGGAGCCGCAACTGGATCCGGCCAAGACCGTGCGCGAAGTGGTCGAGGAAGCCGTCAGCGTGATCAAGGATGCCCAGGCCCGCCTGGACGAGGTCTACGCGGCCTACGCCGAACCGGATGCCGACTTCGACAAGCTGGCCGCCGAGCAGGCCAAGCTGGAAGCCATCCTGCAGGCCAGCGACGGTCACAACCTGGAGCGCCAGCTGGAAGTCGCCGCCGACGCCCTGCGCCTGCCAGCGTGGGATGCCAAGGTCGAGCACCTGTCCGGTGGTGAAAAACGCCGCGTGGCGCTGTGCCGCCTGCTGCTGTCCGCTCCGGACATGCTGCTCCTCGACGAACCGACCAACCACCTGGACGCCGACTCCGTCGCCTGGCTGGAACACTTCCTCCACGACTTCCCGGGCACCGTGGTGGCGATCACCCACGACCGTTACTTCCTGGACAACGTCGCCGGCTGGATCCTCGAACTCGACCGCGGCGCCGGCATTCCGTACGAGGGCAACTACTCCGGCTGGCTGGAAGCCAAGTCCGACCGTCTGGCCCAGGAGTCGAAGCAGCAGTCGGCCCACGAGAAGGCCATGAAGGAAGAACTGGAGTGGGTGCGCAAAGGCGCCAAGGCCCGCCAGTCCAAGTCCAAGGCCCGTCTGGCCCGCTTCGAGGAAATGCAGTCGCAGGAATTCCAGAAGCGCAGCGAGACCAACGAGATCTACATCCCGGCCGGTCCGCGCCTGGGCGACAAGGTCATCGAATTCAAGAACGTCACCAAGGGCTATGGCGATCGCGTGCTGATCGACAACCTGTCGTTCACCATGCCGAAAGGCGCGATCGTCGGTGTCATCGGTGGTAACGGCGCGGGTAAATCGACCCTGTTCCGCATGCTGATGGGCAAGGAACAACCGGACTCCGGCAGTATCGAGATCGGCGAAACCGTGCAACTGGCCTGCGTCGACCAGAGCCGCGAGGACCTGGACGGCAGCAAGACCGTGTTCCAGCAGATCTCCGACGGTTCCGACCAGATCCGCATCGGCAACTACGAGATCCCGTCGCGTACCTACGTCGGTCGCTTCAACTTCAAGGGCGGCGACCAGCAGAAGTTCGTCAAGGACCTGTCCGGTGGTGAGCGTGGCCGCCTGCACCTGGCCCTGACCCTGAAGGAGGGCGGCAACGTCCTGCTGCTCGACGAACCGTCCAACGACCTGGACGTGGAAACCCTGCGTTCGCTGGAGGAAGCCCTGCTGGACTTCCCGGGCGCCGCCATCGTGATTTCCCACGATCGCTGGTTCCTGGACCGCGTTGCGACCCATATCCTGGCTTACGAGGATGACTCGCAGGCGGTGTTCTTCGAAGGCAACTACACCGAGTACGAAGCGGACCGGAAGAAGCGCCTCGGCGACGCAGCTGCCCAGCCGCACCGGGTACGGCACAAGAAGCTGGCCTGATAAGGTCGGTTATTGATGCACAGGAATGGGGCCCTTTGTGGCCCCATTTTTGTGCCTGTCATTTGGCCTGGAGTTGCCTTCATCGCTAATGAAGCCGGCCCCAACAGCTCTACCTAGGGCGTGAAGCTTTGTGTATACACTTATAGAAATGCACCAAAAAAATTCAGAAAAACGACATTTCGCCCTATTCCAGTGCGATTGCTTCTTGGTAAAGTCCCGAAAAAACCAAAAAGTCCAACTCCCTCGGTGAGATGTCTACTCATGACTGAATCTGTCGATCACTTCCTCGCGCGTCTGAAACAGCGCGATCCTGCCCAACCCGAATTCCACCAGGCTGTCGAAGAAGTCCTGCGCAGCCTCTGGCCTTTCCTCGAAGCCAACCCGCACTACCTCGAAGCCGGCATCCTCGAACGCATGGTCGAGCCTGAGCGCGCGGTGCTGTTCCGTGTGTCCTGGGTCGATGACACGGGCAAGGTCCAGGTCAACCGCGGCTACCGCATCCAGATGAGCAGCGCCATCGGCCCGTACAAGGGCGGCCTGCGCTTCCACCCATCGGTAAACATCGGCGTGCTGAAATTCCTGGCCTTCGAGCAGGTGTTCAAGAACTCCCTGACCTCCCTGCCCATGGGCGGCGGCAAGGGCGGCTCCGACTTCGATCCGAAGGGCAAGAGCGACGCCGAAGTGATGCGCTTCTGCCAGGCCTTCATGAGCGAGCTGTACCGCCACATCGGTGCCGACCTCGACGTGCCGGCCGGTGATATCGGCGTGGGCGCCCGGGAAATCGGCTTCATGTTCGGCCAGTACAAGCGCCTGGCCAACCAGTTCACGTCGGTGCTGACCGGCAAAGGCATGAACTACGGCGGCAGCCTGATCCGTCCTGAAGCCACCGGCTACGGCTGCGTGTACTTCGCCGAGGAAATGCTCAAGCGCGAAGACAAGCGTATCGACGGCCGCCGCGTGGCCATCTCCGGCTCGGGCAACGTCGCCCAGTACGCCGCGCGCAAGGTCATGGACCTGGGCGGCAAGGTGATCTCGCTGTCCGACTCCGAAGGCACCCTGTTCGCCGAAGCCGGCCTGACCGATGCCCAGTGGGACGCGCTGATGGAGCTGAAGAACGTCAAGCGTGGTCGCCTGAGCGAGCTGGCCAGCCAGTTCGGCCTGGAGTTCCGTGCAGGCCAGCGCCCATGGAGCCTGCCGTGCGACATCGCGCTGCCATGCGCCACCCAGAACGAACTGGACCTGGACGATGCCCGCGCGTTGCTGGCCAATGGCTGCATCTGCGTGGCCGAAGGTGCCAACATGCCGACTACCCTGGAAGCGGTCGACCTGTTCATCGAAGCCGGCATCCTCTTCGCCCCGGGCAAGGCCTCCAACGCCGGCGGCGTTGCGGTCAGCGGCCTGGAAATGTCGCAGAACGCCATGCGCCTGCTGTGGACCGCCGGTGAAGTGGACAGCAAGCTGCACAACATCATGCAGTCGATCCACCATGCGTGCGTGCACTACGGCGAGGAAAACGGTCGTATCAACTACGTGAAAGGCGCCAACATCGCCGGCTTCGTCAAGGTTGCCGATGCCATGCTGGCGCAGGGCGTGGTTTAAGTTTCGGGCTCAGGCTCGATGGCGACGATTTCGATCACCTGATCGCCCGCCGGTCGTCGCCACACAACCTCGTCACCGGGTGCCGCTCCTAGCAGCGCCCGGCCCAACGGGGAACCCCAGTTGACCAGGCCGGCAGCGATGTCGGCCTGGTCTTCCCCCACCAGTTGCACCACATGCTGTCGGTCCTGCTCATCGACGTAGGTCACCCGGCTGCCGATCTGTACCTTGTCCCGTGACGTCGCCGCCGGTACCACCTGGGCGCTCTGCTGCCGTGCGCTGAAGTAGCGCAGGTCGCGTTCGGTGTCGGCCAGGGCCTGTTTGTCGGCCCGCTCACCCTGGGCGAGCAGTTCGCTGCGCAGGCGATTGAGATCGGCCACGCGCTGCTGCAAGGCGGCGAGGCCCGAGGCGGTGACGTAGTTGGGCTGGTCACTGACCTTGCGCTCGACCGGCTGGCTGGCCTGGGCGGCGGCCTGGTCCTCGTTGACGAATGCTCGGCTCATTGATGGTCTCCTTTGCCAGAAGACCATGCTGGCAGGTGCGCGGTTTCAGTGGATGCCCGATTGCGACCTTTTCAACGCCGATAGGCCCGCGCGGCGCCCTGGTCCTTTTCCTGCTGCCAGCGTTCTTCGCGTTCGTCCCAGTGGCGGTCGTAGTAACGCTGCTGGTCCTGGTTCTCGCGCATTGCTTGGCACTGGCGGAAGCCGTCGTCCCAGCCGGTTTCGTACTGGCGCTCGTGCAGGTAGCGCGGGACGTCCTTGCGGAACTCCCCGGCCATCACCCCGGCGGCCTGGCGGCCACTGCCGCAGCCGTCCTGGAAGCCATCGGCGTAGGCCGGTGGATAACCCCTCTCGATCAATTGCTGGTGGGTCGATTGACAACCCGCCAGGAACAGCACAGCCACTATCCAGTACCACCGCATCGCAAGACTCTCCGCATGATGGGGGGAAGTCTAGGAGGGGGATTGTCAGAGTGCCGTCAAAAGGCCGTGAAACTGTTGCAGAGATGCTGTAGGAGCGGGTGAACCCGCTCCCACACGGCCATCAATAGTGGTACCACTTCAATTCCAGCATCACCTCGTTCTGCGCCGTCGCCAACTGGCTGAACTCCCGTTTGGCACTCAACCGCAGCCCCAGGTTGTCACTCAGTTCCCACTGCTGGTTCAGGCTCAGGCTACGGCGCACCTCGCCATTGGTGAAGTAATCGCCCCTGGCCTCGACGCTCAGGTTGCCCAGCCCGTTGCGCCACAGCAAGCCGGTGTTGAATCCGGCCGCCGGCGCGATGAACTGGGCGAAGTCGTTGTGATGCTCGACCCGCACCGTACCCAGGGCAAAGCCGAGCATGTCGTCGCCCAGCGCCCAGGTCCCCCCGGCACCGCCGTTGACATGGCTGACCAGCACCTCGTCGCCGTGCTTGCCCGGCACTCGCTCCAGGCCACCGGCAACCTGCCATGACCAGGGCTTGAGCAGGTCGTTGCGCGGTGTCAGCGAGCGGATGGTTGCCAGGTCCAGGCGCTGCACCTGCCAGTCGTTGCCCTCGTACTGGCGCAGCTTGAGCTGGAGGATCTCGATCTGCGCGCCCAGCGGGAAGCCGTAGGCGTTGTCGTTGAGGTCGTGATAGGCCATGCGCAGGCCATATTCGGCGAAGGCGCGGTCTTCGCGAGTGCCGACGCCAAGCTGCCAGGTACGCGATTCATGGCCGTCCTCGGGCAGGCCGGGACGCTCGATGTCCAGTGGCGGCGGCGGGTTGCGGTTAATCGCCCGCAGCAGCTCGAAACTGCGTTTTGCCTGGGCTGGATCGCGTTCCTGGCCGGTGGCGCGGTAACGCTCCAGGCGATAGGCTGCGTCCTGCACCAGGGCCTGGCGTGGCGAGGGCAGGGCGGTGAATTCAGGGCTTTGCAGCCAGGCGGTATCGGCGGCCAGGGCCAGCACCTGTTGTTGCTCGCCCTTGTCCAGCGGCTCGGCGCGGGCCAGCAGTTCGCGTTCCCGTGACGGACGGTAGTCCACGCGCTCGACCAGCCCGGCGTGCTTCACCGCCTTGACCGTGTCGGTAGGGATCGCGGTGAGCGGGAAGTGCGAGGTCAGGTCCAGGCTCGGGCGCGCCACCTGGAGCAGTTCCAGCAGGCGGTAGGAGCAGTTTTCGTCGAAGAAGAAGTAGTCGAAGCGGATCTGCTTGAGCTCCCAGATATGCTCGACCATGCGCCCGGTTTCCTCGGGCGTGAGGTTCAGCCGGTACTCCCACAGGTCGCGGTTTTCCAGGCTGCGGTATTCGGAAAGTTTCTCCTGGTAGGGGACGAAGGCGAACAGGCCGGGATAACCGCCCATCAGGCCCTTCCAGGCGTAGAGAATGCTGTTGTCGTTACCTTCGATATAGGCACCGAAGTTGACCGCGTAGCTGAGCAGGGCGGTCTGGTTGCTCTGCACATCGGCCTGGTCGATGCGCAACAGGGTGTGGCCGAACATCGACGACGGGCTGTTCAGGTAGGCGGCGGGGAAGATCAGCACCGCGCTGTGCGGCGCCACGTCCTGGAACCAGCGGGTGTATTCGGCGCAGTCGGGGGCCGGCAGGTCGGTCAGTTGCAGTTGCTCGCGCAACCAGCGGGTGCGCGCCGGATAGACGCATTGGGCATGCTTGTCGCTCTTTCTGGCCGGCTCGTACAGGGCCTGCACCGTAGCTGCCAGTTCCCGTTCGGGATGGTGTGCGCCGTCTTCGGCAAGAAAGAACCGGTCGTCATCGACATAGCTGCGCCAGCCGCCCAGCTTGCCCGTCTCGTAATGACCGAGGGCGATCCAGTAGGGATCCGCGGCCAGCCGTTGCAGGCGCGATTCATCCATGAAAGGTGCCGCGTGCAGCGGGGCACAGGCACAGAGCGCCAGGTAGGCGAGGCGTTTGAGCATGTCGGGCAACTACTTCTCGATGAAACCGATGGGAATCAACAGCCCGCCCCTGGGCGGGGCGGGGTGACGCAACGTCAGGTTCAGGCCGGAGTGGCGTACTTGGCCAGGCGTGCGTCGGACTTGAGCACGGCGAGGGTGTTGGTGTGAACGTCTTCGGCGGTGGCGTCCGCGGTCTTGAAGATGTCCTGGAAGTGCTGGTGGGTGACAGCGGCGAAGTGCGCGCGGTCTTCAGGTGCCACACCGAGAACCACGGCGTAGGTGGTCAGGGCTTCGCCCTGGCCCTTGGCCATGTCTTCGGAGAGCTCGTTCATCATGCCGTTCATGGCAAACCAGGATTTGCCGCCGTAGGTCAGCGCAGCGTTGGTCGAGCAGCCGTTGGTGCCCGAGGTCATGCCGAAGGTGGCGTTGCCCGAGGTACCGTTGGTGGTGGAAGCGAGGAAGTGAGCGGGAGTGCCGCGTTGGCCTTCGAACAGCATGTTGCCCCAACCGCAGTCCGGACCGCCGGGCGCCTGGGCCATGGCGTTGATCGAAACCGCGGTGAACAGAGTACCCAGAAGAATCCGTTTCATAGCTTTGTTCTCTTTTTGATTTGCAAACCAAAGGTCAGGGTTGTCCGGCGTGCCTCGGGGGGACTGCCGGATCGGGTCCGGTTATCTACCCGGCCGCGCAGTGTAGAGTTTAGGCACGATCTTGCGGTTCCGTTGTTAATTGCGAAATATTGCTTTGACACGCGTGTCTCATCACGTTTTCGACGGTTGCAGGCAAATGCGCCAAGAGCCTTGCAACGCGGCTGTAGGCGGCGCCAGAATGCCCGCATCTGCCCCGCCGAAGTAAGGAAACCCGATGCCCGATCCTGTCGCTGCGAGCCTGCGTCTTGCGCCAGAAGCCCTGACCCGGCCGTTTTCCGCTGAACAGTTCGCTTTTTCCACAACCAATGATCTGGAGCCATTTCGCGGTGTGCTGGGCCAGGAACGTGCGGTAGAGGCCCTGCAGTTCGGCGTCGCCATGCCCCGTCCGGGCTACAACGTATTCGTCATGGGCGAGCCGGGCACCGGCCGCTTCTCCTTCGTCAAGCGCTACCTCAAGGCCGAGGGCAAGCGCCTGCACACCCCGTCCGACTGGGTCTACGTCAACAACTTCGACGAGCCGCGCGAGCCGCGCGCGGTAGAGCTGGCGCCAGGTAGCGCGAGCACCTTCATCGCCGATATCGGCGCCCTGATCGACAACCTGGTGGTGACCTTCCCGGCGGTCTTCGAACACCCCTCCTACCAGCAGAAGAAGAGCGCCATCGACCGTGCCTTCAACCAGCGCTATGACCGCGCCCTCGACGTGATCGAGCGCGCCTCGCTGGAGAAGGACGTGGCGCTGTACCGCGACAGCAGCAACGTCGCCTTCACCCCGATGAGCGATGGCAAGGCCCTCGACGAGGCCGAGTTCGCCCAGTTGCCGGAAGCCGAGCGCGAGCGCTTCCACAGCGATATCGCCGACCTTGAAGAGCGTCTCAACGAAGAACTGGCCAGCCTGCCGCAGTGGAAGCGCGAGTCGAACAACCAGTTGCGCCAGCTCAACGAGGAAACCATCACCCTGGCCCTGCAACCGCTGCTGGGCCCGCTGTCGGAAAAATATTCGGAGAACGCCGCTGTCTGCGCCTACCTGCAGGCCATGCAGGTGCATCTGCTGCGTACCGTCGTCGAGCAACTGGTGGACGACAGCAAGGTCGACGCGGTGGCGCGCAAGATGCTCGAAGAGCAGCTTTCGCCGAGCCTGGTCGTCGGCCATTCCGCCAGCGGCGGCGCGCCGGTGGTGTTCGAGCCGCACCCGACCTACGACAACCTGTTCGGCCGTATCGAATACAGCACCGACCAGGGCGCCCTGTACACCAACTATCGTCAGTTGCGCCCCGGCGCGCTGCATCGCGCCAATGGCGGTTTCCTGATCCTCGAAGCGGAGAAGATGCTCGGCGAGCCGTTCGTCTGGGATGCGCTCAAGCGTGCCCTGCAGTCGCGCAAGCTGAAGATGGAATCGCCGCTGGGCGAGCTGGGTCGCATCGCCACCGTGACCCTGACGCCGCAGATGATCCCGTTGCAGGTCAAGGTCGTGATCATCGGCGCGCGCCAGCTCTACTACGCGCTGCAAGACCATGATCCGGACTTCCAGGAGATGTTCCGCGTGCTGGTGGACTTCGACGAAGAGATCCCGATGCACGACGAGAGCCTGGAGCAGTTCGCCCAACTCCTGAAGACCCGCACCAGCGAGGAAGGCATGGCGCCGCTGACCGCCGATGCGGTGGCGCGCCTGGCAACCTACAGCGCGCGCCTGGCGGAAAACCAGAAGCGTCTGTCGGCGCGGATCGGCGACCTGTTCCAGCTGGTCAGCGAGGCCGACTTCATCCGCCACCTGGCCAACGACGAGATGACCGACGTCGGCCATATCGAACGTGCGCTCAAGGCCAAGGCCACCCGCACCGGGCGGGTGTCGGCTCGGATTCTCGACGACATGCTCGCCGGGATCATCCTCATCGACACCGAGGGCGCGGCGGTGGGCAAGTGCAACGGCCTGACCGTGCTGGAAGTGGGCGATTCGGCATTCGGCGTGCCGGCGCGGATTTCCGCCACGGTGTACCCGGGCGGCAGCGGCATCGTCGACATCGAGCGTGAGGTCAACCTCGGCCAGCCGATCCACTCCAAGGGCGTGATGATCCTCACCGGCTACCTCGGCAGCCGCTACGCCCAGGAATTCCCCCTGGCGATTTCCGCGAGCATCGCCCTTGAGCAGTCCTACGGCTATGTCGACGGCGACAGCGCTTCGCTGGGCGAGGCCTGCACGCTGATCTCCGCGCTGTCGAAGACCCCGCTCAAGCAGTGCTTCGCCATCACCGGCTCGATCAACCAGTTCGGCGAAGTGCAGGCGGTCGGTGGGGTCAACGAGAAGATCGAGGGCTTCTTCCGTCTCTGCGAGGCTCGCGGCCTGACCGGTGAGCAGGGGGCGATCATCCCGAAAGCCAACGTCTCCACCCTGATGCTCGACGAGCGGGTGCTGCAGGCCGTGCGCGCCGGGCAGTTCCATGTTTACGCCGTGAGCCAGGCCGACGAGGCCCTGAGCCTGCTGGTGGGCGAGCCCGCCGGCACGCCGGATGCCGATGGCCAGTTCCCCGAGGGAAGCGTCAACGCCCGGGTGGTGGAGCGGCTGCGGGTGATTGCCGAGATGATCAGCGAAGAGGACCTCAAGGAAGCCGAGAAAGATCAGGCCGAACAGGCACTTGCCGAGGTAAAACCGGCCTGACGCAATACTGGCGGGCGCCGTGATGGCACTACCATTCGGCGCCCGCTTGCCGCCGGTCGCTTGTGTCGGCCGGTTTTCTTCTATTCTTCAAAGCATGGATAGTCGTCGGTACAGGATGGAAACAGCCTTGTTCGAAGGCTGAACGAGATTCTTCCGAGGGTCGTCGCCATGCCGCGCAGCCTCAGCCTTACCCGTCAATGCCTGGGTCTGGTGACCCGCATCGAGTGCAGCATACGTCCGCTGGCCGGCGATACCGGTATGTGGACGCTGCTCTTCGCCGCCGGCATGGCTGGCGAACAACCTTCCGCGATCAAGGCCCAGGGGCCGTTCCACGGTCCTTCCGTCGCCGAATCGGTGCTTGATGCCATCGTCGACAGCCTGACCCTGCACGGCTACCAGTTGGCGGACGATCCGCAAATCTGGTGCGTGCACCTGCAGGCGCAACTGCGCCGGGTCAACGGTCACATTTCTCACTGAGCGCCGGGCTCCAAGCGCCTTCATCCGGCCTGCGGCAGCGCGTCGCGGGCTTTTTCCTACACGTTCGGCTGATATACTCCCGCCCGATTTTCCCCGCCTTCAGGTGACTAGCTCAATGGAACGCTTTATCGAAAATGCGATGTACGCCTCGCGCTGGCTGCTCGCACCGATCTACTTTGGATTGTCGCTGGGCTTGCTGGCGCTGGCGCTGAAGTTCTTCCAGGAGATCTTTCACGTCCTGCCGAACATCTTCAACCTGGCCGAGGCCGACCTGATCCTGGTAATCCTGTCGCTGATCGACATGGCCCTGGTAGGTGGCCTGCTGGTGATGGTGATGATCTCCGGCTACGAGAACTTCGTTTCGCAACTGGACATCGACGAGGACAAGGAAAAGCTCAACTGGCTGGGCAAGATGGACTCCTCGTCGCTGAAGATGAAGGTCGCGGCGTCGATCGTGGCGATTTCCTCGATCCACCTGCTGCGGGTGTTCATGGATGCGCAGAACATCTCCACCCAGTACCTGATGTGGTACGTGATCATTCACATGACCTTCGTGGTCTCGGCCTTTGCCATGGGTTACCTGGACAAGCTCACCAAGCACTGATTGGCTGTCCTGTCCGCGTCATCGAACCGCCCGTCCGTTGCCAAACGGACGGGCGGTTGCGTTTCTGCCTTGTGCTTTGGGCGTTGCTGTACAAAAAATGAACGGACGCCCGACTGTTCCCGCTGCGAGGTACTGCCATGAACCTGCACGAACTGAACGCCCAGGCCCGCACGGGCCACATCCAGGAAATCAACCTGATCGCCATCGAAGGTGGCGACTATCTGCTGGAAGCCCGCGCCCACGGCCACGTCCATGCCCTCACCGACACCCGTGGCGGGCGCCTGAAAGTGCATTCGGTGGAGGAGGCTCACCATCTACTCGACGGCCTGCCGAAACTGCCGCTGCACCTGGTGCACTGGTCGGTGCAGGACGAAATGTGCGGCATGCCCGACGTTCCCGAGGAAGACCTCAAGCTGCCGCTGTCCAGCCGTTCCGCCAGGTAGCTGATGCGCTTCGCTGCAGTGTGCTAGGCTGCTCGCCCTTTTCATGAAGGGCGCGGTTGTCAGTGCGCCCTGCTGCGGAGTAGATCAATGTCCGAACTCAACCTGTCCACCGATGAATCCCGCGTCAGCTACGGCATCGGCCGCCAACTGGGCGGTCAACTGCGCGACAACCCGCCACCGGGCGTCAGCCTGGAAGCCATCCTGGCTGGCCTGACCGACGCCTTCAATGGCGCCGAGAGCCGTGTCAGCGAGGCCGACCTGTCGGCCAGCTTCAAGGTCATCCGTGAAGTCATGCAGGCCGAGCAGGCCGCCAAGGCAGAAGCTGCTGCCGCTGCCGGCAAGGAATTCCTGGTCGAGAACGCCAAGCGCGAAGGCATCACCACCCTGGCTTCCGGCCTGCAGTTCGAAGTGCTGACCGCCGGTGAAGGCGCCAAGCCGACCCGTGAAGACAGCGTGCGTACCCACTACCACGGCACCCTGATCGACGGCACTGTCTTCGACAGCTCCTACGATCGTGGCCAGCCGGCCGAATTCCCGGTTGGCGGCGTGATTGCCGGCTGGACCGAAGCCCTGCAACTGATGAACGCCGGCAGCAAATGGCGCCTGTACGTGCCGAGCGAGCTGGCCTACGGCGCGCAAGGCGTTGGCAGCATCCCGCCGCACAGCGTGCTGGTGTTCGACGTCGAGTTGCTGGACGTTCTGTAAGGTACTGCCTTACATCGATGCTTGATCCGGCGTGGACCTGTGGGAGCGGGTTCACCCGCGATTACGGTGGTGAGTTCACCGTTGCAATCGCGGGTGAACCCGCTCCCCCAAGGGCCGCGTCGCTTGCATGATCAGCTAGAACCCCGTATGCGGGGTATTCGGGCGCAACGCCCGGGCATAGCAGAACAGGAACAGGTTCCTCACCAGTTCCTTGAGCACGATCGGCTCACTCGAATTCAATCCGTTCAGGTCCAGGTCTCCCTGGTCGCGCAGTTCGTCCAGTGCCGCTTGTTCGAGCACGGCACAGACTTCGCCGGTCTCGCGGTGGAGGATGCGCAGGTAAGGTTGCGGGCGGTCAAGCCAGGCGTCGATCAGATAAGTCATGGCTATTCTCCTTGAAAGCGTTCAGTGAGAATAATTCTTATTATCAGAATAGCAAGTGACAATTGGGAATAATTTGCATTTTCTGCCGAGGTGCGCGCCGATGTCGCAGCGCGCACCCGGAAATGGCGGGGGTCAGACCTTGCGGACGAACTCCGATTTCAGCTTCATCGGGCCGATGCCATCGATCTTGCAGTCGATGTCGTGGTCGCCATCGCACAGGCGGATGTTCTTGACCTTGGTGCCGACCTTGACCACCAGCGAGGTGCCCTTGACCTTCAGGTCCTTGATCACGGTGATGGTGTCGCCGTCCTGCAGGACGTTGCCCACCGCGTCCTTCTTCACCACGTCGTCATTGGCCGCCTCGGCTTCGCCGTTGGCCGACCACTCGTGGGCGCACTCGGGGCAGATCAGTTGAGCGCCGTCTTCATAGGTGTATTCGGAGTTGCATTTGGGGCAGGGTGGCAAGGTGCTCACTAAGTTTCCTCGGGGTGTGCGTGCAGAAAGCCCACATTGTATAGGGTTTTGCCCTGTAGAGGAAAAGCGGGCCCGTCGAGCGACGGGCCGGGAGGGGTCTGTCAGTGGGTGCGGGCGACCGCGAATTCGCTGAGCTCCACCAGCGCGTCGCGGTATTCGCTGGCTGGCAGCACTTCGAGGCAGGCGATGGCGCGGGCCACGTAGTCGCGGGCCAGGTTGGCGGTGTAGTCCAGCGAGCCGGAGGCTTCCACGGCTTCGCGGATGCGCTCCAGGTCCTCGATCCCGCCTTTCTGGATCGCCTGGCGCACCAGGGCGGCCTGTTCCGGGGTACCCTCGCGCATGGTGTAGATCAGCGGCAGGGTCGGCTTGCCCTCGGCGAGGTCGTCGCCGACGTTCTTGCCCAGGGTCTGCGCGTCGCCCTTGTAGTCCAGCAGGTCGTCGACCAGCTGGAAGGCCACGCCCAGGTGGTCGCCGAAGGTGCGCAGGGCCTCGCGCTGCTCGTCGCTGGCATTGGCCAGGGCGGCGGCGCTGTGGGTCGAGGCCTCGAATAGCATCGCGGTCTTGCCGCGGATGACGTCCATGTAGATCTCTTCGGTGGTGCTGGCGTCGCGAATCCGCGACAGCTGCAGCACTTCGCCTTCGGCGATGACCCGGGTGGCCTTGGAGAGGATCTGCATGACCGGCATCGAGCCCAGCTCGACCATCATTTCGAACGAGCGGGAATAAAGGAAGTCGCCCACCAGTACGCTCGGCGCGTTGCCCCACAGGGCGTTGGCAGTGGAACGGCCACGGCGCATGCCGGACATGTCGACCACGTCGTCGTGCAGCAGGGTGGCGGTGTGCAGGAATTCGATGGTGGCGGCGAGCAGGCGCAGGTCGTCGCCTTCACGGCCCAGGGCCTTGCCGCAGAGCAGGACCAGCAGCGGGCGCAGACGCTTGCCGCCAGCCGAGGTAATGTAGTCGCCGATTTTCGATACCAGCGGAACGCGGGAAGTCAGCTGTTTCTTGATGATCTCGTCAACGGCGCTGAAATCGTCCGCTACTGCGCGGTAGAAAGCTTGGGGTTGCATCGGCCACAGGTGCTCCATAGAGGTTGCGCGGCATGCTAGGTCGCGGGTCCCGGCGTGTCAAGGCGCCCGGCCCGGCGGGTCTGGGCGCCACTTGCAAGGGCCGGATGGCTTGCGTACAATCGCGCACCCTACTTCCTGGGCAGCACCTGCCTTACGCAATTGCACCGGGCCGTTCCAGCCTCGTGCAGCCATGCCAGCCAATACTCTTCCTATAAAGCGCTGGGTGAGCAGGATTATCGGAGAAATACCATGTCTTACGCAGTAATTGTTACCGGTGGCAAGCAGTACAAAGTCGCCGAAGGTGAATACCTGAAGATCGAAAAACTGGAAGTCGCCACTGGCGAATCCGTTACTTTCGACCGCGTTCTGCTGGTCGCCAATGGCGACGACGTAAACATCGGCGCTCCAGTCGTTGCTGGTGCCAAGGTTGTCGCTGAAGTGATCTCCCAAGGTCGTCACGACAAAGTGCGCATCATCAAGTTCCGCCGCCGTAAGCACCACATGAAGCGCATGGGCCACCGCCAGTGGTTCACCGAGATCAAAATCACCGGTATTCAGGCTTAATACCAGCCTAATCCCCCTTCAGGAGAATTGAACTCATGGCACACAAAAAAGCTGGTGGTAGTACCCGCAACGGTCGCGACTCAGAAGCCAAACGCCTTGGCGTGAAGATGTATGGCGGCCAGGCTATCGTTCCAGGCAACATCATCGTCCGCCAACGCGGCACCCAGTTCCACGCCGGCTACGGCGTTGGCATGGGCAAGGATCACACCCTGTTCGCCAAGATCGCGGGTAAGATCAAGTTCGAAGTAAAAGGCGCCTTCGGTCGTCGTTACGTGAGCGTTGTCGCCGAGTAATCGCGCGCACGCTGGAAGAGCCCTGTCTTGCGACGGGGCTTTTTCGTTTTTGGAGTGAGTCTCTTGCAAAGCTGTCCGCTTGGGCTGCCGGCGCTGTATTCGCATGACGGGAGTCGCCGCGCTCATTTTTGCAAGAGCCTTACGTTATCTGGTCACTCAGCTCGTCCATCCGACGAGAGGCGGTTTTGAATGAAGTTTGTTGACGAAGTATCGATCCGGGTCAAAGCCGGTGATGGCGGGAACGGTTGCATGGCCTTCCGCCGCGAAAAATTCATCGAGAACGGTGGTCCCAACGGCGGTGACGGTGGTGATGGCGGCTCGATCTACATGGTCGCCGACGAAAACCTCAACACCCTGGTCGACTACCGCTATACCCGTCATTTCGAAGCCGAGCGCGGCGCCAACGGTGGCAGCACCGACTGCACCGGCAAGAAGGGTGAAGACCTGATCCTGCGGGTTCCGGTCGGTACCACCGTGATCGACGCCAGCACCCAGGAAATCATCGGCGACCTGGTCAAGGCTGGCCAGAAACTGATGGTGGTGCAGGGCGGCTGGCACGGCCTGGGCAACACCCGCTTCAAATCCAGTACCAACCGCGCGCCACGCCAGACAACCCCAGGCAAGCCGGGCGAGCAGCGTGACCTCAAGCTGGAAATGAAGGTCCTCGCCGACGTCGGCCTGCTGGGCCTGCCGAATGCCGGCAAGAGCACCTTCATCCGCGCCGTCTCGGCCGCCAAGCCGAAGGTTGCCGACTACCCGTTCACCACCTTGGTGCCGAACCTCGGCGTGGTCAGCGTCGACCGCTGGAAGAGCTTCGTAATCGCCGACATTCCCGGCCTGATCGAAGGTGCTTCCGACGGTGCCGGCCTGGGTATCCGCTTCCTCAAGCACCTGGCGCGCACCCGCGTGCTGCTGCACCTGGTCGACCTGGCGCCGCTGGACGAAAGCAGCCCGGCCGATGCCGCCGAAGTGATCGTCAACGAACTGGAGCGCTTCAGCCCGTCGCTGTGCGAGCGCGAGCGTTGGCTGGTGCTGAACAAGTCGGACATGATCCCGGAAGACGAGCGCGAAGCGCGGGTCAAGGAAGTGGTCGATCGCCTGCAGTGGGAAGGCCCGGTCTACCTGATCTCGGCCATCTCCCGCCAGGGCACCGAACAGATCAGCCACGACCTGATGCGTTACCTCGAAGACCGCGCCGACCGCCTGGCGGCCGACCCGGCCTACGCCGCGGAACTGGCCGACCTCGACCAGCGCATCGAAGACGAAGCCCGCGCCCAGCTGCAGGCCCTCGACGACGCCCGCACCCTGCGCCGCACCGGCGTCAAGAGCGTGGCCGATGCCAGCGATGACGACGATGACTTCTGGGGCGACGAGGACGACGAAGACGGTCCGGAAATCATTTACGTGCGCGACTGATCCGTTGCAGTACACTGAACGCCGCTTTTTCAAGCGGCGTTTTGTTATCTACAGAATCTACAGAATCCACACAGATCGATAGGTTGGAAGAAGATGCGGAGCAAGGTGACAGGTGCCCAGCGCTGGGTCGTGAAGATTGGCAGTGCCCTGCTGACGGCAGATGGCAAGGGCCTGGATCGCGCGGCCATGGGTGTCTGGGTCGAGCAGATGGTGGCCCTGCGTGAAGCGGGCGTCGAGTTGGTGCTGGTCTCCTCGGGGGCCGTGGCTGCCGGCATGAGCCGTCTGGGCTGGACCAAGCGACCGAGTGCGATGAACGAGCTGCAGGCCGCCGCATCCATCGGCCAGATGGGCCTGGTGCAAGCCTGGGAGTCGAGCTTCGCCGAGCACGGCAAGCACACTGCGCAGATTCTCCTGACCCACGACGACCTCTCCGACCGCAAGCGTTACCTCAACGCCCGCAGCACCCTGCGCACCCTGGTGGAACTGGGCGTGGTGCCGGTGATCAACGAGAACGACACCGTGGTCACCGACGAGATCCGCTTCGGCGACAACGACACCCTGGCGGCCCTGGTGGCCAACCTGGTCGAGGCCGACCTTCTGGTGATCCTCACCGACCGTGACGGCATGTTCGACGCCGACCCGCGCAACAACCCCGAGGCCCAGCTGATCTACGAAGCCCGTGCCGACGATCCGGCCCTGGACGCCGTGGCCGGCGGTACCGGCGGCGCGCTGGGCCGTGGCGGCATGCAGACCAAGCTGCGCGCGGCGCGCCTGGCGGCTCGTTCCGGTGCCCACACCATCATCATCGGCGGGCGTATCGAGCGCGTGCTCGACCGTCTCAAGGCCGGCGAGCGCATCGGTACCCTGCTGTCGCCCGAGCGCGGCATGCTGGCGGCGCGCAAGCAGTGGCTGGCGGGCCACCTGCAGACCCGCGGCACCCTGGTGCTCGACGCCGGTGCCGTTCAGGCGCTGCGCGAAGCCAACAAGAGCCTGCTGCCGGTGGGCGTGAAGACCGTGCAGGGCAGCTTCCGTCGTGGCGAGATGGTGGTCTGCGTCGGCCCGGATGGTGTCGAAGTCGCCCGCGGCCTGGCCAACTACAGCGCGCTGGAAGCGCAGAAGATCATCGGCCAGCCGTCTGACGCCATCGAGAATCTGCTGGGCTACAGCGCCGAGCCGGAGCTGGTGCACCGCGACAACCTGATTCTGGTGTGAGGAGCGTGACTGTGTTCAAGGGACTGTTTGCCGCCGCCCTGCTGGCGATGCCGGTGCTGGCTTCGGCGGAAGTGGTGGGTGAGGTTTCCACCGTGTTCAAGGTCTTCGGACCGAACGACAAGATCGTTGTCGAAGCCTTCGACGATCCCAAGGTCTCGGGCGTGACCTGCTACCTGTCGCGGGCCAAGACCGGCGGTGTGAAGGGCGGCCTGGGCCTGGCCGAAGACCGTGCCGAGGCGTCCATCGCCTGCCGTCAGGTCGGGCCGATCGAGTTCACGGGTACGCTCAAGGATGGCGAGGAAGTGTTCAAGGAACGCACCTCGCTGGTGTTCAAGACCATGCAGGTGGTGCGCTTCCTCGACAAGAAGCGCAACACTCTGGTTTACCTGGTGTACAGCGACCGGATCATCGAAGGCAGCCCGCAGAATGCGGTGACGGCGATTCCGATCCTGCCTTGGGCCAAATAGCTTCTGTCGAGTGCGGACCCTGTGGGAGCGGGTTCACCCGCGATTGCGGCGATGAATCCACTACCGCAATCGCGGGTCAACCCGTTCCCACAAGGTCCGTGTTCTGCTTAAAACAGTAATCCCATCTCGAAAACGTTAATAAATCGCCCCCGAGATGGAAAAACGCTAACGACCTTCAGGCTGAAGCCTCTTCCACATCCTCCCGCACCACCGCCTTCTCCACATCCAGCCGGCTGATGTACTTCCAGTCCGCCTCGTCGATGTAGATCCCGTTCGGTCCGCTACCGCCTTCCAGGTCGATCGCCACCCGCGCCGACACCTGCGGCTTCACGCTCGCCAGGATCGGCACGAAGCCCAGTTGCAGGCTGGTTTCCAGCAGTGCGGCCTGGTTGCGTTCGTCGATGTCCGCCGCCTCGTCGAGGTAGTACGGCAGGCGCACGCGACCGGCGAGGTCGCGGTCCATCAGGTGCAGCAACAGGTACATGTTGGTCAGCGCCTTGATGGTCATGGTGGTGCCGTTGGACGCCGCGCCGTCGATGTCGGTGTGGATCACCGGCTGGCCATTGACCTTGGTGATCTCGAACGCCAGCTCGAACAGGTCTTTCAGGCCCAGCTGGTTGTGGTTCGCCGCCACCAGCCGCGCCAGGTATTCCTTGGCTTCTTCGTTCTTGTTGTCCTGCTCGGCGCTCTGGCTCAGGTCGAACACCGACAGGGTCTCGCCTTCCTCGTACTGGCCGGCGCTGTGGATGATCTGGTCGATGTGCTTGAGCGCTTCCTTGTTCGGTGCGAGGACGATGCGGAAGCTCTCCAGGTTGGACACCTGGCGCCGGTTGATCTCGCGGTTGAACAGGGCCAGCTGGTGTTCCAGGCTGTCGTAGTCGCTGCGGATGTTGCGCAGGGTCCGGGCGATGTCGGTGACCGCCGCGCGGCGCGCCTTGCCCAGGGTCAGGGCTTCGTCGGTGCGGTGCGCGTAGGCGTTGATCAGCAGTTGCAGGCGACGCTCCATGTCGTCTTCGCTGTCGAACTTGGCCACGCCCTTGAGGCGTACCTGGGCATACAGCGCCTCGATCTGGTTGTCGACCCGCAGCAGGCCCTGCCAGCTGTCCTGGTAGTCGCTCAGCAGCGGCAGCAGGTTGTCCATGGAGTCGTCCACCGGCTCCATGAACGGCGTGCCGAACGGCAGGTCCGCCGGCAGCAGCTGGCGCCGGCGCAGGGCGTCGTCGAGGGTGCGCTGCTTGGCTTCCATGTCGGCGATCTGCCGGCCCACCAACTGGAGCTTGGCGGACAGTTGCTGGACCCGCTCGGTGAAGGCGTCGCTGGAGCGCTTGAGCTCATCCTGGGCGGCTTCCAGTTGCGCCAGCTGTTCCAGCTTGTCGCCTTCCTCGGCGCTCAGGGTCTGGCTGCGGCGGAAGTCTTCCAGGGCTTTCTGGGCGTCGAGCACCTGCTGGTACAGGGCTTCGGTCTGGGTCTTGCTGGCGGCGCGGTCGGCGGCCACGGATTGTTGGGTCTTGAGCTGCTTGAGCTCTTTCTCCAGGCGCTCCTTCTGGTCGCGCAGGGCGGCTCGGTCGGCCAGGGCCTGCAGGGCCGGCGGCTCGATATGCGACAGGTCGACGGAGATGCCCGGCACTTCGAAGCGCTCGCCCTTGAAACCGTCCAGCAGGGCTTCCAGGGTCTTGATCCAGACATCGCTCTCGTCCAGCTCGATGCCGCGCTCACCCAGCGGCAGGCTGAACAGCGCGCCGTTGAACAGGCGCATCAGGCGCTCGACGTCCTGCTGGGAGAACTCCTCGCGCAGGCGGGCGTAGCTGTTGTTGTCGGCATGGTCGAGTTGCTGCTTCACCGACTTCAGGCGCTTTTCCAGGTCGCGCAGCCGCTCTTCCAGATCCTCGGCGCTGAACTGGCGAGACTGCGCCAGCGCACCGGCCAGTTCGTCGTGGGCGTCCTTGGCCGCCAGCAGTTGCTGCTCCAGGACCTTGACGTCGTCCACCAGGGCAAAGCGGTTCTTCAATACCGACAGCTCGCCGAGCCAGCGCTGGATGCCGCTGATCTCGCGTTCCAGGCGCATCAGCTCCTGGGTACCGGTGCGCTGGTCGTTCTGCAGCGCGTCCTGTTCACCCTTGTAGTGCTCGGACTGGATCACCAGTTCCTCTTTGCGCGCACTGGAATAGTCCTGCCAGGTGCCCAGGAGCGAGTCGAGCAGCGGCGACAGGCGGTGCAGCTTGCCACGCAGGATGTCGCGCTGGGCGACGCCGTTGGCCAGGGCTTCCACCAGCGGGCCGGCGGCCACCAGCGAGTTGTAGTCCTGTTCCATGCGGCGCACGTCGCGGAAGGCTTCGTCGCAGGCGGCGATATAGTCGACGCTGCCGGAGCGCAGGCTGTGCTCGAAGGCGTCGAGGAACAGCTGCTTGAGCTTGGCTGCGGTGATCTCGCGCATGTGCAGCAGGTTGATGAACAGGGCGCGGAAGGTCTTCAGGCTCTGCTCGCTGGTGGAACGCAGCGGGATCAGGGTCAGGTCCAGCGGGATCGAAGTGTGGCCGCCGACCAGCAGGCGCCGCAGTTCGTCGGGCTTGAGCTCGTAGGCCTTGAGGCCGTTGCGCTCCAGGTTGGCGAACAGCTCCTTCTGGCGCAGGCAGGTGTCGTTCTTCTGGTAGTGGGCCAGGTCCAGCTCGCCGGCGTAGGCGAAGAACTGGTGGCCGAAGCCGCCACCCGGGCCGCGGCCGACCACGCCGATGACGTGAGGGCCGTGGGGCAGGTTGACTTCGCAGAGGATGTAGCTGGTATCGCTGGCGAAGTAGAAGCGCCGCGACTGCTCCAGGCTGTACTTGCCGAAGCTCATGTCCGACATGCGCGCCAGGATCGGGAATTGCAGCGCGTTGATCGAGGCGCTCTTGCCCAGGTTGTTGGCGCCGTAGACCGACAGCGGGTGTTCCAGGGGGAACAGGCCGAGGCTGTAGCCGGCGGTGTTGAGCAGTGCGAAGCGGCGGATGCCGTAGCGTTCCTGGCTCATGCGTCAATCTCCTGTTGCTCTTCGGCGATGGCCCGGGCCAGGGCCTCTTCTTCGCTTTCTTCGGCGAACGGCGCGAGATCCAGTGGATCGTCGGTGCGGTTCAGTTCTTCCGGGGTTTCCTCGACCACCAGCACCGGGGTCGGCAGCGGCAGGTTGCTGTGCAGGCTGGCGGCCAGGTCGCGGTCCTGCTGGACCGACAGGCAGACGTCGAGGAAGCGGTGCATCGGCGGCAGGAAGCGGTAGATGCCGTTCTCTTCGTGGGCGAAGCCGAGCTGGGTCATGCGGCGCATGATCTTCTCTTCCAGCTCGTCCGGGGTCTGCACCTCGGCCTGGAGGAACAGGTCGCGGTACTTGTCCAGCATCGACGGCAGTTCGTCGCGGCCGAGGCTGCCGCCGTCCAGTACCGACATCGGGTCGCGGCCCTGGTCCGCCAGGTGCTCGACGAGGATGAAGGTGAACAGCGCCAGGCGCTGCGCGGTCTTGTTGACCTGGGCGGCGGCCTGCTCGGGCACGAAGTAGTAGAAGCCGCGGGTGTCGCACACCAGCTCGTAGCCCAGGGCCTTGAACAGGCCGCGGTACTGGTCCTGGAAGTTCGACAGCTGGGCGTACAGCTCAGGGTCGCGCCGGCTGATGTGGAAGCCCTTGAACAGCTCGCGGAAGATCGGTGCGAGCTGGGACAGTTCGGAAAGATCAAGATGCATGGGCAGGGCTCGCAGCAGGTTCGGGCGAAAGTCCGGGCGACGTTTCGCGGCTGGATGTCAGCGCGAAGGAGCGCAGGCTCACCAAGTGTTCGCGGGTGGTGTAGTCGCGGCGTTCGAGGCGTTCGCGGTTGAAGCGTTTTTCCCGCGACAGGCGCGAGAACCAGTACAGCAACTCGTCGGTGGCACCTTCCGGCTCCTGCTCCAGCAGCCAGACCATCAGGTCCGGCAGCGGCAGGGCGTCTTCGCAGCGTTCGAGCATTTCCTTGACCGTGCGCGGGGCGCGGGTCGGTTCGCCCTTGTGGCTCTTGTGCGCCTTGGGGAAGCGCGCCGGCTTGGGTTCGAAGCGGGCCAGGGCATAGACGTAGGCCTCGACCTGGCTGGCGCTGCCGAGGAAGGTGCTTTGTGGCCGGGTGAACAGCGGCATGGCCGCCTGCGGCACGGCATCGATGCCCTTGCGCCGGATCACCGAGAGGGCAAGCGCGGCGCCGCGGGTCACGGCGTTGTGCCGGCGCGCTTCCTCACGCAACGGCAGCAGCAGTTCGCGGGCATGGCGCAGGGTCAGCTGGGCGCTGGTCTGCATCTCCAGGATGCGCGCGTGGGTGCGCAGCAGCATGTCGTCGTCGACCAGCTGGCCGAGTCGCGCCTGTTCGCTGAGCAGGCGCAGGAGCACAGTCTCGACCTTGCGCACGCCTTGTTCGAAGGCGCCGTCGGCATTGACCAGCTGGATCATCGGCTCGACGTACTCGTCCCAGGTCGCCAGGACCTCGGCATAACGCTGGCGCAGGGGGATCTGCCGGTCGCTGGTCTTGGCCCGCTCGGCCACGCCGACCAGCGCCTGTTCGTCGTTGTCGAGCTTCTTCAGCACGTCGCGCACGCGCATGTCGAGCAGGCGCAGCTGGCGCGCCAGGTCATGTCCGTCGCGAATGTCGAAGGCGTCCTGGATATGCCCGGCCAGGCGCTCCAGGTGGCGCAGGTAGGCCTCGATCTCCAGGCACAGGCCGAGGCGGTGCTCGCGGCGCAGGTAGGCGAGGAAATCGTGGATCTGGGCGTTCAGCTCGAAGCGGTTCGGGCTTTTCGCCACCGGCACCAGGATGTCCAGGCGGATCCACACGTCGAGCAGGGCGGTGATGTCCTGCGGCGTGCTCTCCAGCTGCTGGGCGGCCAGTTGCTGGCGCAGTTCGCCCAGGCTCAGGGTGCCGCCGTCAAAACGCTCTGACAAAGGTTCCAGCAGGTTCCAGTGCTCGGCCAGGGCGCGCAGGACGCGTTTCGGTTCGATCATTGGCGGGTCGACTCGCTGCCAAATAAAACGCCGGATTGTACTGCATTGAACGGGAATGGTTTCACCCTTGATCGTTTGCAGCGGTTGTCCGGCGGATTTGTCGTGATCGGCAGCGGCGCGGCGAGCGCAACGGCGTTAGAATGTCGCCCCGACTTATCCACAGATGGCCGAACCGCCTTGCTCACCGAGTCCCGCCGCCGCGCTTACCTGAATGCCATGCAAGTGGTGCACTGGCTGCCGCGTACCGAACTGCCGTTCGCCGCGCCGTCGCGCCCGGAGCTGCTGCTGCCGGTCGAGCCGTTGCTGGACGAGCCGCCGCAGGCGCAGCCGGCCCAGGCCGCGCCGGCAGGCGCCGCGCAAGTGGTGGTCAAGCCGGCGGAACGGCCGAAGATCGAGATTCCGCGACCGAATGCCGCGGCCAAGGTGGCCAGCAAGCCGGTGGAAACGGCGGACGAAAAGCCTGCGCCGGCCCGTGTCGTCGCCCCGCCACCGCCGCGTTTCGCCCTGCAACTGCTGCGCGCCGGACGTTGCCTGCTGCTGGTGGAACTGGCCACCGGCCAGCCGTTCCAGAGCCGCGACCCGTCCTACCTGCTGCTCAAGGACATGCTGCGTGCCGCCGGCCTGCCAGACAGCCCGCAGATCCTCGGCGAACCGATCCGTTGGCCGCTGCTGGTACGCGGCAGCCTGGACCAGGGGCCGGACGCCGCCCGCGACTTCGTCCACGGTTTCACCCAGGTGCAACTGGAGCGTGAGCCCGCCGCCTGCCTGTGGCTGATCGGCCTGCCGGCCATTCGTCATGCCGGCGAGCGCGACGAAGACGCGTATTACCAGGAATTCTCGGTTCAGGGCCTGGGCACTGCCTGGGCGCTGCCCGGTCTTGAAGTGTTGATGGACGAGCCGCAGCGCAAGGCGGACGTCTGGAAAGCCATGCGCCAGCTGATGGCGCGCTGGAAGCCAAGCAATGAGTGACACCCTCAGTTTCCGCCGGATGACCGAGGCGGACCTGGATGCCGTGCTGAAGATCGAATACGCTGCCTTCAGCCACCCGTGGACCCGCGGGATCTTCCTCGACGGCCTGAAGAGCTACGAGATCTGGCTGATGTTCGAAGGCCAGCAGCAGGTCGGCCACGGGGTGATCCAGGTGATCATCGACGAGGCGCACCTGCTCAATATCACGGTCAAGCCGGAAAGCCAGGGGCGTGGGCTCGGCCTGAGCCTGCTGGAAGAACTGATGAAGCGTGCCTATGCGCTGAATGCCCGCGAGTGCTTCCTCGAAGTGCGCGCCAGCAACCAGTCGGCCTATCGCCTGTACGAGCGCTATGGCTTCAACGAAGTCGGCCGGCGCCGTGACTACTACCCGGTCGCCGGCGGCCGCGAAGACGCCCTGGTGATGGCCTGTACCCTGGTCGAATAACAAGAACCGCATCATTTCATGAGGCCTGGACATGCACGACCTGCAGGAACTGATCGACAACAACGAACGCTGGGCCGACGCCATCAAGCAGCGCGACCCGGATTTCTTCGCCAAGCTGGCCCGCCAGCAGACCCCTGAATTCCTCTGGATCGGTTGCTCCGATGCGCGGGTCCCGGCCAACGAGATCGTCGGCATGCTGCCGGGCGACCTGTTCGTGCACCGCAACGTGGCCAACGTGGTGCTGCACACCGACCTGAACTGCCTCTCGGTGATCCAGTACGCGGTGGATGTGCTCAAGGTCCGCCATATCCTGGTGACCGGGCACTACGGTTGCGGCGGGGTGCGGGCGTCGATGCAGGATCGTCAGTTCGGCCTGATCGATGGCTGGCTGCGCGCGATCCGCGATATCTACTACGAGCACCGCGTGGAGCTGTCGAAGCTGCCCACCGAGGAGGCGCAGGTCGACCGGCTGTGCGAGCTGAACGTGATCCAGCAGGTGGCCAACGTCGGCCATACCACCATCGTGCAGAACGCCTGGCATCGCGGCCAGGAGCTGTCGGTGCATGGCTGCATCTACGGGATCAAGGACGGGCGGTGGAAGAGCCTGGACGTGACCATCAGCGGGTTGGCGCAGTTGCCGCCGCAGTACCGCCTGCGCCCGCAGGAGTAAATGTGACGCGAAACCTTGTAGGAGCGGGTTTACCCGCGATGGCGATAGTGAATCCACCGGCGTCATCGCGGGTGAACCCGCTCCCACAGGGGCCGCGTCGCTCTTTAGACCTGTTCTGTGCGCAACAGCGCGGCCTGAAAGGCGGGGCGGACTCCCAAAGTGACCGAGTTGCTCAGGACTCGTCCGCTGGCTTCTGCAACTCCCGCAACTCCCGTGTCATCGCCCCCGTATTGCACTTCGCACTCGCCTGCTCCGGTGTCATCTCGCGAATCGTCCGGTAGAACAGTTCACAGGTCTGCTTCTTCGCCGTCACCTGCCATTTCTGCGTGCAGGCATTCAGGGTCAGTTGCGCATCGGCTGCAGGATTGCTGCCCATTCCCGCCTGCCAGCATGCCGCGCTGAGATCCTGGCCCATCATCTTGAGACCCGCGGCATCAGCCTTTTCCTGGCTGCCACCATTGTTGGCGGGGTCCGCCGTGTACCAGATCGCGCTCGGGTGGTTGGAGCCCAGCACCGGCACTTTCTGCCCCGTGGTCGGGTTGATGATCGCCAGCCCCAGCACCTTGAGGTCGGCACCATATTGCTGCTTGATCCAGCTGCGCACCGGCGCGCCAAAGGCGACCATCGGCAGCGACTCGCCCTTCGCGGTCAGGGTGACTTCCTTGACCATGCGCACCTGGTAATCCTGGAAGTAGCCATAGGTGCCTTCCAGGGTCGAGCCTGCGCTGGCCGGAGCGGCGATCGGGGCGATGTCGACGATGGTCTGGTAGGCCGGGGTCTGCTCGGCCGCAATGCCGTTGAAGGTCAGCAGGCTGGCCCAGCGATCGGTGGTGTTGGAGCGCAGGTAGTCCTGGGCCTGGGTCAGCGAGTAATCCGGCGGGAAGTGCAGCAGCTCGATGCTGCGGCGGTTTTCCAGGGCCATGCCCAGCGGCAGGAACAGGTACCAGTCGTAGGACCACTTGCCGTCGGCGTTGAGTTTCTGCGCGCCGTTGTAGGCCAGCTCGCCGGCATCGAGCAGGGCGCCCAAGGGTTTGTGGTAGTCGCTGGGGACGCCGCTGATATCGGCAAAATACTTGTCGTTGTCGCGGTGCACCGTGACCTTCGCGGCCGGGTAGCCATCGCGTTGCACGCTCTGGTTCAGGTAGTGCTCGACGGTCTGCTCCAGCGTCCAGTTGCGAAAGCAGATGACGTTGCAGTTGTTGGGGTAGGCGAACAGGCGGGTCACACGTGCCTGGTCGCCCAGCTCGACCCGGGCATCGGCCAGGGCCTGGCCGGCCAATCCGAACGCGACCAGGCTCAAGGCAATCGGTGCAATCTTGTGCATGCTTAACTCCTTGTCAGATGGCTCCCCGCGGATGGGAGGCACGCCATACTGGAGGACGCACGGTGGTCGTGGGAAGAGGGTGGATGAACGGCTGGACACTGGCCTTGCTGGCGCTGCTGTTCAGCGGCGAGGCGCGGGCGGACGAACGGGACCTGTGGATGTTCGCCCAGTGGACCGGCGAGCACGATACCCGCGCCTTCCGCGAGATGCTGGTGGAGGCGCGCCTGTACGGGGTGGTGCCGCTGCACCAGTTGCTGCGCTCGGCCAGTGACTGGCGCCAGTGCCGGGCCGAGCCGTTCGCGGTGGCGCCGGTTTCCCACTGGGCCGATGTGCGCAGCACCTTGCGCCTGCTCGACCTGCTGCGCGACGAGCGCATCCTGGGGCCGTTCGAGGTGGTTTCCGCCTACCGTGATCCTGCGCTCAATCGCTGTGCGGGTGGCGCACCCGGCAGTGCCCACATGCGCGCCTTCGCGGTCGACCTGCTGTTGCAGAAGGGCGCCGACACGCAGTCGCTGTGCGGCTTCTGGCAGCGCTACGGACAGGTCTGGAACATGGGCCTGGGACGCTATCCCTCGGGGCGCATCCACATCGACACCACCGGCTATCGCACCTGGGGCGCGGCCTGCTCCATGACCCAGGCGGTGAAGCGCTGACACTTCTCCGACTCCGCCAGCACCTGCGGACACAGCAGCACGTACGCCGAGCCATCGCGGACGAAACCGTGGGGCGCCAGCAACTGCCCGCTGGCCAGCTCGTCAGCCACCATCAGCCGCGAGGCCATGGCCACGCCGAGCCCGGCCACCGCGGCCTGGATGCACAGGTAGAAATGTTCGTATTCGGCCCGTTCGGTGCCGCGCTCGGTCTGCTTGTTCAGGCGTAGCCAGGTCTTCCAGGCACCGGGTCGGGTGGCGCTGTACAGCAGGCGCTGACCGGCGAAACCCTTGGCCGGCAGGGCCAGGCGAGGGCTGGCGACCGGACCGACCCATTCGTCGCAGATCTTCTGCACGTGCAGCCCGTCTTCCCACTGGAAATCGTCGCGCCGCAGGGCCAGGTCGACCCCGCTGCGCACGAAGTCCACCGGCCCGCCAGCGGCCATCAGGTGCACCTGGATTCCGGGATTCCTGGCATGGAAGTCCGCCAGTCGCGGGATCAGCCATTTCATCGCCAGGGTCGGCTCGCAGGAGAACACCAGCACGTTTTCCCGGGTCTGCTGCTGCAGCCGCGACACCGTGCCCTCCAGCTGTTCGAAGATCGACTGGGTGGTGCCCAGCAAGGTGCGGCCGGCGGCAGTGAGGAAGATCGCCCGGTTGCGCCGTTCGAACAGTTCCACCCCCAGCGAGGCTTCCAGCAAGCGCACCTGGCGGCTGACTGCGCCATGGGTGACATGCAGCAGCTCGGCGGCGCGGACGAAGCTCTCGGTGCGCGCGGCGACATCGAAGTAGCGGAAGGCGGTGAGGGCAGGCAGTTTCATATCTGTGAGGAAAACTAGCGGATTTGCGGCACTATAAATCGCTTTTTTCCTGGTAGTCAGGCTTTCGATAATGGCGTCCGTCGCAATCATCCGCGCCATTTGCTAGCGCATCTCAAGAAAGAGGAAGCCTGTCTTGAACGAACTCGTCGCCGTCGCCCTGTTCACCGTGCTGGCGGTCATCAGCCCGGGGCCGGATTTCGCCATGGTCACCCGCGCCAGCTATGCCTTCGGGCGCCGCAGCGGTCTGCTCGCCGCCCTTGGCATCGCCTGCGGGGTGCAGGTGCATGTGCTGTACACCGTGCTCGGCGTCTCGGTTCTGGTGCAGCATTCGCCGACGCTGTTCCTGGTCATGAAGGTCCTCGGCGCCGGCTACCTGATCTACCTCGGCTACAGCTCGCTGACCAACACCACCCGCCTGTCGATGGACGGCGAGGGCGGTGCGCGCAAAGGCACCTTCCTCTCCGGCTTCCTGACCAATGCGCTGAACCCCAAGACCCTGCTGTTCGTGGTCAGCGCTTATACCCAGGTGGTGCAGCCGGGCAGCTCGCTGGTCCAGCAGTTCGGCTACGGCCTGTTCATGTCCTTGGCGCACTGGGCCTGGTTCAGCGTCGTCGCCCTGTGCTTTTCCAGCGCGCCATTGCGCCGGGTGATGATCGACCGCCAGCGCATGGTGGACCGGGTGATCGGCATGGCCTTGCTCGGGCTGGGCATGACGGTGCTGTTTGCCAGCGTGCGTTGAGCGGATTGCAACAGGCTGTGTCGGAATCATAAGATAGAATCATTCCCATTCAGTGTTACCGCCATGAAAGCCATTCCGCCAGCAGACAGTCTCGAAGCGTTGTACAAGGGCTATCACGTCTGGTTGCTGGGCTGGCTGCGGCGGCGCCTGGACTGTCCGCACAATGCCGCGGACATGGCCCAGGACACCTTCACCCGGCTGCTCAGCGCCGGTGCCTACGTGGCACCGAACGAGCCGCGGGCCTTCCTCGCCACCGTGGCCCGGCGCCTGCTGCTGGACCGTGGGCGCCGACAGCGGCTGGAGCAGGCCTATCGCGAAGAACTGGCGCGGCATGTCGAACACATGGAACAGGCGCCCTCCGCCGAACAGGTGATGGCCGCGGTACAGGCTCTCGACCATATCGCCCGGGCGCTGGAGGCGATGACACCGCGCATGCGCCAGGTCTTCGTCATGCGTCACCTCGACGGCCTCAGCCACGGCGAAATCGCCGCACACTTCAACGTCTCCACCAAGACCATCCAGAACGACCTGGTCCAGGCGCTGCTGCAGTGTCACGCCGCTGGCGGTGCGCTGTGAGCGTGTCGCCGGCGGTGCTGCACCAGGCGGCGGAGTGGCTGGTGCGCATGGACGACGAGCCGGACGCGGCGGCGCGGGAAGCCTTCCGCGCCTGGCTGGCGGCCGACCCCGCGCATGTCCAGGCCGTGCAAGCGTTGCAGGGCAGCCTCGCGCCCTTGCATGAGCTGCCACGGGCGCCGGTGCGCGCGGCGCTGGGCAGTGTCGGCGCGCGGCGCGGCGGGCGCACGCTCAAGGCGCTGGCCCTGACGGCCGTGCTGGCGCTTCCGGCGGGGCTGGCCCTGCAGCAGTTCCCGCCGGCCTACCTGCTGGCGGATATCCGCACCGGGGTTGGCCAGTGGAGCAGCCAGCAACTGCCGGACGGCAGTCGCATCCGGCTGGACGGACGTTCGGCGGTGGACCTGCAATTCGACGGGCAGACCCGGACCCTGCGCCTGGTCAGCGGCGAAATCCTCGTCGACGTCGCCAAGGACGCCAGCCGGCCGTTCCTGGTGGTCACCGAGCACGGCAGCGTGCGGGCGCTGGGCACTCGTTTCGTGGTGGAGCGGCTGGGTGAATCCACGCGCCTGGCGATGATCGAGTCCAGCACCGAGGTGAAGAGCGCCGGCAGCAGCGTCACCGTCAGTGCCGGCCAGCAGGTGCAGTTCGATGCCCAGGGCATCCAGCCCGCACAGCCAGTCGATGGCGCCGGGCTGGAGCAGGCATGGGAAGCTCACCAACTGGTGATTCGCGAGCAGCCGCTGGACCAGGTGCTGGAGCGCCTGGCGCGTCACCATGGCGGCTACCTGAGCTACGACGCCAAGGCCCTGGCCGGGCTCAAGGTCTCGGCGGTGCTGCCAGCGGACGACAGCGAGCGGGCCTTGCGCCTGCTGGCGCGCAGCCTGCCGATCAAGGTCGAGCACTACACGCCGTGGGTCACCCGCATCAGTTTCGAACGCAAATAATTCTCACGATCTTTTTCCACTTGTCCGTGGCCGTGCGTCCTCTGTACTAGCCAACACTCAACAAGGACCACGGAAGATGTCTGTTTCGCTACGCCCCCGCACCGCTGGCAGCACCCTGGCGCTGGCCATCCATGTCGCCATCCTCGGCGCGCCGCTGCTCGCCGCGCTGCCGGCCCAGGCCCAGCAGCAACTGCAACGCTACGACATCCCGGCCGGCGCCCTCGGCGACGTGCTGAGCCGCTACGCCCGCGAGGCCGGCGTGGCGATCTCGTTCAATGCCGAGCAGGTGGCGCACAAGCGCAGTGCCGGCCTGCAGGGCAGCTACGGGGTGCTGGAAGGTTTTGCCGCGCTGCTGCATGGCCAGGGCCTGCGGGCGCAATCCAGCCCTGACGGCTATGTGCTGGTGGCGGTGCCGCAGGATGCCGGCGCGCTGGAGCTGGGCGCGACCAACATCACCGGGGCGGGGCTGGGGAGCACCACCGAGGGCAGCGGCTCCTACACCACCGGCGCCACCAATACCGCGACGAAACTGACCATGAGCCTGCGCGAGACGCCGCAATCGGTCAGCGTCATGACCCGCCAGCGCATCGACGACCAGAACCTGCGCAGCATCGGCCAGGTGCTGGAGCAGGCGCCGGGCATCAACGTGCAGAGCCCGGGCAGCGACCGGCTCTACGTGTTCTCCCGCGGCCTGGCCATCGACAACTACCAGTTCGACGGCATGCCCACCACCTCGTTCGCCTTCAGCCAGGCGCTGCCCCATGCCCTGGCGGACATGGCGATCTACGACCGCGTCGAAGTGGTGCGCGGTGCAACTGGCCTGCTGACCGGCGCGGGTGATCCGTCCGGCACCGTCAACCTGGTGCGCAAGCGTCCTACCGACAGCGTCAAGGGCTACGTCAGTGGCGGGCTGGGTTCGTGGGACCTGTATCGCGGCGAGGTGGACGTCTCCGGCCCGCTGACCGAGACCGGCAACGTGCGTGGCCGTGCGGTCGCCGCCTACCAGCAGGCGAACAGCTTCACCGACCACCTGCAGCAGGAAAAGACCGTCCTCTACGGCATCACCGAATTCGACCTCAGCGACAGTACCTTGCTGACCGTCGGTGCCAGCTACCTGAACAACGATCCGCGTGGCTTCTCCACCACCGGCCTGCCGGTGCTCGACCGCTACGGCAACAAGCTGCACACCTCGCGCTCCGACAACCCGGCCAGCCGCGACAGCAGCAACCGCCAGCAGATCTTTGACAGCTTCGCCTCGATCGAGCAGAAGCTGGCCAATGACTGGAGCCTGAAGCTGTCCGCCAGCTACCTGTACGGCACCCGCGACTACGACTCGGTGATCGCCGGCACCTCCACCGGCTTCGTCGATCCGGCCACCGGCAGCGGCCTGAAATACACCGCCACCAAGGGCGAGAACTGGCAGAAGCAGAAGGGCCTCGACCTGATGCTGTCCGGGCCGTTCCAGGCGTTCGGCCGCGAGCACGAGCTGGTCATGGGCTTCAATTACCAGGACTACGAAAACCGCCGCAACGGCTTCGGTCACCCGACCGCCGCCGGTGGCAGCGACAACCTGGTCAGTGGCAAGCCGGTGAACATCTGGACCTGGGACAACTACGCACCGCGGCCGACCTACAGCATCAACCGTGAGGACGACAACCTCACCCAGCGGCAGAACGGCGCCTACCTGGCGACTCGGCTCAAGCCCGTCGACGACCTCTCGCTGGTGCTCGGCGCGCGGGTCAGCAACTACAAGTACGACGACAGCTACACCTACAACGTCCCGGCCATGGTGCGCCTGAACACCGCCAACTCGACCCGGGTCAGTGGCGAAGTCACGCCCTATGCCGGCATGGTCTACGACCTCGACGCCAACCACTCGGCGTACGCCAGCTACACCAGCATCTTCAAGCCCCAGACTTACAAGGACCGCAACGGCAAGGTGCTGCAACCGCGCGAAGGCGACAACTACGAGATCGGCCTCAAGGGCGAGTACTTCGATGGCCGGCTGAACACGGCCATTGCCCTCTTCGAGGTCAAGCTGGACAACGACGCCATTGCCGACGGCATCATCATCGGCACCGACTACGACACCGCCTACGCCGCCAAGAAGACCACCACCCGCGGCCTCGACCTGGAGATCAGCGGCGAGATCCTCCCGGGCTGGAACATCGATGCCAGCTACAGCCATGCCCGGGTCGAAGACAGCGAAGGCGAGCGGGTCAAGAGCCTGATCCCGCTGGACCTTTTCAAACTCTGGACCACCTACCGCCTGCCCGGCGCCCTGGAGCGCCTGACCGTGGGCGGCGGGGTGAACTGGCAGAGCAGCATCCACTTCACTTCCGAAAGCTGGATGCTGCCCCAGGCCTCGACCTACAAGCAGGATGACTATGCGACGGTGGGGCTGATGGCGCGGTACCAACTGACGCCGCAATGGTCGGCGACGGCGACGGTGAACAATCTGTTCGACAAGAAGTATGTGAGTTCGCTGGATGAGAACTTCTATAGCGGGAGTTATGGAGAACCGCGGAATGTGGTGGTGACGAGTAAGTGGGAGTTTTGATGGGTGTAACCCCCTCGTGACGGGAGGGGGCAACTGAAATTTAGTCTGTGTATATTTTCATGGCCACGGTGAATGCGACGATCCAGATGAGTGGAAATGCCAGGATGATTCGGTTTGTTTTTATCCATTCGTCCATGAGAGGTTTTACTTTCTCCATGTCCTCTTTGCTGATTCGTCCATCGCTAAAGAATGGGTCGGGGAAGAGTAATATATGGTTCAGGGCGTCTCGAATGCTCTTTTTTTTGCGCTTCGTTGAGATTTCGAGCTGATGCTCGATGATTCTCATATAGTTGCTGTTTGTCATTTCCTTGAATAGTCTCTTGTGATGCAGCTCTTCCAGCTTTTTTGTGAGTCTAAAGGCTGCGATGAGCATCAGGATGCCGAATCCTATAACGGATAACCACATGCCTTTCGACCAGGTTGCCAGATCGATCATGCTTGATTTCCTGTTGGAAGAATTTCGCAAATAGTGAGTGATCGGTGATCTACTGCACCCGTTCGTGCCAAGGGCGATATGAGTATCTACCTATTCAGAAAATACTCTCTTAGTGCAATGGATACTGCTATCCAGACTATGGAGAATTTTATAAGTATTTTTTCAATTATCATCCATTTGATTGCGTGGCGTGGGAGCGATGTTTTATATGTGGCGTTGTTTTCGTCTTTTTTCTGAGTGTCTTTTAGAATGTCAATGTGATAGCTTTTCTCAAATTTGTCAGTTGTTTTTAGCGTGACCATAAGCATCAATAGTCCGAAACCGATGACGCAGAGCCATAGACCATTCGACCATGTGCTTATATCGTAAGTTGAGTTGATTTCATGGGGGCGAGGTACTGTATGGCTCCTGATATTGAAGGTTCAGGAAGATTTTTGAAGAGCACTATCAGAAAAACAAGAAAAGTCCATGTCAAGCTTATTTTATATAGCTTGTTGTTTTTGGAGATTGCTGTTTTTATATGGTGGGGGAAGTTTTCAATGTCGGAATTTGATATTAAGCCAATCGATGTAAATCTGCTCTTTGACATCCATGTATGTAGTAATCCGGGTATGAAGATTCTCCTTGATAGCCCGAGTGAAGCATAGAGTTTTATGGTGGAGCTCAGTTCTGGGCTATGTTTGATTGAGCTGATGATTTCATCCAGGTATTTGTTGCTGATGTATGCCGAGTGCGCAATTGCAATCGTCCATAGGACTGGGATTGTTATTATCAGGCTCATAAAAAGAATGGCTAGCCAGATATTCATGTCAGTCGTGGAAGAAGTGATCATGTATGACATCTCCAGCTGATGCAGCCTCTCCCCCAAGATATTCTCCGAGGTCAGTTGCAAACGTTGAACCGAGGTAAGCTGAGCCAGCGACTACTGCGATAGTGCAAGTTCCGTATTTTTTGGGGTTTAAAGAGAATTTGTAGCAAATGTAGGGGCTTTCTTTGGCGCCTATCTTGGCGCCAGCGATCCCGGCTGCCGAGCTGGCTACGAACTTTGTTGTTTCTGTTATTACCACTCTTCTGCAAGTATCTGTCGAGCCCGCTTCACAAGCCTCTTTGATCTTGAGAAAAGACGAGATTCCTCCTATACCAATCGCCAAGTACCCGCCGTGTTTCATGTAGATGGTGGCTTTGCTCATGGTTTTTATGTAATTGGTGTACCCAGGAAGCTCCTTGGCAGCGCCAGATTTTTTCCAATGGTGGACAACGCTCTTGCTTGAAATGCGCAAAGATTTTTGTAGTTTTGGGTGGTTGCCAAGTGATAGGGCGCCCCGAACTCTTGCAGAGTTGAACAGTTTTCCGTCCAGCTCGTCCAAAATGACCTTTCGTTTGCTGAAGAACTCCGGCACGTTGAGGCGACCATATGTACGGTAGGTATCGACATATAACGCTTCAAGGTTTTGCAATGTGCGAGTGATATCGCCGAGGTGTTTTTCCATACCTGCAGTGGCTACACCCCCCCACGTTGACGCGCTTCCAAGGATTGCGGCGATCTGGGCCTGATATTCAGCCATGAAATCCGCATCGTCCGGCTCCAGATCAGCCAACGCCACCGCCACTTCCTCCGCCGCCTCCATCAAATGCGCTTCTTCGCGCATGCACATGTAATTGCGCGGATCACCCAGCACCACCATCTGCCCGGCCTTGACGATGCCATCGCCGAGGCTGCCATTAAGCCCGTTGAACTTGCGCATCACCTCGGGGGAGGGCGCCTCGCCGAACAGTTCGGCGATCAACTGTTGGCGGGTGGTGGATTTCGGGACGATGTAGAAGCCCGGCTCGGCAGGTTCGTTGTTCTGTTCCGTCGAGAAAGGGGACTGTGGTGCGGCGGGTGAAGAGAATGTCGTAGGAGAGGAGGACTGTGCTGCCCTTGCACCAGCAGGTGCGACGCCTGGATTGGCCATTCGAGTTGAGCGCTGTGGTGGATCCAGGGCAATCAGGCGATTGCTGCCAGGCGGGCAACCACATCGCACTCGGGCACCATGCAGTGCGGTCTGCGCGCCATTCCAGATGAATCCCTGCCAACCTTCGGCAATGGTGCCCTGCTGGCCGCAGCGCGGGCAGTCGCTGGTCTTGTCGCCGACACGAAGCACACCGCGTTCGCCCTGGGTCGAATGTGGCAGGCTGCTGTAGCAGACGGCGCCGGTGGTGGTTTCGTCGCCATGCAGGCCTTGGCCGAGTCCGTTGATTGTCGAGCGGGTCATGGTTCAGTCCTCCGCCTTGTTGTGGCTGGACCGCTGGATGATCGGGGACATGGTGTGGCTCCTTGTTCAGAAGCACCGCCTGGTCCTTGAATGGAAAGGCGACGGTGCCTGTCGGTTGGAGGCCTGCAACCCTGACGTCTTGATAGCGGTAAAGAAATCAGACGTTTCCGAGAGGGGTATAGGATTTTTTTGAGGTTGCGCTGGGTAGCGGACTTCAGGTCGTGGCTGATGGCCTGCAAGCAGCTATGGGCATCTTCCTAATCTTTCGTCAGAATGCGCGACAAAGAACCATTCTCATTCGTAAGGTGCCCCATGCCACCCGCCTTATCTCCCCGCGCCCCGGTGCGCATCCTCGCCATCGAGGACGATCCCTTGCTGGCCGCGCATATCGACAGTCACCTCGGCCAGCGCGGTTTCGCCGTGACCCTGCGCCACGACGCCCGCGACGTGGTCGAGCTGGTGCGCGATGGCGGCTTCGACCTGGTCCTGCTGGACATCCTCCTGCCCGACAGCAACGGCCTGGACATGCTCGCCGAGCTGCGCCGCCGCCAGCGCGTGCCAGTGATCCTGATGTCAGCGCTGGGCGCCGAGCAGGATCGCATCGTCGGCTTCAGCCAGGGCGCCGACGACTACCTGCCCAAGCCGTTCAGCATGGGCGAGATGGACGTGCGCATCGACGCCATCCTGCGCCGCGTGGCCTACGAGCGCGCCGAGCACAAGGCGCACGAGGAACTGGGCCAGGCCCTCGGCCTGACCTTCGATGCGCTGCGCAGCGACGTCTGCAACAACGGCATCTGGGCCGACCTGACCAGCACCGAGTACCGCATCCTCGAAACCCTGCTGCACTCGCCCAACGAGGTGCTGAGCAAGACCTTCCTCTACCAGCAGGCCCTGCACCGCGCCTATTCGATCCACGACCGCAGCCTGGACATGCACGTCAGCCATATCCGCCGCAAGCTGCAGGTCATCGGCTACAGCGCCGGACGGGTGGAGACGGTGCGCGGCGCCGGCTACGTGCTCAAGCGCGTGGCGCCATGAACCTGCCCGACCGCCACTCGCTGTTCTGGAAGCTGATCGGCGGGATCGTGCTGCTGAGCCTGTTGATCATCAGCCTGCATGTGGATGTCAGCGAGCGGCTCAACAGCGCCACGGCCACGCTCCCCGCGTCGACCCGCAGCCTGCTGGCCAGCTATGCCCGGGAAGCCGAGAACGCCTGGGTGGAGCAGGGCACGCCCGGCGTCGATGCCTTCCTGCGCAGCCTGCGCGAGCGCGAGGGCGTGTGGGCTACCGTGGTAGGCAAGCACGATATCTCCCTGTCGTCCCAGCCGCTGCGCGGTCGCGAACGCAAGAAGCTCAACTTCATGCGCCCGCTGGACTGGTCGGTGGGGCGCCCTGGTGGCACGCCGACCTTCTACGTGCCATTCAGCGACAGCGAGGCGCGGCTGGTGATGGACCTGCCGGCGCGCCTTGATCCGCGCCAGTACAACCATCTCTGGCGCCTGTTGCTGGAGCGCATCCTGCCGGCTTGCCTGGCCATCGGCCTGGGCCTGTTGCTGTACCGCACGGTGATCGCCCCGATGGTGATCCTGCGTCGCCAGGCCAACGCCCTGAGCACCGGCAATCTCTCGGCGCGGGTCGGCCCGCAGCTGACCCGGCGCCGCGACGAACTGGGCGAACTGGCACGGGCTTTCGACCACATGGCCGGGCGCCTGGAAAACACCGTGGCGTTCCAGCGCCAGTTGCTGCGCGATCTTTCCCACGAACTGCGCACGCCCTTGAGCCGCCTGCGCGTCACCGGCGAACGCGAGCAGGACACCGTGGCCCTGCGCCAGCGCCTGGAGCGGGAAGTGCAGGGCATGGAGCAGTTGATCAACGACACCCTGGAGCTGGTCTGGCTGGATACCGAGCGTCCGCAACTGCCGGTGGAGACCGTGGATATCGGCCGCCTCTGGGACGTGCTCTGCGAGGACGTCTGCTACGAACGCGACTGGCCCGCCGAGCAATTGCGCAACGAGCTGCCCGGCCCCTGCCAGGTGCTCGGCAACCTCAACAGCCTGGCCCAGGCACTGGAGAACATCCTGCGCAATGCCGTGCGTCATTCGCCGCCTGGCGGGATGGTGCGCCTCGGTGGCCGGCGCGACGGCGAGGATTGGCACCTGTGGATCGAAGACCAGGGCCCCGGGGTCGATCCGGTCAAGCTGGAGAGCATCTTCCTGCCCTTCACCCGCCTCAATGCCGCGCGCCCGGGCGGCGATGGCTTCGGCTTAGGCCTGTCGATCGCCCGCAGCGTGGTGCAGTTGCAAGGCGGCGAGGTGTGGGCACAGAACCGCTCGCCGGGCCTGCGGGTCAACCTGCGGCTGAGAAGTGTATGAAATGTAAAAAAGATTTACTCTCATTTGCGAGGCAGTAGCATTCGCGCTCGTCCCGGGCTGGTCAGCGGGATGAGCCGGATGTCGTTGTGCCTCGATCCTCTCGCTCCTTTCCAGCCTGTCCGCCACTGCGAAAGGAGCGTCGTCGATGCAACCCCGGTTCAAGCTCAACCCTCTCTGCCTGGCCCTGCTGGCCATTTCCCCTTCTTCCCTGCTGGCCGCTACCCAGGCGCCGTCCGGCGAAGCCCTGGAACTGACCGACACCCACGTGGTGGCCACGGCGGCGGAAGAGCTGAAGCAGGCACCCGGCGTGTCGCTGATCACCGAGGAAGACATCAAGAAGCGTCCGCCGGTGAACGACCTCTCCGAGATCATCCGCAAGATGCCCGGGGTCAACCTGACCGGCAACAGTGCCAGCGGCACCCGCGGCAACAACCGCCAGATCGACCTGCGCGGCATGGGCCCGGAAAACACCCTGATCCTGATCGACGGCAAGCCGGTCACCTCGCGCAACTCGGTGCGCTACACCCGCTCCGGCGAGCGTGACACCCGCGGCGACAGCAACTGGGTGCCGGCCAGCGAAGTGGAGAGCATCGAGGTCCTGCGCGGCCCGGCAGCGGCGCGCTACGGCTCCGGCTCCATGGGCGGGGTGGTCAACATCATCACCAAGCGTCCGACACAAGCGCTCACCGGCAGCATCTCGGCCTTCACCAACCTGCCCGAGGACGACGCCGAAGGCGTGGCCAAGCGCACCACCTTCAGCCTGGCCGGGCCGCTGACCGAGTCGCTGACCTTCCGCGTCTACGGCAACCTGAACAAGACCGATGCCGACGACGCCGATATCAACGCCGACCACACCGCCACCGGCGGCTCCCTGGCCGCAGGTCGCGAAGGCGTGCGCAACAAGGACCTCAACGCCTTGCTCAGTTGGGCCCTGGACAACCAGCAGACCCTCGATTTCGAAAGCGGCTTCAGCCGCCAGGGCAATATCTACGCCGGCGACGTCGGTACCGGGGCCACTGACTCGCTGACCCCGGGCAGCACCATCAACAAATGGCTGGGCCGCGAGACCAACACGATGTACCGGCAGAACTTCTCCGTCACCCACCGCGGCGACTGGGAATTCGGCAGCTCGCGCCTGCTCGCGCAGTACGAGAAGACCCGCAACAACCGTCTGCTGGAAGGCCAGACCGGTTCGGTGGACGGCGATATCAACGGCAACGACAAGTCCACGAGCACCTATGACAGCTACCTGGTCCAGGGCCAACTGGACATCCCGCTGCAAGTGCTGCTGCCACAGACCCTGACCCTCGGCGCCGAATGGAACTACCAGGAACTGGACGACCCGAGCACGATGGACCGCGCCATCGGCACCACCCTGCCGAACTCCGCTGCTGGCGCCCGCGCCAGCGACATGGACGCGACCATCATGGCGGTCTATGCCGAAGACAACATCGAGCTGACCCGCGACTGGACCCTGACTCCCGGCCTGCGCCTGGACCACCACGACCAGTTCGGCGCCAACTGGAGCCCGAGCCTGAACACCTCGTACAAGCTCACCGAGGACATCACCCTCAAGGGCGGTATCGCCCGTGCGTTCAAGGCGCCGAACCTGTACCAGTCCAACCCCAACTACCTGTACCGCAGCAACGGCAATGGTTGTGCGCCGAGCCTGGCGTCCACCGGCTGCTACGTGCTGGGCAACGAAGACCTGGATCCGGAAATCAGCATCAACAAGGAAATCGGCATCAGCTTCGCCCGGGATGGCTGGAGCGCCGGCCTGACCTATTTCCGCAACGACTACGACAACAAGATCGTTTCCTCCAACGACCTCGCCGGCCGGACGTCGGCCAACGAAGCGATCCTGCGCTGGGACAACGCCAAGGACGCGGTGGTCAAGGGCTGGGAAGGCAACATCGGCGTGCCGCTGCTGGGCGAGGCGGGCGAGGTCCTCAGCTGGAACACCAACTTCACCTACATGGAGTCGAACGAGGACAGCGACGGCAACCCGTTGTCGGTGGTGCCGGAATACACGGTCAACAGCATGCTCGACTGGCAGGTGACCGAAGCGCTTTCCCTGACCCTGACCGGGACTTACTACGGCAAGCAGGAGCCGCGCCGCTTCAACCCGACCCGGGATGTCGACGTGACCGCCGTGAACGAATTGAAGACCCTCGATCCGTACCATGTGTGGGGTGTGGGCGGTACCTATGAGCTGAGCAAGCACGTGTCGTTCGGCGCCGGCATCAACAACCTGTTCGACAAGCGCGTGTACCGCGAGGGCGCCGGCACCAGCGCCGGGGCCAGCACCTACAACGAGCCGGGCCGGGCGTTCTATGCGTCGGTGACGACCAGCTTCTGAGCTGAACAACCTGGAGCCAGAGGCTGGATGTGGACCCTGTGAGAGCCCGCCCAGCCTTTCTGGCCAGAACACAGCTCAAGGGCAATGCGGACCCTGTTCCGGGCGGCCTCGTACAGGGGCTGCGTTGCTTCCATGTTGAGGTACCAATGAAAACCACGACCTTTGCCTGGCCCATGCTCTCGCGCATCACCGCCGCCATCCTCGGCGGCTATGCCTTCACCTACGCCTTCACCGCCGCCCTGGCTCGTGTGTTGCCGCTGGGCAAGGGTGATGCACTGGTGGTCGCTACCCTGCTGTCCTTCGCCGTCTACACCGGCGCCATCCTCTGGGCCTTCGCCTGCCGCAGCGCCGCTCGCGCCTGGGCCGGCCTGGCCACGGCGGTGCCGCTGGCGCTGGTCGGTTTCTGGCCGCAACTGCTGGAGCGCCTGGGATGAAACACAGGACCATCACCCAGTCGCTGTCATGGATGCACACCTGGAGCGGCCTGGTGTTCGGCTGGGTGCTCTTCGCCATTTTCCTCACCGGCACGCTGGCCGTGTTCGACAAGGAAATCGATGCCTGGATGCGCCCGGAAATCCCGGCCCATTCGGTGAGCCAGGCAGAGGCGGCGCAACGTGCGCTGGACTACCTGCAAAGCAACCACGCCGGCGCCAGCGCCTGGAACATCGGCTTGCCGGGCGAGCGTTCGCCGACCCTGAGCGTGTCCGCCGGCGAGCAACGTCGCGGTGGCGGCGTGGCCCTCGACCCAATCACGGGCGAGCCACTGGAGGTGCGCGAAACCGCCGGTGGCAGCTTCTTCTTCCGCTTCCACTTCACCCTCAACCTGCCGCGCAACTTCGGTATCTGGGTGGTCGGCCTGGCTGCCATGGCCATGCTCGCGGCGCTGGTCAGCGGCATCGTCATTCACAAGAAATTCTTCAAGGAGTTCTTCACCTTCCGCCCGGCCAAAGGCCAGCGCTCCTGGCTTGATGCGCATAACGCCACGGCCGTGCTGGTGCTGCCGTTCCACCTGATGATCACCTACACCGGGTTGGTGATCTTCTACCTGATCTACATGCCGGCGGCGTCCGACGCGCTGTTCGACGGCGACCGCGACGCGCTCAATCGGGCACTGCGCGGGATGCCGGCGGAGCAGCATGCCCAGCATGGACAACGCGGCGGGCGAGGGGCGCCGGGCGAGGCGGCAGCGCTGACCGACCTGGGGCCGGTACTGGTGGCGGCCGAGCAGGCCATGGGCCCGTTGTCCGGCCTGTCGATCCAGAACCCGGGGCGCAGTGATGCACGGATAGAGGTACGCCCGGTGCTGGGCAATCGCATCGAGCTGACCAAGGGGCAGAGCATGCTCTTCGACGGCGTCAGCGGCCAGGTCCTGCGCGCACCGGCGCAAAGCCGCCCGAGCCTGCTGACCCAGCGGGTGATGTCGGGCATGCACTTCGCCCAGTTCGGCGGTTATCCGATGCGCTGGTTGTACTTCCTCTGCGGCCTGGCGAGCTGCGCCATGATCGCCACCGGGCTGGTGCTGTTCACCGTCAAGCGCCGGCGTCGGCATGAGGGCGAGGGGGCGCTCGGTGCGCTGCTGTATCACGTGGCCGAACGCCTGAACGTCAGCGTGGTGGCCGGGTTGTCCATCGCCTGCATCGGCTTGCTCTGGGCCAATCGCCTGCTGCCGGTGGAGCTGGCGCAGCGCGGTGGCTGGGAAGTGCGGGTGTTCTTCCTGGTCTGGCTGGCGACCCTCGGGCACGCCATCGCCAGGCCATGGTTGAGTGCCTGGCGCGAGCAACTGGGGCTGGCGGCGTTGCTGTGCCTGCTGCTGCCGATGCTGAATTTCTTCACCGTCAATCGTGGGGCCTTCGTGCACCTGGAGCTCACCTGCGTGGTGATCGGGGCGTTGCTGGGCTGGTGCTGCTGGAAGCTGGCGCAGCCAGCGAAGGAGCGTCCGGCACGACGCGGGGCTGCTGGCGTGGCGGAGGTCAACTGAGATGAGCCTGATGTTATCCACAGGGCTGTTGCTGGCCTACAGCGGAATGCTCGGGCTATGCCTGGGGCTGGAGCGGCATTACAAGCAGGTCTGGCAGCGTGTGCCCGGGCCCCGCTTGCGCCGCGCACTGCGCATCGGCGGCTGGCTGGCGCTGGGCGGCAGTTTCGCCGCGAGCGTCGTGGCCTGGGGCTGGGCCATGGGGCCGATCGGCTGGTTCGGTTTGATGTCGCTGGCGGGATTGGGCTTGGTGCTGTTGTTGCCTTATCGGGCGAAGGCCGCGGTATGGCTGGCAGTTGTCGGATTGCCGCTGCTTGGTGTCGTGAGAATGCTATGAGGTCAAGGTCGGAAACATCGAGTCGGACTGGAGGACCTTCCTGATGCAGTGCTCAAGACTGCAGAGTTCTCGGGTAGGACCTTGCTGAAAGAACAGTGCATCTTGATTACCTTTCGGGATTAATCCGAGAGCAGGAAGCGATTGTGTTTAGTGGATAGAAAAATAGCCGTATTTGATATTTTTATGCGTTAGCGGTTGAAATCTTATTCGTTGTTTTGGTTTTTGGCTTGTTTCAGTATTGTGGCTAGAATTCTGTTCGATACTGACGATAAAGCGACTTAACGGTAAGGAAGTCACCCGCTATGCGTATGCTTTCCATGAGCGATCAGGCCATTGCCGAACTGATCGGTTCACGCATCGAAGCCCTCAGGCTAAAGAAAAACATCCATCTGGAAGTGGTTGCCCATGAGGCAGGCATTTCCCGCCAGACCCTGCGAAATCTGCTCAAAGGCAAAGGGACGCTTCTGAATCTGATCGCGGTCCTGCGGGTGATCGATGAACTGGACCGACTAGGCTCTCTCACCGACGAGGTGCGGCCCAGCCCGATCCAGATGGCCAGGATGGCCGGCAAGCAAAGGATTCGCGCCTCCAGCCCACGGAAAAAGGACAACGAGCCTCTGCCGGCAAGTGGCAGGAAACCGTTGCTGGCTCCGGCAGGAAAAAAGGACATTGACTGGTGATCGCGAAAATCTATCTATGGGATCTGTACGTGGGCGCCCTGAACTGGGACGAAGCCACCCGGACGGGCGAGTTTGAATACGCCGCCGAGTTCGTGCGCAGCGGTTTGCAGATCTCGCCGATCCATATGCCGTTGCGTGCCGACTACACCTACGTCTTCCCGGGGTTGAACCGGGAGACATTCCACGCATTGCCGGCGATCTTCGCCGATTCCCTGCCCGACGATTTCGGCACCGCCCTGATCAATGCCTGGCTTGCCCAGCGCGGGCGGGACCGGCAGGGGTTTTCGCCGGTGGAGAGACTGCTCTACCAGGGCAGCCGCGGCATGGGGGCGCTGGAGTATCACCCGGCGCTGAACGCCGAGATGGACCAGGCACAGCGCATCGAGATCCATGCGCTGGTGCAGTTGGCCGGCGAGGTGCTGTCCAGTCGCACCAGCCTGGAGGACCGATTGAGCGCCCATGACCCGAGCGTCGACGAGTCGGCCCTGCAGCGCCTGATCCAGGTCGGCACCAGTGCGGGTGGGGCGCGGGCCAAGGCGATCATCGCCATCAACGACGCTGGGGATATTCGCTCCGGGCAGATCAAGGCCCCGCCTGGCTACAGCTACTGGCTGCTGAAATTCGATGTCGCCAGGCACACCGACCTGTTGGCCGATAGCCAGGGTTATGGGCGTATCGAGTATGCCTACCACCTGATGGCCAAGGAGGCCGGGGTGCAGATGAGCGAGTGCCGGCTACTGGAAGAGGGCGGGCGCGCACATTTCATGACCCGGCGTTTCGACCGCAACGACGCCGGGGAGAAGATTCACATGGCGACCTTGTGCGCCCTCGACCATGCCGACTACAAGAAGCCTGGTGACTACTCCTATGCCGAAGCCTTCGCCGTGATGCGCATGCTCAGGCTGGGGCGTGACGAGGCGGTGCAGTTTTTCCGGCGCATGGTCTTCAACGTCATCGCGCGCAATCAGGATGACCACACCAAGAACATCGGCTTCCTGATGGATACCGATGGCACCTGGTACCTGTCTCCGGCTTATGACGTGACCTGGTCGTACCTGCCGGGCAACTTCTGGGTCGACAGCCATCAGATGACGATCAACGGCAAACGCGACGATTTCATCCTGGATGACCTGCTGGCAGTGGGGGAGCAGGTCAGGGGCATGGATGCGCGTCAGGTGGTGCGCGAGGTTGCCGATGCCGTGGCCCGCTGGCCGGAGATAGCGCGCGGTGTCGGGGTGGCACCAGCGACAGTCGAGGCGATCGCACGCTCGCATCGCCTCTATCTGGCGGCCTGAGGGCTCAGGGGAGCGCGGTGCTCCCGACCTGCTCCGGGGCGTTTCCTTCCGAGCCGACTTCGAACCATCCCGGCCACGAACTGCGCTGTCGCCCGCCCACTTCCACGCAGGGAATCAACCGATCCGTCAGCACTGCCGTCTGCCCCACGGATTTCGCGGTGCGGTACTTGAAGCTGTGGATGCATTCGCGGTCGCCGAACTCGCAGCGGTTCAGCCGGGTGCCGCCGCAGGGGCCGTTGGCCAGTCCCTTGGGGCAGGTTTCGGGGCAGACGTACAGGGTGTCCTCCAGCCGGCAACTGCCGCAGGTATCGCAGCCCACCAGGGGGCGTTTCACCTTGCGCTCCAGCCTGTGCAGCCAGCGTGCTCCTGTCGGGGTCGACCACATCGGCCGGCGTACTGCCCATCCGAAGGCACGGCTCAGCCAGGTGCTGCGGCTGAAGAACTGGGAATGGAACGCGGACAGCAAGTGATAGCGCAGCTTCTCCCGCGTGCTGGCCTGGACCTGCGATTCACCCGCCCTCCAGTCCGACGCCGGCGGATGGAAGCTCACCGGCGGCCCTTCCGGCATGCGCCAGCTTTCGGCCCAGGCGATGGCCCATTCCTCTTCGCTGCGGATCTTCCCGTTCCAGCTGTCCAGGGCCTTTTCCAGGGCCAGCAACTGCTCCAGCTCATGCACGCCGGACAGGTTGATCCCGGCATAGCCGAGCCATTGCAGGCCGATGATCTGCAAGGCCAGGCGGCTGACGCTGCGCTCTTGGGCAAAGGCCTTCGACACCGCTTCCTCCGCCGCCACCAGCGCGCGCATCGAGGGTGACACGGTGACCCCGGCAACATGTTCGAGCATCTTCGCCCGGCCATGGGTCAGGCCCATGATGCACGCCAGCATCGGCCGCGGCGTCGGCTGGCGCTTCATCCAGTCCATGGCCTCGCGGTACTTGGCCATGTCGAAGCCGAGCTGGAGGATGAAGAAATCAGCCCCGGCGGCGAGTTTCTTCTGCGCCTTGAAGTACTGCGCGCCACCTTCTTCCTCGCGGTACTTGAACGGGTTGAGCGCGGCACCCAGCAGCCAGTCTGGCCGCGCCTGGCGGACGATACCGAGGGCGGCCACCGACTCCAGGTAGCGCACCGGTCGCTCCCCCGGCACATGGCCGTGGAGGCGGTCGCCGGTGAGCAGCAGGAGCTGGTCGAGACCGAGGCCGTCCATGCGTTCCAGTTGCGCCAGCAGGTCCTGGCGCTCGCGGTCCTTGCCGGAGAAGTGGGGGATCACCGGGACAGGCCGGGAGAGGGCGCTGTAGGTATCCAGGGGGGACAGGTCGAGGTTGCTGCCGACCCGGTCGGCGATGCCGGCGAGCATCGGCCAGCCGCACAGCTGGCCACGCTGCATCAGCGTTTCGAATGCGGCCATGCGTTGCGGCTTGGGCACGAATTCCATCACGCAAACGAACTGCCGTTCGCGCAGGGCCTGTTTCAACGGGTTCATGTGGGGCGCCATCGGCTCAGCTCATCGACCCGACGATTCTGCGGCAGGGCCGGGTGCGGCCCATGTCCGAAAACGCAGGGGAATGTTTTGAAAGAGACATCAGACAGGACTGCATCGTGAGAGATTCTCTAGATCATCGTTAAGAAAATGAGTTTGTCTCATTCAAGGCTGGTCCGCAGAATTCTCTCATTCATTTTCATTCTTGAGGGATCTGCACATGGCCTTGGCACATAACCTGGGTTTCCCCCGCATCGGACGCGACCGTGAGCTGAAGAAGGCCCAGGAAGCCTTCTGGAAAGGCGAGTTGGACGAAGCCGGGCTGTGTGCCGTCGGCCGCGAGCTGCGGGCCGCCCACTGGCAGGTGCAGAAAGATGCCGGGATCGAGTTGCTGCCGGTGGGCGACTTCGCCTGGTACGACCAGGTCCTGACCCATTCGCTGACCTTCGGCGTGATCCCCGAGCGCTTCCGCGGCCACGGCGATGCCAGGCCAACCCTGCAGACCCTGTTCGCCATGGCCCGCGGTGTCTCTGACAGCTGCTGTGGCGGCGCCCACGCCCAGGAAATGACCAAGTGGTTCGACACCAACTACCACTACCTGGTCCCCGAGTTCGCTGCCGACCAGCAGTTCACCCTTCGCTGGGAGCAGCTGTTCGAGGAAGTCGACGAGGCCCTGGCCCTTGGCCATGCGGTCAAGCCGGTGGTGATCGGCCCGCTGACCTACCTGTGGCTGGGCAAGACCAAGGGCGCCGACTTCGACAAGCTCGACCTGGTCGAGCGCCTGTTGCCGCTGTACGACCAGATCTTCAATCGCCTGGCCGCGCAGGGCGTGGAATGGGTGCAGATCGACGAGCCGATCCTGGTCCTCGACCTGCCGCAGGACTGGAAGAACGCCTACGAGCGCGTCTACAACATCCTCCAGCGCGCACCGCTGAAGAAGCTGGTCGCCACCTTCTTCGGCGGACTGGAAGAAAACCTCGGGCTGGCCGCCAACCTGCCGGTCGACGGCCTGCATATCGACCTGGTGCGTGCCCCCGAGCAGTACCCGACGATTCTCGACCGCCTGCCGGCCTACAAGGTGCTGTCCCTCGGCGTGGTCAACGGTCGCAACGTCTGGCGCTGCGACCTGGAGAAGGCCCTCGACGTGTTGCGTCATGCTGCCGAACGCCTGGGCGATCGCCTGTGGATCGCGCCGTCCTGCTCGCTGCTGCACAGCCCGGTGGACCTGGCGCGTGAAGACGGGCTGGATGCCGAGCTGAAAAGCTGGCTGGCCTTCGCCGTGCAGAAGTGCGAGGAAGTCGCCGTGCTGACCCAGGCCATCAACCAGCCGCAAGCGCCCGCTGTGCTCGCTGCCATTGAACAGAGCCGCGCCGTGCAGGCTAGCCGGGCCGCTTCGCCACGTATCCACAAGGCGGCAGTGCAGGCACGCCTGGCGGCGATCAAGCCGGCGGACAGCCAGCGTCACTCGCCCTTCGAGCAGCGCATCGCCAGGCAGCGCGCCGTTCTCGACCTGCCGGCGTTCCCCACCACCACCATCGGTTCATTCCCGCAGACCCCGGCAATCCGCCTGGCGCGCCAGGCGTTCAAGCAGGGCAGGCTGGCCGAGGCCGACTACGTCGAAGCCATGCGCGGTGAAATCCGTCATGCAGTGCAGATCCAGGAGCACCTGGGCCTGGACGTGCTGGTCCATGGCGAGGCCGAGCGCAACGACATGGTCGAGTACTTCGCCGAGCAGTTGGACGGCTACGCCTTCACCCGTTTCGGCTGGGTGCAGAGCTATGGCTCGCGCTGCGTGAAACCGGCGCTGATCTTCGGCGACCTGAGCCGCCCGAAAGCCATGACCGTGGAGTGGACCCGCTATGCCCAGGGCCTGACCAACAAGGTCATGAAAGGCATGCTCACCGGCCCGGTGACCATGCTGATGTGGTCCTTCCCGCGGGAAGACGTGAGCCGTGAAATCCAGGCCAGGCAGTTGGCCCTGGCGATCCGCGACGAAGTGCTCGACCTGGAGGCCGCTGGCATCAGGATCGTGCAGATCGACGAAGCCGCCTTCCGCGAAGGCTTGCCACTGCGCCGCAGCGCCTGGACGCATTACCTGGACTGGGCGACGGAAGCCTTCCGCCTGTGCGCCAGCGGTGTGCGTGACGAAACCCAGACCCACACCCACATGTGCTACAGCGAGTTCAACGATGTGATCGAGTCGATCGCGGCCATGGACGCCGACGTCATTACCATCGAGACCTCGCGCTCGGACATGGAGTTGCTGGAGGCGTTCGAGAAGTTCGACTACCCGAACGAGATCGGCCCCGGGGTGTACGACATCCACTCGCCGCGGGTGCCGGGCCGGGAAGAGATGGTCGGGCTGCTGCGCAAGGCGGCCCGGCGGATTCCACCGCAGCGGTTGTGGGTCAACCCGGATTGCGGCCTGAAGACCCGGGCCTGGTCGGAGACCGAGGCGGCGCTGGTGAACATGGTGGCGGCGGCGCGGGAGTTGCGTGGGGATGTTGCCCTGATGGGGTGATGCAGTTCATCAGGCAACCTCAAGACGCAAGACGGGACGCAGCGCGTCCCGTCTTGCCTTTTACCCGCAGCGCCGCCTACTCGGTGGCCTCAAACGCCTCGTGATAGCGCACGGTGCCTGTTGGCACTTCACCGGCAAAGGCCTGTGCCTGGAAGTATTCCTGGGGAACCCCGGGCAGTTCCAGGTCCGGGCACGGCTTGAAACCGAAGCGCCCGTAGTAGCCAGGATCGCCCAGCACGACGCAACCGATGCCGCCAAGACGTTGCAGCTCCGCCAGGGCGGCTTTCATCAAGGCCGAGCCGATGCCTTGCCCTTGGTGATCCGGCCATACCGAAATCGGTCCAAGCCCGAACCATCCTGTTGCCCCAGACGAAACCTGAACCGGGGATACCGCGACATGGCCGATGATCTCGCCGTTCTCCACCGCCACCAGGGAAAGGGTGAGCTGCTTGCTGCGGCGTAGCGCGTTGACGATGAACTGCTCGGTGTGGTTTGAGTGTTCTTCGTGTTCAAAGGCGGCCGTGGTCAGTCGCGTTATGGCGTCGATGTCTTCGACCTGTTCGTTGCGGATGTTCACGGTGCTATGCATGAGCGTTTCTCCCGGTCTTCGGACGACGACCATAAACCATGAGGTTGCAGGCGGGTAACGGGGGCGGGCGGATGTGAGGGGGGGCGACAAGGACGAATGCCCCAGACGCAAAAAAGCCCGCGCGAGGCGGGCTTTTTCGTTTGCCTTGAGGTCAGGTTTCAACCTCAGGGCGGGGTATGGTGGTACACAGTCATTTGAACCTGATCGTAATGTTCCTGTATTTAAAGGGTTTTCAGGTTTCGTGTTTTTTGGGGATACACCAGGGGATACACGGTACTCGCTGCTGGGCCGTTTTTGCCCGTTTTTCCATGATTGCCGGTGATGGTCCGGGCGGCACGTTGCGACGTTATTGCCACCCTGTTTCGGGGTAGTGCTCGGCACCTGTCACGGTTAGGTCAGGGGGAGGCCACTGGGTGAACGGATCGTTCACCTCACCGGGGAATACCAGCCGCCAGGAAGGGTGGGGTGGCGCTTCACCACCCAATGACCGTGAGTGCCCGCTGGCGGGTGTTGCTATGACAGCAACCCCTTATCGGCAATTACGGAGAATCCCGTAATTACAGCCCCATCTGCCTGATGATCCTACGCGGCTCCATTCCATCGCGAAGCGCCCTGCTGGCGTCCGTGGTCATCTGGTCGAGGGCTTTGCTCTCGAATGCCTCGGCCATGGCGGCGGCCTTCCTGACGATCAGTAGCGCCAGCTCAGGCGGGAAGGTGATCGGTTCCGGGTCGGGTAAGTAGTCGCAGTCGATAACGGACATGGAGCGGCCCTCGATGTGGTGGCACTCAACGGGGTGAGCTGGGCGCCTGATTATCTTATAACTACCCAGCACCCGGGTAGTTCGCGGCGGGCAGGTCGGCCACCTGCAGGACCTGCGCAACCTGCAGATTTTCGTTGCTCCTGCGCTTTCTCGTCAGACCTGCTGCCCCCCCCGGCCTGGCGCACCTTCGCCGCCAGGATTAGGTCACTCTGGGGCTGTTCCCGCTCCGCTGCCAGGTCTGCCTGGTTCTCGCGAACGGCGGCGACCATACCTGCCTGGTTCTGTATCGCGTTGAGAGCCAGTCCACCGTGTCGATTTCTACACAGCGTCTCGTTTTCCACACGCTGGCGCTCGTCGAGTCGATCGATATTGGTAGTTTCGCCGAGGCTGGCCAGCCCCAGGTGATGCTCCTAGCTTTCGGGGTGTCTCCGCCAGGGAAACACCTTTGCAGTAAGGGCGTGGTGATATCCACCATCCCCTTAGCTGTGGTGACGACCATGGCCCGCGGCGGAGGGGCGAGTCACTTTGGCCGCCCTTTTTCGGGCCCGGAATATAAGGTTTTGTCAGGCTCTGGACTACCCGGTTTCCCTTGACGAGCACCCTCGGAAATTCTTGACGGCCTCCGCTCCCACAGGTCGGCTAGACTCAGCGCCAGCCCTTGTACAACAAGGCTTAGAGCCGATCCTGCTCAAGCGCCGGCGGCTGAATCCGTCAGGGGTCTGTCAAGGATTTCGTCAAGGCCTGTCAAGATTTTCGCCACTCTCCGGCCATTCTGGACGGGTGTTCGCCGGTCGATGGTGACCAGTCTCCCGCGCCCCAGGTAAATCAGCGCCCCACGTCATTTCACCTGCTGGTGCTGGCGCCGATCCGTCCAGAGCCTGTCCAGAATTCGGGCCTCGGCATTAGACGGAACTGTCCGCGCCAGCCCATCACGCATAGGCGCAGGCCAGGCCCGGCAAGTGATCCAGCGCAGGGGGCCACCGCTCACCGTCTAGTTGGGTCTAGTGCTGGTCTAGTTCCACCTGGCGATTTTGGACGAGCGTGCGGGCGGAGCAGCCCACCACCAGACTGACAGCCAGCCATCACACGCCATAGCGCCAGCACCACCGCGCAACACCAGCGCCGATCCGTCCAAAGCTGTCCAAAATCCGTCAGGGGCCTGTCAGGGGTATGAGGCGGCCACGGCCTCGACTTTGACGGCCTCCCGCATAGGCTGGGCCTCTGACGCCCACCCGGCGCTGGGTTCCGTCTCATGCCTGTCTCACATTCCGTCAAAGCGTGGTCAAAGTGGCGCCGCTCGGCACCGTGTTGATTCCTACACAGTGTGTCGCTTTCGACACAGTAGAACCTGAGAAAACCTGAGATCGGATCGGCTGGCGCTGGGCGGCGGGCATTGTGGTTTTCATGTGGTCTTTCGATTCAGGGCGCACCGGACCGGTTGCCACTGGCTAGGCTGTAATACCGTGGAAACCCCAGTGGAAACCATCGCCTGACAACCTCAACATTTCTCAACATGCAGGCCGCCAGGTTCGCGCATAGAGGTTGCGAACCTACAGCGCGAACCACCGGTGCGAACTGGCCCAGCACCAGCGCCTGAAATGCGTACCTGGCTGCGTGCCGTGGAAGATTTCACGCACCTCGCCTGCGTGACGATCGTGCGTGAAGCTCTGCGTGAAACAGGCCAGGACTTCCCGCTGGAACTGCGCATTTCGTGGATACCGGAGTGGATGCCGGGCGATCTGGTCAGCGCCAGCACTTGGCCAGACGTTGACAAATGTTGACATCGAAGCGGCCCGGCGCCACTGATCGAGCCCTGCCCTGTTAGCAAATGTTAGTACCGGGCAGGGGCTGGCCAGCCTTCCAGCCTGTTAACAATTGTCAAGGTTGAGCGCTGGCGCTGGGAGTGTCGGTCACCGCGGTCAGGCTGGTTACCAGGTGCGGCTACCACCGTTGGTTACCACCACGCATGACCAGCTCAACGAGACAGACGATATGGTCCGAATCAGACGCTTTGGTCTGTCTCGCGCCACAAAAGGGTGGGGTCGAATTTTGTGGCGCGGAATCAGTCACAGGCAGCTCTTCGTCGACTCCAGCGCCGTTGCTCTACCAGCGCCAAAATCCATGTACCAGCGCTGATAGAACTTCACATCGCTGCCGCTGGCGGACTTGGTGATCTGCAAAATCTCGTTGGTGCCCATATCGTCACCACTGAGCAGGCGGTAACCGCTTTCGGTTTCAGCCAACGTAGCCCCTGGGCGACTCTCCTGCCACTGAGGGAAGACGCACAGAGCGTATGCCTTGGGCTGCTTTGCTGTCTGAGCAGAATAGGTCGGGCCCTTCTGTATCAGTTCACCGGGTGAATAACAGCCCGCGACACTGAGGGCAAGAGTTGCGATTATGGCTAGGCCGGTAGAGCGCATGGTTCAGTCATCCGTTACTCAAGAAACGGAAAAGCTAACATGCGCTCGACCAAAGCCCAATCAGTGACGACGCTCTCCGAGCATCTCGGCGCCAGCGGCAACAGTGAACGAATGCCGCCAGCTCTCGACAAGGTCGCCCTTGGCACTTGGAGACAGCCCTGTCAGATAGACGACCGCGGGATGATGACCACCAATGGTGCTAATCAGATCTCGCGTACTCACGCCATGGTCGCTGCAGAAATCTGCAAAAGCTTGGTTCGCTGCGGCGATCTGATCAAGACATTCCAGTTTAGCGGCACCATCCATAGCTGAACTCGCGAAGTTCAATGCCAGACCGCGCATCTCGCACTCGAAAAGCTGGGCCACACGACATAGCATTCTCGTCGTGTTGAGAAACTCCAGGCTTGCGACTTCCACATGCTCTGTGGGGCAGTTATCTATCAACTGACGGACCTGGGCGTGATCTTTTTGAGCGATAGCCTTAATCGTGTGAGCGATCCTTTCACGTACGTTCATACCTTGTCCTCCGCATAGATCGACGCGGAGATGATCGCCCCGCCCCAGCGGCGCTTGCCGATGCAGATCGGGACAGGGTTGCCGCTGGCGGTGGTGTTTTTCGCCGAGCCAAACGCGTAACTCGGCATGTTTTCAGGAGCTGCGCTTTGGGAGAGGCCTTTGGCCTGGGGGCTGAGCATTTGGATAACACCGCCCGCCGTTGTTCCAACACCTGCGGCAAGGAGGGCCGGCTGAGACCCTGGCGCCACAAAAAACGACGCGACGATCAGCGCCACCCCGATGATGGTTTGCAGAACTCCTGCCCGCTTGCTGCCCTGGATTACAGGCACGAACCACAGCTCCCGAGCTCCCCCCAGGTCAAGTTCATCCTGTCCGATGTTTTTGCCATTCTTAAAAACCGCGAACCGCAGCCCTCGACTTTCAGCATCGGCTACATCTTGGGCGAAGCCAGGGTAGTTCACGTCGATCGCTTTGACTGCCTCCTTTGTGTCGCCCCGATCCAGCAGAAAACTCTGTGTTTTAAAGTATTTTTTTCGAAGGAAGCCGAGTAGGCGCACTTTCGTCCGCGGGGTGTAATGAGCTGCTGTAGCTGCCATGAGTAAACTCCTTGATGCGCCGCTGGCGCTTGGTATGGGCAAGTGCCCGGTGGTGTGATTGGTCGGGCCGGTCACCCGATCAGGTTGCAAAGAATTGCCTCTGACTCCGCCATGTCGTCGCGCTGGCTGGCGACCAGGTAGCGGAACACGGCCAGCGCCTCGGTCTTGTCGCGGGGGCGAATCTGCGCCAGCAGGCCGAACACAAACCAGTCACGCGCCGTCGCCTCCGGTGGCCCGTCGCTGGCGTCCCGGTCGACGGCGTTGCGCAGCCGGTAGAGGTGGTCCCAGTACCCCAGCTCGTACAGGCAATCCGCCAAGGTGTGCGGCAGTAGCTCTGGATGGGCGTTGAACCGGGCAGCTACCTCGCCCTTGTCGAAGTCACCAAATTGGCCGGTAGCCTCTAGCCCGCGCAGCGCATCGATACAGAACGATTCCGCCTCGGTGTCGGCCAGCAGGGCATCACCGAAGCGAGCGGTGCCCTCCAGCCTCAGTCGGTGTTGCTCTATGGCCCGAGTGGCCAGCGCCTCCAGGTCAGCGAAGCCGAACGACGACATGGCGGCGAATGGGTGCCCGGGGTTGGTGGCCACCAGGTAATCCCGATACCGCTTCTCCAGCACATCGAGCGGCGTCCTGATCTTCTTGGCGCCCTCCATGGCCCGCTCAATCAGGGCGACCTGACCGGTGCTGATGATCGAGCGCAGCCACAGCACCGCATCCACCTCCTTATCCCCGGTGACCACCTTCTGCGGCGGCAGCTCAGGCACGCTCGGCAGGGTCTCGGTGCTGGCGCTGATCGGCGGCAGGGTGAACATGGCGCGATGCTGCTCGTTGTCGCGGAACGCCCCTGAGCGTGAAACCAGGGTCTTCACCGTCCCCAGTGGCAGGGCGGTAATCTCGGCCACCTCACGCAGCGAGTGACGGCGGCGCAGGTCCAGTACCTGCTGGCGCTGCTCATCTGAAACCCGGTGTCTCATTTTTTCGGCTGAATCAGCCTGTTTCAGCATGACCATGGCTTACACCACCCTCAGTTTCGGTGGCAGCTTCGGCCCGAACGGCGCCCCAGGTGCGAATGGGTCAGGCAGCACGCCATCGGGGCAGTCCCTGATGAAGTCCGCCATAGCCGCGTGACAGGCGTTGAACAACGGCGCGTCATTCCACTCCTGTGCCCGGCGTTCTGCGCTGTCCTCCAGCACGTGGATGAACACCAGGTCCTCCAGACTCGTGATGCCATCCCGCATGGCCTGCTCGCGCTCGACGGTGTTCACGCTCAGCAGGTCGCACAGGCGGTCGAACCCCAGGGCCTGGGCCAGCCCGTCATGGTCGAACAGCAGCGACCGGCCAAACCCGGCCAGCGCCACCACGGCCTTGTCGCGTTCATCCGATCGGTGCGCCTGCGCCAGTTGCTCCAGATCGGCAATGGCCTGTCGAGTGAACGGCAGGAACTCTTTCAGCTTGCCCGCCTGGCGGCGCATGGCGCGGCGCTCAGCGTGGATCGAATCCAAGTTGCGGCCGATGTTGCGGCAGATACGCCGCGTGGTGATGAGCTGTGTGCTGGCGCTGATACCGGGCTTTGAGGCGATATCGCACAGGCGCATGGTCGGGGTCATTGTCATGGGTGGGCCTCCATGGGCATGTTGTCGTAGGTGGCGCGCAGCTCGGTACCGATCAGGCAGTGGCGACCAGCGGGCGCATAGCAGCCCCTGCAGGTCATGACATGGCTGATGTACTGGTCGCGGGCCTGGCGCCATTCAGGCGTGGCATTGGCGGCGTTGGCGTATGGGCTGGGTGGCAATTGGGCAGGCTCGACCAGCACCAGGCGCGGACGATCCGGGGTGCGTTTTGCCATGGGTGGTTTTCCAGCGCCAGCAACGTTCGGCGGCATGTGATTGAGCAGGTCGGAAAGCAGGCTCATGGCGTCACCTCGCCCGGATTTCCATAACTCCCAAATGTGTCTGTGAAAAAAAATCGGGGGAACGGGGGAACGCGGGGAACACCCAGTGTTTCCGGGGCCTCCAGCGGGGGTACGTGTTCCCCACCCGAAAAACGGGGGAACAGTGATAACCAAACATAAGGGTCAGCAATAGCGCTTATATTCAAAAACATGTTTGTGTTCCCCCTGTTCCCCAACACTTCAATAAGGGGGAACGGCTACAGGCCGCGTATTTGCTGGCTGTTCCCCCGTTCCCCCTGTTCCCCACGTTTTTAGGTTCCTGTGAATTCGGGCAATGGCGTTGGGTGGTGATGACGGTCATAGGCCACCGCCTTCACTGTCCATGGCTTCGGGGTCGATCACATACAGCCGGGCAGACCCACCGGCAGGCAGGCGGTATTTCTTGGTCCTGCGGCTGTCCCGGTCGGTGTCGTGCTTGGCAAGAGCACCCGCGCTTTCCAGCGCCTTCACGACACGCGCCAGCCCGTGCCCGTGGGCGGCCTCGGTCAGTGCAGACTTGTTGAACAGGTACAGGCGCTTGGCGCCCACCACCTCCCAGTACCCGGCGCGGTTGAACACCTTGGTGTCCGGCGTCTGGTCTTCTACGTCCGAAAACCGGCTGCTGCCGTGCTTGTCGATGAAGTCGAGGATGCCGGCCAGGATCTGGCGATCTTCGGCATTGCCACCGCCCACCCGGCTCAGCCACTCGCCATACAGCAACTGGCAGTCGGCTAGGGCGGTGCCCGGCGTCCAGGGCAGCAGGTCGTAGGCAATGGCCATTTCGCCCGCCAGTGCGATCACCGCGAAGCGATCCGCCACCCGCCCGGCCTGGGCGTTGTCCTCGACGAACTGGGCGCGGATACCGGCGAAGTCCTCAAGCAGGCCGGGGCGGTCATCGCTGGCCAGCAGCTTCTCCACGAAGGCCGGCCCGATGTGTCCGTGGTTCGCTCCTACGGCCACCGTGAGCTGGCGGTGGAAGTCGGCGCCTTCCAGGCCGTGCAATTCATCGAAGGCGCGATGGGTGCGGGTGCCGGCGTTCACATCGACCATGCGCAACTCGGCACCAGCGTGGGCGGCGTTGCCACTGATGGCCGCGTGCTCGGACAGGGAACGCTCGCCACTGGACAGCGCCAGCAGGCGCCAGCTCAGCTTGCCGCGGGCCTCCCGGTCGCGGGTCATGGTGCCCTTGCCCTGGCCGTTTGCGAGCGAGTAGGCCATCTCCTGTACGCGCTTGGGATCGGCCCGCTTGATCTCGTCCAGGGGCAACATGGTGTCGTTGCGGCTGGACGCCTCGATCTCCAAGCCGCCCTTGGTCATGTCCCACGATGCGGCGAAGATGCCCGGGTCGCCCCACACAGACGAGCCGATCAACTGCGCCAGCGACTTGCCGCTGGAGCTGTCGCCCACCAGGTGAACACCGCCACCCAACACGCCCACCAGGCTCAGCAGCGGGCCAGCGAGGGCGCAGCCGATGGCCAGGGTGAGCACCGGGTTGCCCTCGCACTTGTCCGCTACCTGGTCCTTCCAGCCCTCCAGGGTTCCGCGCACGCTGAACAGGTTCTGCCCCTTGGCGCTGGCCTGATAGCGAACCTTGTCGCTGCCGATGGTGCGCCCAGGCAGCACAAAGGCGCCTGACTCATGCCAGCCGGGGCGGCAGGTGGTGGCGAACACTTCTGCAGGTCGCTGGTCCAGCAGGTACTCCATGAACTGGCCGCGCTTCTTCAGGGCGATGATGACGCCCATGCCGAACAGCGTCCGCCTGGCGTCCTCGCCACTCCCGCCGAACACCTCCATGGGAATGATCCAGTCCTTAGGGCCGCTGTCGGTGAGCAGGCGCAGAAACCGACCTTCGCTGCCGTCGTCACTGTTGGTGGTGCGGGCGACGACGGTTACCGGCGTGGCGATCCACTCATCAGTGATCGGGCGGTCGGCCTTGTCGTCGTCGCTGTCATCGTTGCCGGCGCTGCGCTTGAAGCCGTGCCAGTACACCCCGGGCTTGAGCCTCCGGCCCTTCTCATTCGTTACCCAATGCTCGTATACGCCCCAGCACGGGCGATCTGGCTCGACCTTGGGCGCTTCGGGGCGCAGGTTGATGACGTTGTTGTCAGGCGGACGCATGGCGGCACCTCCAGGCGGCGAGGTCGTTGAAGTCGGAAAGGGTCAGCGGCGCATCGGCGGGCCACTCGGGAAAGGTCACCAGGCCACCACATGCGGCTGCGGCGTCATGAGCGGCTGTGCGCCCCGGGTTGCCCTTGCCTTCGGCCTCGGTTTCGCGGTCGTCGTCGCCGGCGATGATGATTTCGGTGCCGGAGTGGTCGGCCCGTAGCGCCAGCGCCACCGGTTTCAGGTTCCCGGCATTCATCGCGCAGGCGACCGTATAGCCGCTCTCGTGAAGCGTGGCGCCCGTGGCCCAGCCTTCGCAGATACACAACGGCCTGCCTGGCGTGATGCGTCCCAGGGGCGAATAGGCGCCCTTGATGCGCCCGCCATACAGAAAGCGCTTGCCGCCGTCCGGGGCGATCCGTTGCAGGTTCACCAACACGCCGCCGGCGTACAGCGGGATCAGTAGGTCGTCACCACGCTGGCGCAGGCCGTGGGCACGAATGCCCTTGGCGACTAGATACGGGTGGGCCGGATCAGCGCGGCGAGCATCACGCCACCAGCGTTGAGCTAGGGTTGCCGCCTTGAGCTGGCGCCGTTGCCGTTCGGCCTCCCGCTGGCGCCGGGCCTGCTCGATGCGCTGGCGCACCTGCTCGGCTTCGCGGGCGTCCACCGGCTCACGGCTACACCAGGTGTTGGTGCCGCCCGTCTTCCAGCTCCCGAACGCGCCTGAGGCGATGCCATCGGCAAACAGGCAGTACCAACCGTTGAGCGTGCCGGGCTTGTCGCCGGGTACGTGGAAGCGGTGGATATCGCCATCGTCCAAGGGCAGCCAGTCGAGCGGCCCGTAGGCCGACTGGAGCACGTCACGGAAAAGGATCGTCACGTCGGTCATGCGGCCCCCTGCGGTGGCGTGAAGCGCTTGGCCAGCCGGTCCAGTTGGTTGGTCAGGCGCTCCAGCTCAGGGCAGTGACGACCAGCGTCACCCTCGGCAATGCGCAGCTCCAAGAAGCCCACCAGGGTTTCCACCAGCAGGGCATAGCTGGCGCTGTCGATGTAGGCGCCAGCAGTCGGTGGACCACCGGCACCCTTGCGGCGAATCGGCGTGACCTTACTCATGGTTCACTCCCTCGGCGGCTACCAGCTCAGTCCAGCTATTGCCGTCGAACCGTTGCACGCGGGTGTCGGCCAAGGGCACGGTCCCAGCGATGGCAAACCAGTTGATCGGTGAGCCGCCACGCTTGCGACCCACGGCTTCCAGCTTGCGGCGGGTGGTGCTGGTGATGCCGGCGTACTTGCAGGCGTCAGCCCAGCTCATGAGACGTGAGTCGTCTGCCGGCAGGGAAAGCCTGGCGCACCCGTAGCTGGCCAACTGCTCAGCAAAGGTCAGCAGGCGCGGGCCACCCTCCGTTTGAACCATCTTGGTGGCGGTGCCTTCCCAGCGTTGCGCCAGGGAGAACCACAACAGCGGCACCTCATGCTCGGCCCCCGCGTTGCTTGGGCGAAGCTCACCAGACGCCAAGATCAGCGGCAAGTGGTGGTGCTCGGTCGTGTAGTGGTGAACCATGGTCACTGGCCACCCCCTTGGCGATCAGCGCCAGCAAACGCCCGGCAGACCTGGCCATTGTTCACCGCGTGCCAGTAGGTCAGCTCGTCCAACGACTCGACGAGGCAGGCCGTCACCGCAGCCTCAGCACTACGCATAACTACGCGCCCGCACTCAGCGTCGGCTTGGCTCAAGAACGGCCCCAGCAAGGCCCGCTCGGCCCTCGGATGGCTCACGTAAAACAGTTCGGTGGCTTTCTTCGGGCAAGCCGATCCCGTCAGCGCAGCGAGGCGCTGTTGAAAATTATTCATCACTAGTTCCTCAGCTCGGAGTCACAGACGCGGCGGTGGTATCGGCCTTCGTAGGTTCCTGTTGCTCAGCGAGCACGTCGTCCATAATTTCGGCCCAGGCCATAGCGGTGTGCTGCGCCATCACCGCGGTGACGCGGGCGACGATGATGGGCGTGGTCGGTGCGGCGATCAGCGCCAGGGCCATGCTCAGCAGCACCAGCACGCCTTGCACGTCGCGCAGATCGTCTTGGGTGTCCTTGGGCATGTGGATAGGGGAAGTCATACGGCAGCCCCCTGATCCATGTCAGTGCGCTTGCCTACAACGCCATGCGAGGCACCGAGGTGGCGGTGCTTCCACATGAAGTTCCCGGTGAAGATGATGACCTGCTCCAGATGCCGAGCGATATCGCACATCGGCCCCTCCTCATGGCTTGAACACATGGGGTAGAGCAGCGCGTAGAGCTTGTGGAATTCATCCCTGGCGAAATTCATCGAGCACATATCGCGGGCATCCAGCACGGCCTCAGACAGCACCTCGCCTTCAAGGGTCGCAACGCTTGGCAAGCGATTCATTGGGCACCTCCGGCACAAGCAGCGGCCCGGAAATGCTCTACCAGAGCGGCGCCCGGGTACGGCTGGTGCCGGCACTCCTCCAGGGCGGCATAGACTTCCTCCGGCACACGCATGGCGTCGTCCAGGCCGGCCAAAGAGCCTCGGCAACGACCCAGGATGCTCACCGCTGCCCGCGGAAAATCCGCACGAACCAAGGTGGCGATATCGCCTGCGAGACTTACTCCAACCACAGGGGGCAGACGGAACACTTGATGCCCAGGAATCGTGACCACTACCTGAGATTCGATGAAGCCCTGTACCGCTTCTACGTTGCATTGACCCAAAGTCATTGAACACCCCCATTGGCATCCAGACTTTCTTCGAGACGCTTGCAAATGTCATTGACTGTGGCCGCTCGGTCTATAGCCAAGTAGTTGCCGATGTCGGCCAAATGCTTGATGCGTTCGGCCGAGTTAGGCCGCGCCTCCTCGGCCTCTCGACTAATCACCCACATAAGGGTCTTGAGCCATTCGAAATGGCTGTTATCGGCCTGAAGGTCCCACAGAGCGCCATGAGCAAGAGCACCTAGTGCTTTGGCTTTGCCATTCATTGGGCACCGCCTTGCGCTTCCATGGCGCGGGCGATCTCGGCGTGATGGTTGTAGCGGGCGAGACGGACAGAAAGGGAAGAGTTTGCGCGAAGTGCGGCTAGGGCCAGGCGCCGGTGGGCGTATGCGCGAATTTTGGACGGAGTGAGGGCGTGCATGGGTCGAGCTCCTTTTGCTGATGAGGAGCTGCCACGATCCTTCCTACGGGATTGGGTGGCAGCCGTGCGCGGGGTAGGAATACCGGGGCAAAAGGAACCCGGCCAGGCCGAAGCCTGCCCGCACACAGCCGCCATAACACGAAACTGCAGACGAAAAAAAACGCCGGCAGTGGTGATCTGGGCGCTGTTGCGCCTTTTGCTCATCGGGTTCCTACGCCCGACCACGGGATTTACCGTGGATTTGGGCGAACCATACCGAGCAACACGATTGCCTGCAACCAGAAATATCGACCGTTCATCGCCAGTCTTGAGCGCCAGCGTCATTGTCCACCCCCTTCCAGATCGAGCGGGAGTTTCAGTTGCTCCCGCAGATGGGTGACGTGCTGATATATGCCGGGCTTGTCATAGCGCCAGTGAGCTAGCCGCTTACCGCTCTGGCTGGCCTCCTGCTTGCGAGCTAGCAGCGACTGGCAGGCCATGCCGTAACGGGCCTCACGGAATGCCTTGATCAGGTTGATCTTGAGCGCCCGGACCTTTGGGGTGTTACGGCTGTAGGTCAGCAGCAGATAGCACTGGTCTTCATTGAGCAGAGCGTACTTCTCAGGCTGCCCCCGACCTACGATTTCTCCGGTTTCAAACCGGAGTATTCCCAGCTCTAGGAAGTCAGCCTCGTAACGCTTTACCAGGTCATAGGTGTTTTCGTGCTGGTTGCCCAATTGAGCGGCCAGTACACGGGTGTCGGCGCAGGGCTCACCCTGAGACTGGACCAGGACAATGTCGAATTTCCCGCTGCTGGGCTCTGCCGGTGGAATGGTCGTCTTTTTCATGCGGCCACCCGCTGGCGCTGCTTCAAGGGAGAGCACAACATCTCCAGCACGGCGCTGGCGCGGCGGCGTTCGCCAGCAGGAAGGGTGTACCGGGTCACGGTGCAAGGCTCGCCCCAGTGGTTCGGCACGCGCTCGAGCTGGCGCTGGAATTTCAAACCGTAGCCGTTGGCCAGGCTGCTGATGGTGGAGTGCAAGCAGTGGTCGCCCAGGCGCTCTGCCTCGAAGCGTTGCAAGCTGCCATCATTGAGCATGTACGCCAGCACTCGGGCGATCTTGCTCGGCGGCTTGCTGGTGGTAATATCGCCTTGCGACTGGCTGCGTTTCTCTTCGGGGATCGTGGCCTTTTTCATTTACGCCACCTCGCGCAAAGCGATGCGCTGGCGCACCCAGGCCTGAATCTCAGCCAGAACGAACCCCACGGGCGAGCCACGCGACTTGCTGTTGCTCAGCGATACGGGCCTGGGAAAAGTCGGGTCATCCTTGAGGCGCTTGTAGACGGTGGCGCGAGCCAGACCAGTGATGGCCTCGACCTCGGGGAAGCGGATGATGGTCATCGAGGCGTCAAACTGCTGGATAGACGCAGTGGAATGCGTCACGTGAGCCGATGTGTTTTGCATGTCCTGTGTCCCGTGATGGTTGTATATAACGGGATATAGGTTCGCAATCGATCGGCTCGCTGAGCACGACGAAACGCTATTTTTTCAAGCGCTGTTCTGCCCCCTGAAGGTAAGACTTTTGTTTGCCTTTAGTGTCGTCAGAACATACTCGAAACCGAGGCCTCTTTTGTCGGCAATGCGTTTGGCCGCCTCCTCTCGATAGGCGTCCATTTCGCTTTTCGCCAAGCGCTCGATGGTGCGCATTTCCAGTGGGCGGCTCACGAAAGAAAGGCCCATCAGATGGAAGACTGCTTTTTTGTGAAACGACTGAAATACCCGTTGATTGACTCGGAGCAGGTCAATCGCGAATAGCCGTGCGGGCAAATCAATATCGTTTCTGCGGGTCGGTGTTGGGATGCCCTCGTCATGCGCATCAAGGTCACGAAGGGCTGCTTTGGTTCGGATGCTGTAGCCCAGGTTACGTCGCAGATCATCTGGCAGCCATTCCGCGCTGAGGATCTCTTCGACCTCAAGAACTAAGTCTTTCAAACGGCGGATAGCACTGGGCCCCTCTATTACAGCTCGATGCCCGATCCCGCTGACGTACCGATACGATGCTTCCGCAACCAGGGACATGTAATTGAGATAGTGACAGGGAATGCGGGCAATCCTATGTGCAACGAGCCCTTGGTGAGGCGAAGCACCTACTCGAAAGCCAGTCACCCAGCGCTCCAGCTCCCTCTGAATTTTTGGCTCCCAGTGGCCACCATCTACTTTGTGGTAGGAGAGCGATTTGATTGCCATGGCAAATGCGGGCTCAGATTCGAACCACTCTATCGTGCGTGAGCACTGAGCGGTCAAAACGCTAGAGTACGTGTCGTCTAGCAGCTTGGCGCACACTGAGGCCGTCTGGCTGAGATCACAGTCCCGCGCCGCTGGTACCTTGTCCAACTCGAACACTATTGCATCGGCAGCTTGCTTCACGAATGCATCAGCCACCTTCGATAATTCGTAAAAGCTATCCGCCGTAGGGGTCTCAGCCATATGCCCTCCGATAAATCTCTGCAGGGCAACCGGCTCGCAGCGTCCCGCGCCCCATAAAGCTAAGTTAGAAAACAACCTCATGCGCACCAACACTGGTTATTCAACCAGTAATGGCATTGAGTCTATATCTGTCTATTTGGACAATGGAAGGCCCGTATCAGGCCCTCTTGATCGACACGACATTGCCTTTGACCAAGGTATCTTGATGGTCGGCGTACCATTGCATCATGGTCGTGCGCTGGGCCAGGTACTGGGCCTTGTTGTAGATACCGGCCACGCCTTCCTTGACGTGCGATAGCTGCGCCTCGATGTGGTTTTCGTCAAAGCCGTGCTCATTGAGAACCGTCGAGGCGATGTGTCGGAATCCGTGGCCAGTCTGGCGGCCCTCATAACCCAGGCGGCGTAGGGCCATCAGGAACACGGTGTTGCTGCGGGGCTTGGTCGTATCGCTGCGGCCAGGGAACAGCAGGGGGTAGGCCCCGGTGAGTTTGCGCAGGTCGATCAGCAATTCCACCGCCTGGCGGGGCAGGGGTACCAGATGTTCACGGCGGCGCTTCATCCGTTCGGCAGGGATCGTCCACAGTGCTTTATCTAGATCGAACTCATCCCACCGGGCCTCTCGTATCTCAGATGGCCGGCAGGCGAGCATGGAGAGCAGGTGTAGGCCGATCCGAACGTCTATGGCGCTGGGATAGGCACGAATGGCCCGTAGCAGTGGTGGTAGCTCATCCACCGAGACATGGGCGTAGTTCTCAGACGGCTTGGTCTGGAGAAACTTGTGAAGTCCTTCCAGCGGGTTATGGGTGGCGCGACCCGTGACGCGGGCCAAGTCGTAAATCTCCTGGCAGCGAGCGCGTATTCGGCTGGTCTGCTCGATGATGCCCTTTTGCTCCATGCCGCGTAGGAAGTCCATCCACTCCATCGGCAGTATCTCGGTATATACACGCTTGCCGAACACAGGGAAGACGTGAAGCTCCAGTGAGCCGATGGTTCGGGTGGCTGTTCCATCCGTCCAGCTTTTGCGCTTGGTGGCGTACCACTCCCGTGCCAGGTGCTCGAACGTATTGTTCGCGGCCTCCAGTTCGGCGGCCTTCCTGGCTCGCTTGGTGGCTAGTGGGTTTCCGCCCTTGGCGGCGTCGTCTCTCAGGATGGCCGCTTTCTGTCTTGCCTGTGATCCGGTTAGTTGGTGATCGCCCGTGCCATAGCCGCCCAGGCCAAGCCACGACCATTTGCCGTCCGGTTTCTTGTAGCGCAGTTGCCACGACTTGCTGCCGTCCGGGCGCACGCGAAGATACAAGGCGTTGCCATCCAGCTCGCGGTATTCCTTCGCTTCTGGCTCAAGGGTGGCTATCACGGTGTCGGCCAATGGACGGCGCTTGATCTCGGTGCGCTTCATTTCCTTGTATCCCCCAGTTTCAATTATTTCTCAGGGTACACGAGGGGATACACGGCGGGAAGGTATAGGGGGAGATAAGGGGATACAGCCAGAAACAAGAAAGCCCGCACAGGGCGGGCTTCTTGAGGTGTTTCGTAGACTGCTTGAGGCAGGTCGAAACAGGTGTTTGGTGGCTACACAGGGACTTGAACCCCGGACCCCAGCATTATGAATGCTATGCTCTAACCAACTGAGCTATGTAGCCAAGTGGCGCGCATTATTCGCTCGAAACGGATTGCTGTCAACATTCTTTTTCAAAAAATTTTACGCGCTTTCAACCGCTTAGCCGAAACAGGCCTCAGAAGTCGTATTTGAACCCCGGCATGCTGAAGTACTCACCCGAAAAGCGCGCACAGGGTGGAAAAGCCGCGGCCATCCGCCTGCAGGTCGCCCATCAGCGCTCCCGGCAAATGCATCATGGCAGATACGCCACCCCGCGCCGGATTTGCCCGCAAGGGTCCCGATCCAGTAACGTGGCGCTTTGCCCCTGTGGTTGTTCGCCGAAGTCGCCTTCCATGCCCAACGCCTCCGACCCCGAGCCGCTCCCCGAAGGACTGGAAGTTCTTCGCCTGCGGGAAATCATCGCGCACAACTCCGACTGGCTCTGGGAAGTCGATAGCCAGGGCCGCTACACCTTCTGCTCCGAGCACAGCCGGCAGATGCTCGGCTATCCGCCGAGCGAGGTGCTGGGCAAGACCCCCTTCGATTTCATGCCGGCGGAAGAGGCGGCGCGGGTCGGCGCGATCTTCGCCGGCATCGTCGCCGAGCAGCGGCCGTTCGCCGGGCTGATCAACCGCAACGTGCGCTCCGATGGGCGCCTGGTGGTCCTCGAAACCAGTGGCGTGCCGCTGTTCGACGCCGCTGGTGCGCTCACTGGCTATCGCGGCATCGACCGCGACGTGACCCCGGCCATCGGTCCGCTGGACCGCCGCGAAGTGCAGCTCGAAGCGCTGTACGCCGCGGCCTCGGTGGCGCTGGGCCTGGTGGACCGCCAGGGCGTGCTGGTCAACGTCAACCATGCCGTTGGCCAGTTGCTCGGGGGCGATGCCACGCAACTGGTGGGGCAGTCGCTGACGGCACTGTTGCCGGAGGCGCAACTCGACCTGCACCACTGCCTCGGCGAACTGGAACAGGGCCGCACCCTGGCCGACCGCGAACTGGATTGGCGCGAGCGCAGCTACCTGTTGCAGATCGGCGCGGTGCGCGACCTGGACAACCAGGTCCTGGGCATGACCCTGGCCTTCAGCGACATCACCGAGCAATGCCTGATGCGCCAGGCCCTCGCCGAGAGCAATGCGCAACTGGCCGAGGCCAACGCACGCCTGCTGGCCCTGGCCAGCGAAGACTTTCTCACCGGCCTGCCCAACCGCCGGCGCTTCGACGAGGCGCTGCAGCAGGAAAAGGCCCGGGCCCGCCGCGAAGGCCGGCCGCTGTCGTTGCTGATGGTGGATGTGGACCACTTCAAGGTGTTCAACGACCACTATGGCCACCAGGCCGGCGACGAGTGCCTGCGGCGTATCGCCATGCTCCTGGGCCAGTCCCTGCAGCGTCCGGGGGACCAGGTCTGTCGCTATGGTGGCGAGGAGTTCGCGGTGATTCTCCCGGACACCGATGCCCACGGCGCCCGCAGTGTCGCCCGCTACCTCTGCCACCAGGTCTTCGACGCCCACCTGACCCATGCCGCCAGCCCGCTGGGGCGGGTGAGCCTGAGCATCGGCAGCGCCAGCCACGACCCCGACCAGCCGGACGACAGCGTCGCCCTCGGCGGCTTGCTGCGGGTGGCCGACCTTGCGCTGTACCGCGCCAAGCAGGACGGACGCAACCGCCTGGTGCAAGGCAGCGGCGCCGATGAGGCGCAGGGCGCGGTCCGCAGCGTGTAAGGTTCCCGGGCCGCTCAGCGGGCCTGCGGTGCAGGCCAGCGCAGCCAGGTCCAGTCCAGGCCAGCTCTTGTGTCTGGCGTCGAGGCGCTGGCCACGGGCAGCAGGGACACGATGAGAAACGCATCCACGCCCAGGCGCGGATGGGTTTCGGCATCCGGCAGCACGCGCAGCAGGTACACCCCGGTCCTGCCGCTGAAAGGATCGCTGAGATTGCCCTGCATCACCATGCTGCCGTTGGCTTCCAGGCGCAGGGACAGGCTGGTGACGCTGCGCGCCAGGTCGCTGGCGATGCGTTGCACGCCATAGAGGCCGAAACCATGGTCGAGCCAGCCACTCTTCAGGTGCCGCGCCAGGACGAACTCCCCGGTTTCCCTGTCGATGCTGGCGGTCAGGATCCTGTCGTTTTCCAGTAGCGTCGACTGTTCCAGGTGCATGCCCGCAGACAAGGGCAGATAGTCCGTGGTCGCGAATTCGGGATCGAGCGGGGCGGGGGCTTGATTGTTGTTTTCGGTCGCCATGCCGGGCCTCCAGGAGGGAGAGAACAAGGGAATACGGAGCCTTGTTTTTAAGCCCGGCACGCGCAGTCGTCTACTGACAAAAATATCAGGTGGCCAGTATCCGGGGGCTGCTCAGCCGAGGTAGCGGGCCAGGATGTAAGGTGTCTCGACGGTGCTCCGGGCGCTGAATCCGGAGGCCAGGATCCTGCCGTCAGGCTGGACCTCGACCTGTTCGCAGAAGTCGTCGCCGCCGAAATCGGTCATGACCTGGCCATTGACGCCGAAGCTCATGTCCATCTGGGCCGAGGGCAACATGCGCATCAGCAGGAAGTCGTCACGCTCCGCCGGGTCCATCGCGTGGCCCACCGTGACGATCCTGCCGTCCGCCTGCAACGCGACATCGTAGTGCTGCGACTCGTGGCCCTGGACCACCATGATCTTCGGCTCGCCATTGTTGAATGAAGGGTCCAGGCTGCCATCGGTGGTGAGGCGCAAGGTCAGGGTATGGACACCGAATCCGACATTCGCAGCGCCCACCGCGACGATCTTGCCATCCGGTTGCAGCGCCAGCTTGAAGAGGGCAACTTCGCCCTGCTGGATGACCACCGTCGCCACGCCGTTCTCGCCGAAGCGGGGATCGGGACTGCCGTCGGCGAGAAACTGCCAGAACACCAGGCGTGAGTAGTTCAGCGGTACGCCACCGAGGAGCACACCGCCTCCGGGCAGTGCCAGCATGTCGTACATGGAGTCGTCACCGACGTAGCGCATGCCCGTGCCATCGCCGAAGGCCGGGTCGAGCTGGCCGTTGTCCAGTTGCATCAGGTACACACGGTGGTCCTGTGGGCCTTGGCTGGCCACGTTGAGCATGAGCTTGCCGTTGTCCAGCATCACCAGCGTGCGGATCACGGTGGAGGGTTGTTCGTCCAGTTCGATCCGGCAGAAACCCGAGGCACCGAAGCTCGTGTCCAGCGCGCCGTCTGCGCCGACCCGGAATACGAACGAGTGATTCTGCAGATGGCTGCCCACGTTGCAATGGATGATCGCGCCGCCGTCTGCCTGGGGCAGGAGGTCCACGGGGCCGATGGGCAAGGTGTTTTCCGGCAGGACGACCGTGACGACGCCTTGGGTGCCGTAGGCGGTGTCGAGCATGCCGTCGTGCAGATGACGTAGCAGCAGGATCACGCTGCCGTCGGTTTCGGCGCCGACGGTCAGGATGTTGCCGTCCGGCAGCAGCTTCGAGCGACCGCGAGCAAGGTCGATGGGGAACTGCGCCTGGCCGGCCTGGCCGAAGTCGGGATCGAGGGTGCTAGGGGTTTTGCTGGAAGAGGATGTGGTCATGTTGGCTGACTCCATGGCGAGGGAACGGGGCTGGATCATCGGACTGCCGTCGCGGGCAGTGACGTTGGGAGACCGTCCCGACGCAGGGGCGCGGAGGCTGCGAACGGTCAGCCCAGTTTCTACCCGCGCCCCTCGAAGCCATCTACTGACAGAAATATCAGGTGCCCCTGCCAATTGACGGACGCGTCAGCCATGGCCTAGAGTGCCGCCCCTCTCTTCGATCCTTGCTGTAGCCGAACATGAACGCCGTTGTCCGTCCTTTCACTGCCAGCCTGCCCGTCTTCCGGGCGGTTCGTCGTGCCTGGCCGCAGGACACCGTGCTCAAGCGCCGGCGCAGCGTGCTGTTCGCCTTCACCTTCTCGCCACACCCGCTCGCTCGCTGATCCTCGCGGGCCCTTGCGCTCGCCCGTCTTCTTTCGTCATCGAGCATGAACCGGCTCGCGCGCGGCTTTCGCCCCGGCGCGTGCGGTTGTGGAGTGAGTTGTGAACAATCGTTTTCTTTTCGGCCTGTTGTTCGTCGTGTCCATCATCGGTTTCAGCCTGGGCGCGACCCTGCCGCTGGTGTCCTTGCGCCTGCTGGACGCCGGGGCGAGCAGCCTGCGCATCGGCATCCTCTCGGCCATGCCGGCGGCGGGGATGATGCTTTCGGCGTTCCTCGTCGATGCCTGTTGCCGACACCTGACGCGGCGGGTCATCTACCTGCTCAGCTTCAGCCTCTGCGCCCTCAGCGTCGGCCTGATCGAGTGGGCGTTCTCCTCGATCTACCTGCTGGCCAGCCTGCGCCTGGCGCTGGGGATCGGCATGGGCGTGGCGATCATCCTCGGCGAGTCGTGGGTCAACGAACTGAGCGAGGAACACAATCGCGGCAAGGTCATGGCGCTGTACGCCACGGCCTTCACCGGCTGCCAGATGCTTGGCCCGGCCATGCTGTCGCTGCTCGGCGCGCAGGGGCCGTGGCTGATCGTGATGGTTTCGATGGGCTACGCGCTGGCGCTGGCCTGCATCCTCTGGACCGTGCCCAACGATCATGTCGAACATGGCGAGGACGGCGAGAAGAGCTTCTCTCTGGCAGGCTTCTTCCGCGTTGCCCCGGCGTTGTGCATGGGCGTGCTGTTCTTCTCCTTCTTCGATGCGGTGGTGCTCTCGCTGTTGCCGGTGTACGCCACCCACCACGCCTATGCGGTGGGTGTGGCGGCGCTGATGGTGACGGTGATCCTCACCGGCGACATGCTTTTCCAGTTGCCCATCGGCTGGCTCGCCGACCGCTGCGAGCGCACCACCCTGCACCTGGTCTGCGGCGTGGTGGCGATGCTGATCGGCCTGGCCCTGCCATGGCTGATCACGGTGCAATGGCTGCTGTGGCCGGCGCTGGTGCTGCTCGGTGCCGTGGCGGGCGGGGTCTATACCCTGGCGCTGGTGCTGATCGGCCAGCAGTTCAAGGGCCAGGATCTGGTCACGGCGAACGCCAGTGTCGGCTTGCTGTGGGGCGTGGGTAGCCTGATCGGGCCACTGGTCAGCGGTGCGGCCATGGACGTCGCGCCCCACGGGCTGCCGATGGCGCTGGCGGTGATGGCGGCGATGTTCGTCTGCTTCGCGCAGTCGGCGAGCCGGCGGGCGTACCGGGTGTCGGCGGTGGAGTGAGGCTCTGGCCCTGCGGCGTTATTCGTCGGATTTCCCTGCGACATCGATTGACGCGCAGGTCGCGCCCCAGGTGTTTCCGGACACGCCCTCCACGCCGTCGATCCGGGTCAAGGTGACGACCACCGGATGGGTGAATTTCGCTTTTATCTTGGCCTCGGCTTCTTCCGCGCTGGCGGCTTGCACGGATCCTGATTCGAAGGTGCTGCTGCCGGCGACGGGTACGGTGGTGAACAAGAACTCTGCCATTTTCGAACGCCTGCCCCTGCTTGCCTGGATGGGCTGGCCTGCAAGGCCAGGTCACCAGTCTGAGCGCATCGCAGCGGCTGTCTACTGACAGAAATATCAGGTCGCCTGGCGCTGGATGCCCGCCAGCAAAACCGCCAGCGCGGCCTGCGCCTGTGCCAGCCGCGCCGTCCCGTCATCCTCTTGTGCAATCCAGAATGCGGCTTCCGCCAGGCTGCCGTAGATCAGCCTGGCGAGGGCTTCGGCCTGTTCGATCCCCATCTGCTCGATCAGTCCGCGCAGCGACGCGATGCAATGCTGCTCGCCCTCTGCCGTTGCCCCGCCCAGCACGGCGCGCGCATCACGCAGCACGATGCGCTGGATCTCCGGTTCCAGGGCCATGCGCAGGTAGGCGTTGCAGCGCTCGTTCAGTGCCTGCCATGGGCTTGTCGCCTTGGCGGAAATCGCCTCCAGGCGCTCATCCATCTCGCCATCGATCTGCGCCACCACCGCCGCCAGCAGGCCTTTCTTGTCGCCGAAATGGTGATACAGCGCCCCTCGGGTGAGGCCGGCCTGGGCGGTGAGTTCATCCATCGAGGCTTCGGCGTAGCCGGTTTCGGCGAAGGCCTTGCGGGCGGTGGCCAGCAGGCTGGCGCGGGTTTCTTCCATTGCGGCGCGGGTACGGCGGGCCATCGGGTGCTCCTTTCGGTTAACGAGATGAGGCTTTACATACGCACCGTATGTAAATAGGCTTTTAAACATACGAGGCGTATGTATCTTCCCCGCGTACTGCCATGAAGGCAAGCGGGCCTGCCAAGGAGCGTGAAATGAGCAACCCCTATCGACAGCTGTTCGACACCCCTGGAACCCGTGGATTTGCCCTGGCGGGATTGCTGGCACGGCTGCCTCTGCCCATGACCGGTATCGGCATCATCACCCTGGTTTCCCAGTTGCGCGGCAGCTTTGCCCTGGCCGGTGCGCTGGCGGCGACGTTCGTCATGACCTATGCGCTGCTGTCGCCACGCATCTCCCGCCTGGTGGACCGGCACGGGCAATCGACGGTGCTGCCGTGGGCGACGCTGGTCAGCGTGGCGGGCTCGGCGCTGTTGCTGGCTGGCACCTGGTGGCCGCTGGGCGACTGGAGCCTGTTTCTCGGCGCGCTGCTGGCCGGTGCCATGCCGAGCCTGTCGGCAATGGTGCGGGCGCGCTGGACGGCGCGCTATCGCGGGCAGCCGCAGTTGCAGACGGCGTATTCGCTGGAGACGGTGCTGGACGAGCTGACCTTCATCGTCGGGCCGCCGCTGTCGGTGGGCTTGTGCGTGGGCCTGTTTCCCCAGGCAGGGCCGTTGCTGGCGGCGCTGCTGCTGGCGCTTGGCGTTGCTGCGCTGGTACTGCAGCGCGCCAGCGAGCCGCCGGTGACGAGGGATATCGAGGTAGCGGGTGGGTCGCTGCTCGGCCTTGGCCAGGTGCGCCGGTTGAGCCTGTTGATGGTCGCCATGGGGGTGATCGTCGGCACCGTCGATATCGTAAGCGTCGCCTTCGCCGGTGAGCGCGGGCAGCCGGGGGCGGCGAGCCTGGTGCTGTCGGCGTATGCGCTGGGGTCGTGCCTGGCGGGCTTGGCGTTCGGTGCGCTGAAGCTGTCGCAGCCGCTGCCCCGGCTATTGCTGCTGGGGGCGCTGGCGACAGCAGCGAGCACGCTGCCGATGTGGCTGGCCGGGTCGATCCCACTGTTGGCGCTGGCGGTGTTCGGTGCCGGGCTGTTCTTCGCGCCGACCATGATCGTGGCGATGTCGTTGCTGGAGCGCAGCGTGCCGGAGCAGCGGCTGACCGAGGGCATGACCTGGTTGCTGGCGGGGTTGAATGTCGGGGTCGCGATGGGCGCGGCAGTGGCGGGGCAGGTGGTGGACCTGTGGGGGACGCGGATGGGGTTCGCCGTGGCGGTGCTGGCGGGGGCAGGGGTGCTGTTGCTGGGATGGCTCGCGGCGCCTTGCGGAAGCCGGTCGCTCGCTCCCGCAAGGTGAGCTTCGGCGGGCGGCTAGAAAATCGGCACGCTGGCCGTGGTCCGGGTTATCGCGATGGTCAACATCGCCCTGCAGATCTTCAGGTCGATGATGGCGTCGGTGAGCAGTACCTGATTGCCCGAGAGCGGTTGCTCGGGCAGCAGTGCCAGCCCGCGGAGGGCGCCCTTGAGGCTTTCCTCGGCATTGCGCAGCGCATCCTCGGGGGACAGGCCGGCGCGGACGCAGAGGACGGGTGGATCGGGGACGATTTTCTTCATGGTGCAACTCCCTTTGATGTCTCGGAGTCGCCACATCACGCTGCTATACGAAAGGTGGCGACTGTACGTGAGTTAGCAGACCGGTAAAGGGAAACCCGGTGCACCCGAAGGTGCCCACACGCACAGCCGCCATGACGCGTTGCTGGTGGTTTTCCTTTGAACGGACTGCTAATCCGCGTCGTTGATTTGGCAACGACCGGCGGAGATTAGGCAGCGTTTCCCGAGCACGCAACCACCAGGCGGGGTCGGGGAGTATGCTTGGGAAATTGCCTACAAGAAAGTCGGAGATAGGGGAATTTTCGTGGCGGGATGCGACAGATTTCAGCCACTCAGACGTGCTGCAGGATCGCCCCGATCAACCCCGGAAAGCGCCCGTCCAGCGCCTCGGTACGCAGCGAATTCATATGCGTGGTGCCCACCGCTCGGGTCTGTACCAGCCCGGCATCGCGCAGCACGCGGAAGTGGTGGGACATGCTCGACTTCGGCCGGCCACCGTCCAGCTCGCCACAGCTCGCCTCGGCCACGCTGGCCAGGCAACGGACGATTTCCATGCGAACAGGGTCGCTCAGCGCATAGAGCACGCGTTCGAGGACGAAGTCTTGAGGTTCGGGGTGTTTATAGGCACGCATGGGCCGAATGATACCGGAGGCTTCTCTAAATGCCAAAGTTCGAATACTATCGAACAATCGTATCTCGACTGTAGGACGTTTCCCCATGACTGCACTGTTCCAACCCTTCACCCTGAAAGACGTCACCCTGCGCAATCGCATCGCCATTCCGCCGATGTGCCAGTACATGGCCGAAGACGGCATCGTCAACGACTGGCACCAGGTGCATTACGCCGGCATGGCCCGTGGCGGCGCCGGCCTGGTGGTGGTGGAAGCCACTGCGGTCGCGCCGGAAGGGCGGATCTCGCCGAACTGCACCGGTATCTGGAGCGACGCCCATGCCCAGGCCTTCGTGCCGGTGGTCAAGGCGATCAAGGCGGCAGGTTCGGTGCCGGGCATCCAGATCGCCCATGCCGGGCGCAAGGCCAGCGCCAACCGTCCCTGGGACGGCGACGACCATATCCCTGAAAACGATCCACGCGGCTGGCAGACCATTGCGCCGTCGCCGATCGCGTTCGGTCACCACCTGCCGAAGACCCCGCGGGAAATGACCCTCGACGATATCGCCCGGGTCCGCCAGGACTTCGTCGATGCCGCACGCCGCGCCCGTGACGCCGGTTTCGAGTGGATCGAACTGCACTTCGCCCACGGTTACCTGGGCCAGAGTTTCTTCTCCGAGCACAGCAACAAGCGCACCGACGCCTACGGCGGCAGCTTCGACAACCGCAGCCGCTTCCTCCTGGAAACCCTCGCTGCCGTGCGTGAAGTGTGGCCGGAGCACCTGCCGCTGACCGCGCGTTTCGGCGTGATCGAGTACGACGGTCGTGACGAGCAGACCCTCGCCGAATCCATCGAACTGGCCCGTCGTTTCAAGGCCGGTGGCCTGGACCTGCTGAGCGTCAGCGTCGGTTTCACCATTGCCGAGACCAACATCCCGTGGGGTCCGGCGTTCCTCGGTGAAGTGTCGCGCCGGGTGCGCGATGAAGCCGGTATTCCGGTGACTTCGGCATGGGGCTTCGGCACGCCGCAATTGGCGGAAGAGGCGGTGAGTTCGCGGCAACTGGATATCGTTTCGGTGGGGCGTGCGCACCTGGCCGACCCGCACTGGGCGTACTTCGCGGCCAAGGAACTGGGGGTGGACAAGGCGTCGTGGACCCTGCCTGCGCCATATGCGCACTGGCTGGAACGCTATCGCTGATTGCGGTTGGGGTAACAATTCCAACGTAGGACGCGTACCCCTGTGGGAGCGGGTTTACCCGCGATGAATATGGTGAATTCACCTACGCCATCGCGGGTGAACCCGCTCCCACAAGGTCCAGTATTCTCAGTCCACTGCGACCAGGGGAATGGCCACGGCAGCATGCTGTTGCTGCAGGTAGTCGCAGATTTCCATATTCAGCCGCACGTACTCGTCCCAACTGAATTGCCGGGCATAACGCTGGGTGAATTGCAGGTCCACCCGGCAGATGTCCGGGCGCTCCTCGTAGATCCTGCACCTCTTGCTGGCGGCGTCGTAGTGCCGGCAGGTGCCGTCGCCACGGTCGAGGAAGCGGGTTTCCTCGGCCATGTGCACATGCTGGCAGCACAGCCCGCACTGGTTGCAGGGAAACGGCGAGGTGATCGAACAGCTCATGTCGTCTCTTCACCTACAGCGCCCGCGCCGAAGCGCGGGCGCCTGTCTCATGCGACGGGTGCGTCCAGCGCGGCTTTCTGCCCGCTGGCCACTGCGGCGACATCCTTGATGCGCTTTTCCGTCGACAGCACCAGGTTGCCGGCTTCGTCGAGGATGGCGGTGTCGATCATGGCCTTGATCAGCTGGGCGAACTTGACCGCGCGGAATACCACTTTCTTGCTCTCGTCGGAGAAGCTGCGGTAGTCGACGCCGTTGTTCTCGATCACCTTCTTCAGCTCGTTGACGCTGCGGCGCAGCTGCGCGCTGATGTTGGAGAAGGTGGTGTTGGCCAGCGCGGTCACCGCATCGATGGCTTGCAGCTTGCCGGCCATCAGGTTGGCCTGCTCGCGGATGGTCTTGGCCTGTTCCATGTTGCTGCGCGCGGTGTTCAGGGCTTCCTCGCCCTTGCTGCCCAGGACATGACCGAAGATCGCCAGGGCGGGACCGGCGACGATGCCGCCCAGCACCATCATGCCCCCTGCCATGCCATAGCCACCGGCGGCCAGCGAACCACCGCCGAGCCAGGCCAGGGTGGCGTTGGTCGCGGCGACGCCGCCAAGGGAGGAGATGGCGGTGCCGGTGCTCGCCGTGGCCAGCAGCATGGTGCCGTTATAGGCACCGAAGGCCAGGGCCGCGCCGCCGGTCATCCCGGCGCCAAGGCCGAGGCCGGCGTCCTTGAGTGCCTGGTAGTCCTGGCGCAGGCCGACCAGGGTCTTGCCGGTGAAGTCGCCGGCGTTGAGCTTGTCCAGCTCCGGGCTCTGGCTCAGTTCGACGTTCTTCAGGCGTTCGAAAGTCTCGATGAACTCGGCGACCACGCCGTTGAAGGCACGCAGCTTGCGCTGGCCGTAGTCTTCCAGGGTGGCGTTGGTCTTGGTGCGCTGCTCCTCGACCTTGGCGTTGGCGGCATCGACCATGGAGCCGGCACTGGCATTGAGGTCCTTGGCTTCGCTGTGGTCCATGGCGCCGCTGACGCCCTTGACCGCGCCGTAGATACCGGCCGCCGCAGCGACCGCACCGATGATGAGTGGAATAGGCATGGCTCTGGTCCTTATTCGAGAATGAGCGAGATGGTTTTGCTGACTTCCTGGTTCATGGTTTCGGCACGTTCCAGCAGGTCGTCGAAGATGAAGTCTTCCAGCTTGTGGTGCAGCTGGAATTCCTTGAGCAGCGCCCATTCCACGCTGGAAATGTTGCCGTCGCGCAGGGCCACCAGGAACAGTTCGAACAGCACCACCTTGGGCGTCGACGGCAGCTCGAACCTGGTCGCCTTGAGCAGTTCGCGCAGTACGCTGGTGGCGGCCTGCACGCGGTATTCCGGCTTCTCGGCGGCGATCATCGGCAGCTTCTTCAGCACCTCGATCAGGCGCGTTTCCACGTGCCAGGTCGAGGAGAAGAAGGTGTTGAACGACGAGGCGTTGCCGGTGGATTGCACCAGTTCGTCGATCAGCTCGCGTTCGGCGTCGCCGGTGACGATGGTGAGGGCGTCGAGGTCGCTGCTGGAGGTCAGCTGGTCGCGCGTCTTGCCATCCCAGCGCAGCGGCTTGTCGGCGATGGCGAGCAGTTTCGCCAGGTCGATGAGGTGTTGCTTGTCCGAGCTGGACAGGAGTTTCATCAGCATTGCACAGGATCCTTTTTCCGGGAGCAGGGGCAGGAGTGAGGTCAAAGCACCAGTGGGCCGTCGCTGTCCATGAAGGCGTCGAATTCGCTCTGTGAGCTGAATTCCAGCTGTTTGCCCAGCAAGGTGGCGTACTGGTTGATGGCGACGGCGAAGGCATCGCTGTCGGCGCCGTTGACCGCGACGAACAACTGCGCGGTTTCATTGCGCAATTGCGGGATCTCGCGGCGGGTGAATTCATCGAGGCGGGCTTGTTCCTCGGCGATGCGCTCGCGTGCAGCGGCCTGGATCATCCGGGCGCGCTCCAGTTGCCGGCGCGACAGTTCCACGCTGCGGGCCGCCTCGAAGGCGCACTGGTAGAAGGTCGACGCCAGGGTGTAGCCGATCATGCCGCCGATGGCCGCACCGACGAACGGAATCGGTACGGCGATCTGGCCGAGCACCGCCATCATGCTGCTCGACAGCATGCCCGTGCCTTTCTCGCCGAGCTCTTCCAGCAGTTGCGCTTCGCTGATGTCGTCGTTGATGTAGCGGTGGATCGAGGTCGTCAGTGACAGGCAGATGTTGACCACCAGCGCCGGTGCGTTGGTGCCGGACAGGGTGCGCAGGGTCTGGTTGCCTGACTGCTGCATGGCGCCCTTGAGCGCCGAGCCGGCGAACGCCGTGCCGTAGCCCAGCGCGGCGGCCTTGGCGGTGTCGATGGCCAGGTCGCGGGCGGCCTCGTCCAGTTCCTTGGTGTCCTGGGCCACCTTGAAGGCGTTGCTCAGCAGGGAGATGCCGCCGCCGATCAGCGCGCCGTACTTCGCGCCTTCGACACCGGCCCGGTGGCTGGTGCGGGCGATGTCCTTGAGGGTTTCGCGCAGGGGGCGTTCGGCGTAGTCGATGGCCTTGGTGGTGTCCAGGCCGAGGTCGACGATGTCTTCGTCGGCCAGCTTGTCGAAGCGGTCGGCGCGCTCGCGGAACTTGGCCGCCACCTCGGGCTTGCCTTCGCTGTCGAGCTTGTCGGCGCGGGTGCGCAGGTTCTGCGCGCGGGTGCGGCAGTAGGTCTTGGCCTCTTCGACCTGTTCGCTGGGCAGTTCGAGCTTCTTGCCGAAGTACTTGCTGTACTTGTGGTCCTCGTGGCTGACCTGGTTGGCCACACGGTTGCCGTTGGCCTCGACCTTGGTCTGCGCCTCGTAGACGATCTGGCCGTTTTCATCCACCCGCACGCGGTCCACGGCCTGGCGGTAGGTGCCGTCGGTCTCGATGCCGTAGTGCTTGAGGTCGTCACTGCGGATGCTGCGCTCGCTGGACTTGTTGATGATCGCTTCGGCGTTTTCGCGGCTCGTGCTGGCGACCTCCGCGGCCCAGCCGGCGCGGTGCTTGACGCCGGTGTTTTCCTGGCTGATGCCCTTGAGGCCCTTGCTCAGCGTCACGCCGTGCTCGTTGTCGACGCCGGTGTAGGCCTTGACGAACTCGGCGTTGGCGCTGCCATAGCGCGACACGGTCTCGCTGGAGGACAACGCGGTGGCGGTGTTGGCCCGGTCACGGGCGATGGCCTCGCGATCGGCTGGCGTGGCGAGCGGCTGCTCTTCGGTGTCCGCGGCAGACACGGTGCCGATGTCGTTGAAGTTCATGCGCGCTCCTGAAGGTGTGGGTCGCAGGTGGAAGACGGCTGGCCGGCGTTTTCCGGCGTGGCATACAAGGCGGAGACTTTTTCCAGCTTGTCCCGGATCGCCTCGATCCAGGGCTGCGGCTCGTGCAGGCGGATGCTTTCACCGAGGCCGAAGACCCACCAGAAGGTTTCCTGGTCGTCGGGCACCGTGACCTGCAGGTGCTGCCAGTCGCTGTCGGGTAGCGGCGTGAGGCTTTGTTCGGCGCTCAGCGGCGTTTCCTGCAGCATCCAGGCGATCGACGGTGCGACATCGGCCACCAGGCGCTGCTGGCCGATCTGCCCTTTGTGGTTGAAGCCACTGCGGATGAAAGTGTCGAGTTCGAAGCCGTCCGGCTCGACAGATGCCTCGTCGAGGCAGGTGGCCTGCTGGATGCGGTGCATCGCGAACTGACGCACGTCGGCGTAGCCCTCGACCCGGCCGACCAGATAGCTGACGGCATGGCGCGACACGATGCCGCTGGGGTGGATGCGCAAGGCCTTGTGCTCGGCCTTGCTGCGACTGTGGTAGCGAATGTCCAGCTGGCGCGCTTCGAGCACTGCCATGGCGACCTCGCTCCACACCGTGGCTTCCACGGCGGCTGGCAGCAGGGCCTTGCCGTTGGGGATCACGCGCACGCGTCGGGGCCAGTTGGCCAGGGGGTTGTGCTCCAGCCCCTGCAATTGCCGATGGGCCAGGTCGAAGTGCGGCGCGAGCAGGTCGAGGATGCTCGGCGGCAACACCTTGTTCAGGTGGCTTTGCGCGAGGGCGAAGGCCAGTGCCGTCGGGGTGTCCAGCGCCGGAAAGTCGAAGCGTGGCATGTCGCTGGGGAAGCTCCAGCGAAACGGCTTGCGGCTTTCGTCGCAGTCGAGGGGGAAGTCCAGACCCAGGCGCCCGATCAGGTCGCGCTGCAGGGTGCGCTGGTCGATATCGAAATTCTCGGCCTTGAGCTTTTTCAGCAGCTCGCTGGTGGAGATGCTTTTCGGCGCACGGGGAATCAGGCGTAGCAATGCCAAGTGCCGGAACAACCGGTCCTTAGGATCTGACATGGGGGAACAATCCGATCTGCCTTGAAGGTTCGCGGGTGCGGCGAACAATCCTTTGTGGCCTTTTAACATCATCTTGTGCACTCCGCCAATAGTCCGTCCGTCGAGGGTTCAGGCTGCGCTGTGCTGGGTTGCACGGTTACGGGACTTTTCCCGCTCCAGTTCCTTCTCCATTTCGGCGAAGGCCTGGCGGTTCTTCATGGTGATCACGCCGATGACCACGCCGAGGGTGAAGCAGATGAGTTCTTTCATGGACGATTCGCTCGTTGACCGGGGTTGAGGCGATCATCCGACGAGGGTGCGACAGCCTGCGTCGCATCACACAAAAATCTGCGGGATAAAAAGATCGCGCGGCCCACGGCAGCTTTGCGCGCTGCGCACCGCAGTTTTGCCTTGCGGACGGATTCCGTGATGGCGCCCGGCCCTCTAGTCTGGCGCCATCCCGTTCCGTCCCTTCGATGAGGTCCGCCATGTCCCTTGGCAATCCTGTCGCCGCCGAGTCCCGCTCGGCGCTGGCGACACCCACGCTGTCCAGTTCCCTGGTGATCTTCCTGGCCATCTGTTGTGGCGCGGTGGTCGCCAACCTGTACTACGCCCAGCCGATCGTCGAGCTGATCGCGCCGAGCATCGGCTTGTCCAGTCACAGCGCCAGCCTGATCGTGTCCCTGACCCAGTTCGGCTACGCCCTGGGCTTGCTGTTCCTGGTGCCGCTGGCCGACCTGCTGGAGAACCGCCGCCTGCTGGTGGGCTTCACCCTGGCGGCGGCGGTGTGCCTGGTGGCTGCGGCCCTGAGTACTACGCCGTCGCTGTTCCTGGTCTGCTCGCTGCTGATCGGCCTGACCTCGGTGGCGGTGCAGATACTCGTGCCGCTGGCCGCGCACATGGCTCCGGAGGCCAGTCGTGGCCGGGTGGTCGGCAATATCATGAGCGGCCTGCTGCTGGGCATCCTGTTGTCGCGGCCGCTGTCCAGTACCCTGGCCGAATCCTTCGGCTGGCGCGGGGTGTTCTTCGGCGCGGCGGGCCTGATGACCTTGATTGCGCTGGTGATGGGCCTGGTCCTGCCGCGTCGCCTGCCGACGCACCAGGCCAGCTATCCGGCGTTGATCGCCTCGGTGTTCGCCTTGGCGCGGCGGCATGGGGTGCTACGCGAGCGCTCCCTGTACCAAGGGCTGCTGTTCGCCAGCTTCAGCAGCTTCTGGACCATTGCCCCGATCGAGTTGGTGCGGCATTACGGCTTCAGCCAGGGTCAGGTGGCGATCTTCGCCCTGGTCGGTGCGGTGGGCGCCGTCGCCGCGCCGATCGCCGGGCGCCTGGCCGATGCCGGGCACAGTGTGCGCAGCACTGCGGCGGCGCTGGTCCTGGCCCCGTTGGCGCTGGTGGTCGGTTCGCTGCAAGGCGGTGGCTGGTGGTGGATGGTGGTCACCGCGGTGGCCCTGGACTTCGCCGTGCAGCTGAACATGGTCCTCGGCCAGCGCGAGGTCTACGCCATCGACCCGCACAGCCGGGCCCGGCTCAACGCGGTGTACATGACCAGCATCTTCGTCGGCGGCGCCCTTGGCTCGCTGATCGCCAGCCCGCTGTACGAGCAGGTCGGCTGGGAAATGTTCGCCTGCCTGTCGGCCTTGCCGCCGGTGTCGGCCCTGGCCCTGTTCGTCTTTCGTCCGCGCGGTTGAGCACGGCGATGCAAGCGCGGGGCGGCACTTTCGTTCACACTCACCGGCCAGGAATTCAAGCTGCCGAGGGCCGGGCTGTGGATAAGTTGCAGGCGTTGAGCATGTTCGTCGAAACCGTGCGCTGCGGCGGTTACTCCGCTGCGGCGCGCAAGCTCGGCGTGGCGACGTCGTCGGTGACCCGCCAGGTCGCCGCGCTGGAGGCCGAGCTGGGCACGACCCTGCTCAACCGCACCACCCGCCACAGCAGCCCGACCGTGGTCGGCCAGGACTACTACGACAAGGCCGTGGCCATCCTCGATGCCCTGGCCGAGGCCGACGGCGCGGTGTTCGACCGTGGCAGCGAGGCACGCGGGCGGCTGCGGGTCAGCGTGCCTGTGGAGTTCGGCCGCAGGGGCATCGCCCCGCACCTGGGGCGCTTGCTGGCACGGCATCCCGAGCTGGATATCAGCCTGCACCTCAGCGACCAGATGACCGACATGGCCAAGGAACGCATCGACCTGTGCGTGCGCCTCGGCTCGACACTCGCCACTGACGACATCGTCAGCAAGCCCATCGGCCGCTTTCAGCGCTGGGTAGTGGCGAGCCCGGGATACCTGGCGCGCGGGGCGATCCCGTTGCATCCGCTGGACGTGCTGGAGCACGCGTGCCTGGTGTTCGACTACGGACCGTCGTTGCAGAACTGGGTGTTTCGCGAGGGGGGCGACAGCATTGCGGTGAATGTCCACGGGCGCCTGTACAGCAACAATGCCGATGTGCTGCGTGAGGCGGCGCTGGCGGACGGCGGGCTGGCGCTGCTGGCTGACTGGCTGGTGGACGAGGATGTGCGCCAGGGCCGCTTGGTGCGGGTGCTGGCGGGGTTCGAGGCGAGCCCCGGCAGTGCCAGCTGTTCGATCAACGTGCTGTATCTGCCGGGGCATCGGGAGTCGAGCCGGATCCGCGCGTTCGTGGCGTTTCTCGAAGAAATCCTGGACTGACGTCGACGCGTACCCTCTGGGAGCGGGTTTACCCGCGATTACGTCAGTGAACTCACCATCGTAATCGCGGGTGAACCCGCTCCCACAAGTCCCATGCGAAACCATGAGTCATGTGTTGTTTCCGCAGGCAAGCATCGCCTTCACTTGCCGACCTGAACGAAATCCTCCTCGAAGAATTCCCATTCCCCGCGCCCGTCGCTCTGCCGGCGCAACACCTCCATCTGGCGCAACTCCACCCGCCTGATCTTCCCGGAAATGGTCTTGGGCAACTCGACGACGAATTCGATACGCCTTACCCGCTTGTACGGCGCCAGGTTGTCGCGGGCGAAGGCGAGGATCTCGCGGGCCAGCTCGGCGTTGCCCTGCTGGTCGTGGGCGAGGATCAGGAAGGCCTTGGGCACCGCAAGTCGCAGCGGGTCGGGGCTTGGCACCACCGCCACCTCCATCACCGCCGGGTGCTCGATCAGCGCGCTTTCCAGCTCGAACGGGCTGATGCGGTAGTCCGAGGCCTTGAACACGTCGTCGGCGCGGCCGACGAAGGTGATGTAGCCGTCGTCATCGATCTGCGCGGTGTCGCCGGTGCGGTAGTAGCCGTCGCGCATCACCTCGGCGGTCTTCTCCGGGCTGTCTTCGTAGCGCAGCATCAGGCCCAGCGGACGCACGTCCAGCGGCAGCGCCACCTCGCCTTCGCGGGCGGGCTGGCCGTCGGGGTCGAGCATGGTCACCCGGTAGCCGGGCAGCGGACGGCCCATGGAGCCGGGCTTGAGCGGCTGGCCGGGGGTGTTGCCGACCAGCGCGGTGGTTTCCGACTGGCCGAAACCGTCGCGCAGGTCGAGGCCCCAGGCGTGCTGGATCTGCTCGATGATTTCCGGGTTGAGCGGCTCGCCGGCGCCCACCAGTTCACGCAGGCGCAGGCGCGTGCGATAAGCACCCAGGTCCTCCTGGATCAGCATGCGCCACACGGTGGGCGGGGCGCACAGGCTGGTCACACCGTACTGCTCCAGCACCCGCAGCAAGGCGGCGGCGCTGAAGCGCGAGGTGTTGTGGATAAAGATGCAGGCGCCGGCATTCCATGGCGCGAAGAAGCAGCTCCAGGCGTGCTTGGCCCAGCCGGGCGAGGAAATGTTCAGGTGCAGGTCGCCGGGTTGCAGGCCGATCCAGTACATCGTCGACAAGTGCCCGACGGGATAGCTCTGGTGGCTGTGCAAGACCATCTTCGGCTTTGAGGTGGTGCCGGAGGTGAAGTACAGCAGCATCGGGTCGCTGGCGCGGGTAGTGCCGTCGACATTGAACTCGCTGGAATGGGCGTGGGCGGCGTCGTGATCGATCCAGCCTTGTGCCTGGGCGCCGACACTGATGCGCGTGCAGCCTTCGGCCAGGCCGGCGAACTTGTCCACATGGGCGGCGCCGACCACCAGGTGGCGCACCTGGCCGCGCTCAAGGCGATCGCGCAGATCGTCGGCGGTGAGCAGGGCGGTGGCCGGAATCACCACCGCGCCGAGCTTGAAGGCGGCGAGCATGGTTTCCCACAGGGCGATATGGTTGCCGAGCATCAGCAGGACTCGCTCGCCGCGCTTCACGCCCAGGCTGCGCAGATGGTTGGCGACGCGGTTGGAGCGCTGCGCCAGTTCCTCGAAGCTGTAGCGGCGCTCGCTGCCGTCTTCCTCGACTATCCACAGGGCCGTGGCCGCGTTGTTGCGCGCCATGTCGTCGAAGTAGTCCAGCGCCCAGTTGAATTCGTTCAACTGCGGCCAGCGGAAATCCCGGGCAGCGGTGGTGTAGTCGGTGCGATGGGCGAGCAGGAAATCGCGCGCGGCGAGGAAGGCATGGCGGTCGGTCATGGCAGGCGGCCCTGGATTGTTGTTATGGGGGCGGTGCGGGTCTGGCCGAGTATAGGCAGGGTGGGGGGAGGGGAGTACGGGTAGAAAAGCAGGTGGGATGTGCAAAAAAACCGGGAGCTTCATCCTTCTGGCCGCACGTGAATTCGGACCAAGAAAAAGCCCCTTGGAGCGAGGGCTCACAAGGGGCTTTCTTTACGAGGCGCTGACTCAGACGTTGAAGCGGAAGTGCATCACGTCACCGTCCTTGACGATGTAGTCCTTGCCTTCCAGACGCCATTTGCCGGCTTCCTTCGCGCCGCCTTCACCCTTGAACTGGATGAAGTCGTCGTAGGCGACCACTTCGGCGCGGATGAAGCCTTTCTCGAAGTCGGTGTGGATCACGCCAGCGGCCTGTGGCGCGGTGGCACCGACGCGGACGGTCCAGGCGCGGACTTCCTGCACGCCGGCAGTGAAGTAGGTCTGCAGGTTGAGCAGGGCGTAGCCTGCGCGGATCACGCGGTTCAGGCCAGGCTCTTCGAGGCCCAGGGCTTCGAGGAACATGTCCTTCTCTTCGCCTTCGTCGAGTTCGGCGATTTCCGCTTCGATCTTGTTGCACACCGGCACCACCACCGCGCCTTCTTCATCGGCGATGGCACGCACCACGTCCAGGTGCGGGTTGTTGTCGAAACCGTCTTCGGCAACGTTGGCGATGTACATCACCGGCTTGCTGGTGAGCAGGTGGAAGCCGCGGATCACCGCCTTCTCGTCGTCACCCATGTTCTTCATCAGGCTGCGCGCCGGCTTGCCTTCGGTGAAGTGCGGGATCAGTTTTTCCAGGATGGCCTTCTGGGCCAGGGCATCCTTGTCGCCGCCCTTGGCGTTGCGCGCGACCTTCTGCAGTTGCTTCTCGCAGCTGTCGAGGTCGGCGAAGATCAGTTCCAGGTCGATGATCTCGATGTCGCGCTTCGGATCGACGCTGTTGGAGACGTGGATCACGTTCTCGTCTTCGAAGCAGCGCACCACGTGGGCGATGGCGTCGGTCTCGCGGATGTTGGCGAGGAACTTGTTGCCCAGGCCTTCACCCTTGGACGCGCCCGCCACCAGGCCGGCGATATCGACGAATTCCATGGTGGTCGGCAGGATGCGCTGCGGCTTGACGATGGCTGCCAGGGCATCCAGGCGCGCGTCGGGCATCGGCACGATGCCGCTGTTCGGCTCGATGGTGCAGAAGGGGAAGTTCTCTGCCGCGATACCGGATTTGGTCAAGGCGTTGAACAGGGTGGACTTGCCGACGTTGGGCAGGCCGACGATGCCGCAATTGAATCCCATGGTGAATCCCTCTTCGTGAAGTCAGGCCTTCTGGCTGTGCAGCTCTCTCATCGCACGCGCCCATTCGCCGGCGAGGATGTCCGGCAGCACGCCGAGGGCAAAATCGATGCTGGCGTCGAGTTTGTCCTGTTCGGCGCGCGGCGCCTTGCCCAGGACGAAGTTGGACACCAGCTTGGCATCACCCGGGTGGCCGATGCCAAGCCGCAGACGGTGAAAGTCGTTCTTGTTGCCGAGCTGCGCGATGATGTCGCGCAGGCCGTTGTGCCCGCCATGGCCGCCGCCCTTCTTGAGCTTGGCGACGCCGGGGGGCAGGTCGAGTTCGTCGTGGGCCACCAGGATGGCATCCGGCTCGATTCGGAAGAAATTGGCCAGAGCAGCAACGGACTGGCCGCTGCGGTTCATGTAGGTGGTGGGGATCAACAGGCGAACGTCTTGGCCCTGATGGCTGAATTTCGCCGTCAGGCCGAAATACTTGCGGTCAGCGGTCAGGTTGACACGCTGGGCGCTGGCGATGCGTTCAACGAAAAGAGCCCCTGCGTTATGCCGGGTCTGTTCGTATTCGGGGCCGGGATTTCCCAGGCCGACGATCAACTGGATGGCGGTCACGTCAGGGGCTCTTCCTTGGAGTTGGGGGTGGCGGCGCGATCACCGCCACCCGGGCAACACCGGCGAACCGAGTAGATTACTCGGCAGCGCCTTCTGCTTCTGGAGCAACGCGCGGGGCGTGAACGTTGGCAACGGCCTTGTCATCACCGTGGGCCAGAGCGACGAACTCTACGCCTTTCGGAGCTTTCAGGTCCGACAGGTGGATGATGGTGCCGATTTCGGCGTTGGCCAGGTCGACTTCGATGAACTCAGGCAGGTCCTTGGCTTCGCAGGAAACTTCGATCTCGTTCTCTACGTGGGAGATCTCGCCGCCTTTCTTGACCGGAGCTTCTTCGTTGATGAAGTGAACCGGTACCTTGGCGGTCAGTTTCTGGCCAGCGACGACGCGAACGAAGTCGGCGTGCATGATGAACTGCTTGGCCGGGTGACGCTGCAGGGCCTTGACGATGACGTTCTGCTTGGCGCCGTCGACGTTCAGCTCGATCACGTGGCTGAAGGCAGCTTCGTTTTCGAACAGCTTGGTGAGTTCCTTGGCCAGGATGGTCACGGACTCAGCGGCCTTGTCACCACCGTAGACAACGGCAGGAGTGTTGGCGGAATGACGCAGGCGGCGGCTCGCACCTTTCCCCAGGTCAGTACGCGCTTGGGCGTTCAGGATGAAATCAGTCATTTTGTATCTCCAAAATAGCCGGCTCCGAAGGGCATTTGCGACCAATGCCGAAGCGGAGAGGGCAAAAAAGCCCCGCCCCAACAACAGGTGTTGGGGCGGGGCGCTTTACGTCAACGGATGTTTGCCGGGGCTTGCGCCTCAGCGGAACATCGCGCTGATCGATTCTTCGTTGCTGATGCGGCGGACCGCTTCGGCGACGACCGGTGCGATATCCAGTTGACGGATACGGTCACAGGCTTGTGCAGCGGCGGACAGCGGGATGGTGTTGGTCACCACCAGCTCGTCGAGCACGGAATTCTCGATGTTCTCGATCGCGCGACCGGAGAGTACAGGGTGCGTGCAGTAGGCGTAAACCTTGGCAGCGCCGTGTTCTTTCAGGGCCTTGGCCGCGTGGCACAGGGTGCCGGCGGTATCGACCATGTCGTCGACGAGAATGCAGGTACGTCCTTCGACATCACCGATGATGTGCATCACTTCGGAGTGATTGGCCTTCTCGCGGCGTTTGTCGATGATACCCAGGTCGACACCCAGGGACTTGGCGACGGCACGTGCACGCACGACACCACCGATGTCCGGGGAGACGATCATCAGGTTCTCGAAACGCTGGTCTTCGATGTCATCCACCAGTACGGGGGAGCCGTAGATGTTATCTACCGGAATATCGAAGAACCCCTGGATCTGGTCAGCGTGCAGGTCGACGGTGAGAACACGGTCGATACCCACGACGGTGAGCATGTCAGCGACGACTTTGGCGCTGATGGCAACACGCGCCGAACGCGGACGGCGGTCCTGGCGGGCATATCCGAAGTAAGGAATCACAGCGGTGATTCGGGACGCTGAGGAACGGCGGAAGGCATCGGCCATCACTACCAGTTCCATCAGGTTATCGTTGGTTGGCGCGCAAGTCGGCTGAATGATGAAGACGTCCTTACCGCGGACGTTTTCATTAATCTCAGTGCTGATTTCGCCGTCGGAGAACTTGCCGACAGAAACATCACCCAGTGGGATATGCAGCTGACGTACGACACGCCGAGCCAGATCGGGGTTGGCGTTCCCCGTAAAGACCATCATCTTGGACACGCGCAGTACCTGAAGGCTGAGGGTATACCTGGATGAGTATAAGGAAAATGGCAGGGGCGGCTGGATTCGAACCAACGCATGGCAGGATCAAAACCTGCTGCCTTACCGCTTGGCGACGCCCCTGTATCTGTTGCTGCGAGTACCTGGTACTCGATTCCTAGCGCAGACTTCGTAACTTGCGATGCAACATCGAAACGTTGCTTCCCTTTGCCACGAACCCTGTCTGGGTCTCTGCAAGAAGGGCCAAAACTTTATCAGCTTCAGCTTTGTCTGGGAAGGCCCCAAACACACAACTTCCAGTGCCGGTGAGTCTTGCTTCAGTGAATTTACCTAGTAAATTCAAAGCGTTACGTACTTCTGGGTAACTTTGCTCAACTACCGCTTGACAGTCATTTCGACTGTTTCCCTCGGGAACGGGGCGCACTTTAATGGGCTTTGAATTACGTGTCAACAAAGGATGCGAAAAAATTTCTGCCGTACTTACAGCGACTTGCGGAACCAGCACGACGTACCAGGGCTCGTGCGGATCGACCGGCGTGAGCTTTTCCCCCACGCCCTCGGCGAACGCCGCATGGCCGCGAACGAACACCGGAACGTCGGCGCCCAGGCCCAGGCCGATTTCGGCCAGCTGGTCTTCGGAGCAGCCGGTGTTCCACAGGTGATCGAGGCCGAGCAGGGTGGTGGCGGCATCCGAACTGCCGCCACCGATGCCGCCGCCCATGGGCAGCACCTTGTTCAGCCAGATGTCGGCGCCCAGCGACGTACCGGTCAGTTGCTGCAGCTTGTGCGCGGCGCGAACGATCAGGTTGCTGTCGTGGGGAACGCCGGGGATCTCGGTGACCAGGCGGATTTCACCGTCCTCGCGGGCGGCGAAGCTCAGTTCGTCGCCGTGGTCGAGGAACTGGAACAGGGTCTGCAGTTCGTGGTAGCCGTCGGCGCGGCGGCCGAGGATGTGCAGCATCAGGTTGAGCTTGGCCGGGGCCGGCAGGGTGAGGGTGGCGTTCATCTCAATGCCCCAGCTGGCGCGGTTGCCATTCCTTGAGGACCACGGTCACGTCGAGGTCCTGGCCGTGCAGCTTCATGCGCTCGGGAAGCCAGTAGCCGTTCTGTTCGGTGTAGCTGGTGTATTCGACCTGCCAGCCGTCCTGCTCCAGGCTGGCCAGGCGGCTGTTGCCGTCGAGGGTCAGGCGGCTCTTGCTGTCCGGGGCCGGCAGGCCGCGGACCCACCAGACCAGGTGCGAGACCGGCAATTCCCAGCCCATCTGCTCGGCGAGCAGGGTTTCCGGGGTCGCAGCCTCGAAGCGGCCCTGGTTGGCCACTTCCAGCACCACCTGGCCCGGACGTCCGGTCAGGCGCGCGGCGCCACGGCCCAGCGGGCCGGACAGGCGGATGTCGTAGTAGTCCTGGCGTTGCAGCCAGAACAGGGTGCCGCTGCCGGAATCCTTGGGCGCGCGGATGCCGACCTTGCCGTTGATCTGCCAGCCGTCGAGGGAGGCCAGTTGCTGCTTGTGTTCCTTCCAGAGCTGCGGGCTGCCCTGGCCCTGGACGGCTTCTTTCGATCCGAAGCCGGCGCAACCGGCGAGCAGGGCGATCAGGCTGAAGGTGATGATGTGGCGCAGGAACATAGGCTTAAAGGGTCTCGGATCCGGTCAGGCGCAGGACGGTTTTGCGCAGGATGGGGCTGTCGGGCTGGCCTTCGAAGGCCTTGGCCCAGACCTGGCGGGCTTCGCGGCGCTTGCCGTTGGCCCAGAGCACTTCGCCCAGGTGAGCGGCGACTTCATGGTCGGGGAAGCGCTCCAGCGCCCGGCGCAGCAGGCGTTCGGCCTCGTCGAGGTTGCCCATGCGGTAGTTGACCCAGCCCAGGCTGTCGAGCACGGCGGGATCTTCCGGGGTGAGCAGGTGGGCCTTCTCGATCAGCGCCTTGGCTTCGGCATAACGGGTGGTGCGGTCGGCCAGAGTGTAGCCGAGAGCATTGAGGGCCATGGCGTTTTCCGGCTCGCGGGCGAGGATGCTGCGCAGGTCCTTTTCCATCTGCGGCAGATCGTCGCGCTTCTCGGCGAGCATGGCCCGGGTATAGAGCAGGTTGAGGTCGTCCGGGTATTGCTTGATGGCCTTTTCCAGGACCCGCAGCGCCTGGTCGTCCTTCTTGTTGTTGCCGAGGGTCTCGGCCGCGATCAGGTACAGCTGGATGGCGTAGTCGGGCTGGCTGTCGCGGGCCTGGTCGAGGCGGCGCAGGGCCTCGTCGGTGCGGCCGTTGGCGATGAGGATGTCGGCCTGGCGCAGTTGCGCCGCCAGGTAGTCGTTGCCCGGTCCGACCTGGGCGTATTCGGCAAGCGCGCCTTCGGGGTCGTTGCGCTCTTCGCGGATGCGACCGAGGTTGAGGTGCGCGGCATCGACGTGGCTGTCGCGGTCGATCAGGTCCTGCAGGTAGCCGGCGGCTTCGTCATACGCCTTGGCTTCCAGGCTGACCAGGGCCAGGGAATAGCGCAGCTCGTCGTCGTCCGGGTACTGCTGGAGCAGGCTGGCGAATTCGACCTTGGCGTCGTCGATGCGGTCCTGTTCCACCAGCATGCGCGCGTAGGTCAGGCGCAGGCGCTTGTCGTCAGGGTTGCGCTCGATGCTCTTGCGCAGCAGCGGCAGTGCCTCGGAACCGCGGTCGAGGCTCTGCAACAGGCGCGCCCGCAGGAGGATCGGGGCGATCTCGCTGTCGTCCTTCGGCGGATGGGCTTCGAGCAGGGCCAGGGACTCCTCGGACTTGCCGTCCTGCTGCAGGAGCAGGGCCTTGCCGAACACCAGCTGGCTGTTGTCGGGGTATTTCTGCAGCAGACGGTCGAAACTCTTCAGCAGGCCGTCGCGGGTATCCTGGTCGGTTTCCGCGGCGGACAGGGCGAGGAAGTCGAAATGGGTATCGCCCTGGCCCTGCAGGACCTTCTCCATGTAGGCCATGGAGTCGTCGTAGCGCCCGGCGCGGGCCAGCTGGATGGCGGCGGCGCGTTGTGCGTCGATGTTGTCCGGGTCGTTCTTCGCCCACAGCAGCGAGGTGTCCAGCGCCGACTGGTCGGCGCCGAGGTATTCGGCGATGCGGAAGGCGCGCTCGGAGATCGCCGCGTCCTGGGTCTTCTCGGCCTGGGCCACGTAGTTGTCCAGGGCGATGTCGAAGCGGTTGCGCTGCCCGGCGATTTCCGCCACCAGCAGGCTGTACAGGGTGTCTTCGCTGAACGAACCGTAGACCGTCGGCTCGGGCTTGGTCGTCGGCGCGGCGGCCTGCTGCCCGGCGGGAGCCGTGGCATCGCTGGCACCGGGCAGGGCCTGGCATCCCTGGAGCAGGGCAAGAGCGAGAAGCAACGCGGAAGATCTATTCATAATGAGGATTTTGAGCGGCTAACCTGCGGTCGGGCCATCATGACACAAGCGTCATGGCAAACCCACTCGCGATGGGGTTCATGGATACAGTCTATAGAGACAATCGCGAGCGGTGGTTGTTCTCGATCCAGCGAAGTAGGACAATTATCGGCTTCACGTCACAACCAGCGACCTTGAATGGCCTTTCTTGCCCTCGGTATCAACCATAAGACTGCCTCGGTAGACGTACGCGAGCGCGTGGCGTTTACCCCCGAGCAGCTGGTCGAAGCCTTGCAGCAGCTCTGCCGACTGACCGCCAGCCGCGAAGCCGCGATCCTTTCGACCTGCAACCGCAGCGAACTGTACATCGAGCAGGACCACCTGGCGGCGGACAGCGTATTGCGCTGGCTGGCCGATTATCACCAGTTGAGCATCGACGAACTGCGCGCCAGCGCCTACATCCACGAGGACCACGACGCCGTCCGGCACATGATGCGGGTCGCCTCCGGGCTCGATTCGCTGGTGCTCGGCGAGCCGCAGATCCTCGGCCAGATGAAGTCGGCCTACGCCGTGGCCCGCGAGGCCGGGACCATCGGCCCGCTGCTGGGGCGCCTGTTCCAGGCCACCTTCAGCGCCGCCAAGCAGGTGCGTACCGATACCGCGATCGGCGAGAACCCGGTGTCGGTGGCCTTCGCCGCCGTCAGCCTGGCCAAGCAGATCTTCAGCGACCTCGGGCGCAGCCAGGCCCTGTTGATCGGTGCCGGCGAGACCATCACCCTGGTCGCCCGCCACCTGCACGAGCAGGGCGTGCGCCGCATCGTCGTGGCCAACCGCACCCTGGAGCGCGCCAGCACCCTGGCCGAGCAGTTCGGCGCCCACGCCGTGCTGCTGGCGGACATCCCGCAGGAACTGGTCAACAGCGACATCGTCATCAGTTCCACCGCCAGCCAGTTGCCGATCCTCGGCAAGGGCGCGGTGGAAAGTGCGCTGAAACAGCGCCGGCACAAGCCGATCTTCATGGTCGACATCGCTGTGCCGCGGGATATCGAGCCGCAGGTCGGCGAGCTGGACGACGTCTACCTCTATACCGTCGACGACCTGCACGACGTCGTCGCGGAAAACCTCAAGAGCCGCCAGGGCGCTGCCCAGGCCGCCGAGGAACTGGTCACGGTGGGCGCCGAGGACTTCATGTCGCGCCTGCGCGAGCTTGCCGCTGTGGACGTGCTCAAGGCCTACCGCCAGCAGAGCGAGCGGCTGCGCGACGAAGAACTGCAAAAGGCCCAGCGCCTGCTGGCCAATGGTGCCAATGCCGAGGACGTGCTGCTGCAACTGGCCCGCGGCCTGACCAACAAGCTGCTGCACGCCCCCAGCGTGCAACTGAAAAAGCTCTCCGCCGAAGGCCGCCTCGATGCGCTGGCCATGGCCCAGGAACTCTTCGCCCTCAACGAGGGCCCGACGGATAAAACCCCGCAATGAAAGCGTCGCTGCTGAACAAACTGGAAATCCTCCAGGACCGCTTCGAGGAACTGACCGCGCTGCTCGGCGATGCCGAGGTCATCTCCGACCAGACCCGCTTCCGCGCCTATTCTCGCGAATACGCCGAAGTCGAGCCGGTGGCCGCCGGCTATGTGCAGTGGCGCAAGCTGCAGGATGACCTGGAGGGCGCCCAGGCGCTGCTCAAGGACAGCGACCCCGACCTGCGCGAGATGGCCGTGGAGGAAGTCCGCGAGGCCAAGGAGCAACTGCAGGAGCTGGAAAACCAGCTGCAACGCATGCTCCTGCCCAAGGACCCCAACGACGGCCGCAACGTGTTCCTGGAAATCCGCGCCGGCACCGGCGGCGACGAGGCGGCGATCTTCTCCGGCGACCTGTTCCGCATGTATTCGCGCTACGCCGAGCGGCGTGGCTGGCGTCTGGAGATCCTCTCGGAGAACGAGGGCGAGCACGGCGGCTACAAGGAAATCATCGCCCGGGTCGAAGGCGAGAACGTCTACGCCAAGCTCAAGTTCGAGTCTGGCGCGCACCGTGTGCAGCGCGTGCCGGAGACCGAATCCCAGGGTCGCATCCACACCTCGGCGTGCACCGTGGCGGTATTGCCGGAGCCGGATGAGCAGGTGGCCATCGAGATCAACCCGGCCGACCTGCGCGTGGATACCTACCGCGCCTCCGGTGCCGGTGGCCAGCACGTGAACAAGACCGACTCGGCGATCCGCATCACCCACTTGCCCACCGGCATCGTGGTGGAATGCCAGGAAGAGCGTTCGCAACACAAGAACCGCGCCCGGGCGATGGCCTGGCTGTCGGCCAAGCTGAACGACATGCAGACCAGCGCCGCGCAGAACGCCATGGCCTCCGAGCGCAAGCTGCTGGTGGGTTCGGGCGATCGTTCGGAACGCATCCGCACCTACAACTATCCACAGGGCCGGGTCACCGATCACCGCATCAACCTGACCCTGTACTCGCTGGACGATGTCCTCGCGGGGGGCGTCGACGCCGTAATCGAGCCGCTGCTGGCGGAATACCAGGCCGATCAACTGGCCGCACTGGGTGACTAAATGACCATCATCGCCAGCCTGCTCCGCGGTGCGGAGCTTCCCGACTCGCCCACCGCGCGCCTGGACGCCGAACTGCTCCTGGCCGCAGCCATCGGCAAGAGCCGCAGCTACCTGCACACCTGGCCGGAGCGCATCGTCGCCAGCGAGGCGGCGCAGACCTTCGCCGACTACCTGCAGCGCCGCCGCGCCGGCGAGCCGGTGGCCTACATCCTCGGCCAGCAGGGCTTCTGGAACCTCGACCTGGAGGTGGCCTCGCACACCTTGATCCCGCGTCCGGAAACCGAGCTGCTGGTGGAGACCGCCATGCAGTTGCAAGCGGCCGACCCGGCCCGGGTCCTCGACCTCGGCACCGGTACCGGCGCCATTGCCCTGGCCCTGGCCAGCGAGCGTCGGCAGTGGCAGATCACGGCGGTGGACCGCGTGGACGACGCGGTGGCCCTGGCCGAGCGCAACCGCCAGCGCCTGCAACTGGACAACGTCAGCGTGCAGGCCAGCCACTGGTTCAGCGCGCTGGACGGGCAACGCTTCGACCTGATCATCAGTAACCCGCCATACATCGCCGCGGAAGATCCGCACCTGGTGGCCGGCGACGTGCGCTTCGAACCGAGCAGTGCCCTGGTGGCCGGGCACGACGGCCTGGACGACCTGCGCCAGATCATCGCCCAGGCCCCGGCGCACCTGGTGGAGGGCGGCTGGCTGCTGCTGGAACACGGCTACGACCAGGCTGCGGCCGTGCGTGAGCTGCTGGCCCGTCACGGCTTCGAACAGATCGAAAGCCGTCTCGACCTCAACGCGCACGAGCGCATCACCCTGGGGCGCCTGCCGTGCTGAGTGATGAGGAACTGCTGCGCTACAGCCGGCAGATCCTGCTGGCGCAGATCGATATCGACGGCCAGTTGCGCCTGAAGAACGCCAGCGCGCTGATCGTCGGTCTCGGCGGCCTCGGTTCGCCGGTAGCCCTGTACCTGGCGGCGGCGGGGGTCGGCAGCCTGCACCTGGCGGACTTCGACACGGTCGACCTGACCAACCTGCAGCGGCAGATCATCCACGACGGTACGTCGGTCGGCCAACCCAAGGTCGACTCGGCGCTGAGTCGCCTGCGTGGCCTGAACCCGGATATCGAGCTGGTCGCCCACCGTCGCGCGCTGGACGAGGACTCCCTGGCCGCCGCCGTGGCTGCAGTCGACCTGGTGCTGGATTGCTCCGACAACTTCGGCACGCGCGAGGCGGTCAACGCCGCCTGCGTCAAGGCCGGCAGGCCGCTGGTCAGCGGTGCGGCGATTCGCCTGGAAGGGCAGTTGTCGGTGTTCGACCCGCGCCGCCCGGAAAGCCCGTGCTATCACTGCCTGTACGGCCACGGCAGCGATGCCGAGCTGACCTGCAGCGAGGCCGGCGTGGTCGGTCCGCTGGTGGGGCTGGTGGGCAGCCTGCAAGCGCTGGAAGCCCTGAAATTGCTGGCCGGATTCGGCGAGCCGCTGGTGGGCCGCCTGTTGCTGGTGGACGCCCTGGGTACGCGTTTCCGCGAACTGCGGGTCAAGCGTGATCCGGCCTGCGCCGTGTGCGGGACGACCCATGGCTGAGGCGGCGGCAGCGCCGGTCGGCGTGTTCGATTCCGGCGTCGGCGGCTTGTCGGTGCTGGCCGAGATCACTCGCCTGCTGCCCAACGAGTCGCTGCTGTACGTGGCCGACTGCGGCAACATCCCTTACGGCGAGAAGTCGCCGGAGTTCATCCGCCAGCGCTGCCGCAGCGTCGCCGAATTCTTCCAGGAGCAGGGCGCCAAGGCCGTGGTCCTGGCCTGCAATACCGCCACCGTGGCCGCCGCCGCGGACCTGCGTGAACGCTTCCCGCACTGGCCCCTGGTCGGCATGGAGCCGGCGGTGAAGCCAGCCGCGGCGGCGACCCGCAGTGGCGTGGTCGGCGTGCTGGCGACCACCGGCACGCTGCAGAGCGCCAAGTTCGCCGCGTTGCTCGATCGCTTCGCCACCGACGTGCAGGTCGTCACCCAGCCCTGCCCCGGCCTGGTCGAGCGCATCGAGGCGGGCGACCTGGACAGCCCGGTGCTGCGCCAGCTGCTCCGGGGTTATGTCGAGCCGCTGCTGGCCGCCGGCTGCGACACCATCATTCTCGGCTGCACCCACTATCCCTTCCTGCGCCCCTTGCTGAGCCAGATGGTCCCGGCCTCGGTGGCGATCATCGATACCGGCGCCGCCGTGGCCCGCCAGCTCCAGCGCCTGCTGGCCGAGCGCGACCTGCTCGCCGCCGGCCCAGCGCGCCCGACCCGTTTCTGGACCAGCGCCGACCCCGAGCATCTGCGAAACATCCTGCCGTTGTTGTGGAAGAAATCTGACTCTGTGCAAAGCTTCATTCGGTAATCGACAAAATTTTCACAAAAAGTCGAAAATCCACTGAACTCCTTTGTAAGCGCTGTTTTCTACTACGTTGTCTGATGAGACACAAAAACACCAATAAACGGCTTTTCCGAAAAGGACGTTTCTCATGAAGAAACTTTGCTTGGCTGTGGTTGCAGCCGCAACCCTGGGGTATGTATTCACCGCACAGGCCGCTGGCGTGACCTTCGCCGTCGGCCAGACCAGCGATTCCACCATGACCTACCGCCTCGGCTTCGAATCCGACTGGGATGCCAGTTGGTGGCAGACCAGCGTCGGTCGCCTGACCGGCTACTGGGACGTTGGCTACACCTATTGGGAAGGGGATGACACGTCGAGCAACCACAGCCTGTCGTTCGCGCCGGTGTTCGTCTACGAGTTCGGCGGCGGCTCGGTCAAGCCGTACATCGAGGCCGGTATTGGCGTCGCGGGATTTGCCAATACCAAGTATGAAAGCAACGACATGGGCTCGGCCTTCCAGTTCGAAGACCGCATCGGCTTCGGCCTGCGTTTTGCCGGCGGGCATGAGGTGGGGATTCGCGCGATCCACTACTCCAACGCCGGGATCAAGCAGCCCAACGATGGGGTCGAGAGCTACGCCTTGCATTACCGCATGGCGCTCTGAAGTGCGCTGAAGGATGAAAAAGAAACCCCGCCGACATGGCGGGGTTTCTCTATCTGCTCAAGTTCGGCCTTGCCAACTCATCGCCGCAACGGCCACAGACTACTGGTGGACAACGCCTCCAGTACCATCTCCGGCATGCGCCGCGGCAAGCGATCGATGATCGCCAGGGCGGCAGTGTCTGCCGTCCATTGCTGTGGCAGGGCGATACTCTGGGTGACCGGCTTTTTCAGGGTTTGCGGGGTGACCAGGGTCAGGTCGATTTCCTGCGGCGAAAGCCGGCTGCGGGTTTCGCTGAACCACTGGCCCAGGCTGTTCTGCGCCGTGGGCCACTGGCTGCTTTCGTGCTGCTGGATCGCCGTCAGGCTGCTGAGAATCCCCACCACATGCGCCTTGCGGCCCGCCAGCAAGAGCGGCAGGGCACTGTCCAGGCCGTGGCTGCTGGCGGCCAGGTTGCTGGCGATCAGCGCCTCGAACAGCGCCGTGCCACTGGCCTGCTCATCCAGGTAGTCGCAGGTCCCGGCATTGAGGATCAGCGTGTCCAGCGCTCCCCAGTGGTCCTGGATGCACTGGCTCATGCGCTCTGCCTGCGCGGCGTCGTTGAGGTCGCCGTCGAGCATGAGGCAGCGCGACAGCAGGTTGCCCGGCAACGCGTCGAACGGCGCGCGACCGCTGACCGCCACCTGATGACCAAGGCTGAGCAGGTGCAAGGCCAATGCATGACCGAGGCCAGTGCTGGCGCCGGTGACCCAGATTCGTTTCGGATGCTCAGTAGTCACGGTCTGGCTCTACTTCTTCGGAGTCTTTGGGAAGTTGCCTGAATGCCTCGATTGCGCGCTGGCGACTCCTGCCCAGATCGACGATGGGTTGTGGATAACCCTTCACCGCGAACAGTCCGCCGGGGCTGTGAACATCCCTTTCGTCCAGGTCTTGCAGTTCCGGCAACCAGTGTTTCAGGAAACGCCCCTTGCTGTCGAAGCGTTGGGACTGACTCACTGGATTGAATACCCGGAAATAAGGCACCGAATCGGTGCCGGTGGAGGCGCTCCACTGCCAACCACCATTGTTTGCGGCCAGATCGCCGTCGATCAGGTGACGCATGAAGAATCTTTCACCTTCGCGCCAGTCGATCAGCAGGTTCTTGCTGAGGAACATGGCCACCACCATGCGCAGCCGGTTGTGCATCCAGCCGGTGGCCAGCAACTGGCGCATGGCGGCATCGACGATGGGCACGCCGGTGCGGCCTTGCTGCCAGGCTTCCAGGTCCGACGGGGCGTCACGCCACTGCACCGCCTCGGTGGCGGGACGGAAGGCGCGGTGCCGCGAGACCCGCGGATACCCCGCCAGCACATGCTTGTAGAACTCGCGCCAGAGCAGTTCGTTGATCCAGCTGACGGCGCCGGGATTGCCACTCTCGAACTCGCCATGGTTGCTCGCCAGCGCCGCGTGCAGGCACTGGCGCACCGAGATCACCCCGGCGGCCAGGTACGGTGACAACTGGCTGGTACCGTCCACAGCGGGGAGATCACGTGTTACAGGATAGTCCGCCATCAAGTCGTCGACGAAATTTTTCAAGCGCTTGCGGGCATGGTCTTCTCCCGCAGGCCACTGCTCGCGCAGAGTGTCGGGCGTTTGCGCGAAACCCTTGATCGACGCGGGTATCTCGTCGCTGTCGATGGTGCTCTTGGCCTGCTTGCGCGGCAGGCGCTGCAGCGGCGGCAGGGCGTGGTGCAGACGCTGGTAGCAGACCTTGCGGAACTGGGTGAAGACCTTGAAGTAGCCACCGCTCTTGGTCAGCACCGTCCCGGGCTTGAACAGCAACTGGTCCAGGTGGCTGTGCAGGGTGATGTCGTGGCGCTGCAGCAGCTCGCCGACTGCGCGGTCGCGCCGAGCTTCGTTGATGCCGTATTCCTCGTTCACGTGCACGTCCTGCACGTCGTGTTCGCGACAAACTTCGTGGATCACCTGGGGTGCACTGCTCCAGTGCTCGGCGTGGCGAACCAGCAGCGGGATGTTGTAGTGCGCCAGAGCGTCCTTGAGCTCTCGCAAGTTGCGTAGCCAGAAGTCCACCTTGCATGGGGCGTCGTCATGGTCTTTCCATTGGCCGGGGCTGGCCAGCCACAGGGCCAGGGCCGGACCGCGCTCGCAGGCGGCGACCAGTGCGGTGTTGTCGTGAACGCGCAAGTCGCTGCGCAGCCAGATCAGTTGCATGTTTCGGTTCCGGGAAGGATGGGGTTCCGGGCAAGCGTGCCGGGCTCCTGCAGGCGGCGCAGTGCCGTCAGTGGCGAGTCGAGCAGGTGACAGCCTGGATCGGGCTCGGCGGCTTGCTTGTATAAGGTGACCGCGACGCCGAACAGGAGTTTCGGTACCTCGATCGGGTCAAGGGTGCGAAGCAAGGGTTCGCTGCCGGCGACGCTGTTGACGCTGAGCAGCAGTGCCCGGGCGTCGAGGCGCTCGACGGCCAACGCGAGGTCGCGGCCCGGCAGGGGCTGGTCGAAGACTTCCACCGGGTAGCCGGCGTCGCTGACCAGCCAGGCACACAGCCACAACGAAGGGTCGATGGCCTGGCGGCCGGTGCCGACCAGCAAGACCGGTGCGCCCTGCAACTGGCGATTGTTGTGGTAAACCCGCAACCCCAGCTTGCTGCGCAGCCAGCTGTGGAAGAACGCCTGCTCGACCCGGGCCGAGGGATGTACCTGCCAGCGGGTTTCCAGTTCGCCGAGCAGCGGCAGCAACAGTTGCTCGCACAGGGTGAAGGCCGGATAAAGCGCCATCGCCTGGTTGAACTGCTGGTCGAGGCGGCGCTCGCCGAGGTGGGCGATGCAGTCGGTCAGGTGGGCACGCTGCGCCTGCCAGTCGTCGCCCTGGGCTGCGGGCTGCTGCGGCTGGTCCTGTTCCAGCAGCGGCAGGACCTGGCTGACGGCGACGCCACGATTGAGCCAGGACAGGATCGCCCGGATACGCTGCACCTGGTCGTGGCTGTAAAGACGATGCCCCTTGCCAGTGCGTTGTGGCACCACCAGGCCGTAGCGGCGCTCCCAGGCGCGCAGGGTGACGGGATTGACCCCGGTCAGCCGGGCCACGTCACGGATTGGCAGCAGGGGTTCAGATGGCATTGCGCAGGCTCAGGTTTTCCGGGTGGGGCTGCAGGTAGACCTGGGCCAGCAGGTAGGGATCGGGATGATGGCGCAGGTGATGCTTGAGCAGGGTCAACGGCACCACGAGGGGCACCACGCCGGCGATGTACTGGTCGATCAGGCCGCGGATTTCCTGCTTGTCCTGCGGGTCGAGGAAGCGCCGCAGGTAGCCGCTGAGGTGCATCAGCACGTTGCCGTGGGTGCCGCGGCTTGCGCAGCGGCGCAGGGCAGCCATGAGCTGGCTGAAGTACGCTGCGCCGACCTGTCCGGCATCGTCCTGGCGGGTCATGCTGCCCAGCAGCTTGCCGAGCACCTTGTACTGCTCGGGGTTGTGCGCCATCAGCTGGTACTTGTAGCGGGAATGGAAGGCGATCAGCGCATGCCGGCTCAGGCCCTCGTGGCACAGGCGCTGCCAATCGGCGTAAGCCAGCACACGGGTGATGAAGTTTTCCCGCAGCACCGGGTCGCACAGGCGACCTTCCTCTTCCACCGGCAGGTCCGGACGCAGCTCGCAGAAGCGCGCAGCATACAGGCCGCTGGCGCGCTGACGGGCGGGATAGCCATTGGCCTGGTAGACCTTGATGCGCTCCAGGCCGCAGGACGGCGATTTCTGCATGAAGATGTAGCCGCAGATGTCATCCAGCGCGGCGGCGGTGTGGTCGGCGTAGTCACGCAGGGCGTCCGACACGTCCAGGGACGGATCGCGGCTGCCGACGGCGCGAGGCTGTTCCGGGTCGCCGGCGAGGTGGATCGCCGCCCGTGGAATGCCCAGGCCGATCGCCACTTCCGGACAGACGGGGACCAGTTCGAAGTGCTCCGCCAGCACGTCGGTGCACAGGCGCGATTGCTTGTGGCCGCCATTGAAGCGGACTTCTTCGCCGGCGAGGCAGGCGCTGATGGCGATTTTCGGCTTGGTATCGGGCATGCGTGGACGACCTTTCTTGTACAAAAATAAAAACCTGTACAACGTGGGTCAGCATAGGCCGATAGTTGTACAAGTCAATATTCCTGTAGAGGTCGGAATGCCTTCTGAATCTACTCCAGATGTTCGATCAGCCGACGGGCTGCTTCCTGGCCGCTGAGCCAGGCGCCTTCGACCCGTCCCGACAGGCACCAGTCGCCGCAGGCGTAGAGGCCCAGGTCCGCATCGGCGAGGACGCCCCATTCATGGCTCCCGGCGGGACGTGCGTAGAGCCAGCGGTGGGCCAGGGTAAAGCTCGGCGCCGGGACGGCACAACCGACCAGTTCGGCGAAGTCGCCCAGCAATTGCTCGATCACTGCTTCCTTTTGCAGGTCGATGTGCTGCTTGCTCCAGGTCGAGGTGGCATGCAGTACCCAGGTATCGAGGTGTTCATCGCGACCTGGCTTGCTGCGGTTGCGCGCCAGCCAGTCGAGGGCGCAGCCCTGGACGAAGCAGCCTTGCATCGGCGTGTCGAGGGGCGTGTCGAAGCCGAGGGCGATGGCCCAGGTCGGTTCCATCTGTACGCCGGCAGCAGCAGCGGCGAGTTTCGGTGCAGCCGCCAGCAGCGGCGTGGCTTGCGGCGCCGGCACGGCGACGATGACCCGGCTGAACGGACCGTGGCTGCAGCCTTCGGTGTCCTGCAGGTGCCAGTACTGTTTGCCACGGAACACCTCGGTGATGCGGCAACTGAAGTTCACCGTGACATCCTTGAGCAGGCCGCGGGTGATGGCGCTCATGCGCGGCACGCCGACCCAGCGCAACTGCTCGTCCGGCGAGGGGCTGAGCTGGCCGTCGCGGTAGTTGTACAGCTGGGGTTTCCACTCCGCGACCCAGCCCTTGTCCTGCCAGCGCTGGACCTGCTCGACGAAGCGGCGGTCACGGGCGGTGAAGTACTGGGCGCCGAGATCGAGGGCACCGGCGTCACTGCGCTTGCTGGCCATGCGTCCGCCGCTGCCGTGACCCTTGTCGAACAGGTGCACGGTCAACCCTTGTTCCTGCAATGCCTGTGCTGCGGAGAGTCCGGCGATGCCGGCACCGATGATGGCGATAGGTACAGTCATGATGGCCTCTTCGAACCCGTGTGAGGTACAGACAGCCTTGGCTGTCGACAAACCTGTACAACTCTGATGTTCTGTATAAGATTGATCGGCTCGTTACGACAGGTTGGCCTAATGTTTATCCCAGAGCGAACGGTCAAAAAAGTGCCTTGCTCTTAAAAATAGACCAGCCCACGCACTAGAGAGGACACGGCCATGAATATATTGCTGACCGGCGGTACGGGTCTTATCGGACAGCAGCTGTGTCGTCACTGGCTCGACCAGGGACATCGCCTGACCGTGTGGAGTCGGCGTCCCGAACAGGTTGGAAAGCTCTGTGGCGCAGGAGTTCGCGGTATCGCCGAATTGCAGGACTACGGCGACGCGCCGCTGGACGCGGTGGTCAACCTGGCCGGCGCGCCGATCGCCGATCGGCCCTGGACGGCCTCGCGCCGGGCGCTGCTGTGGGGCAGCCGGATCACCCTGACCGAACACCTGCTGGCCTGGCTGGAACGCCGTGAGCAGCGTCCGGCGGTGCTGGTTTCCGGCTCTGCGGTGGGCTGGTACGGCGACGGTGGCGAACGCGAACTGACCGAGGCATCGCGCCCGGTGAAGGAGGATTTCGCCAGCCAGCTGTGCATCGCCTGGGAAGAAACCGCGCAGCGTGCCGAGGCCCTTGGCATGCGCGTGGTGCTGGTGCGAACAGGCCTGGTGCTGTCGGCCGAGGGCGGCTTTTTGTCGCGCCTGCGCCTGCCGTTCAAACTCGGGCTGGGCGGGCCTATCGGCGATGGCCGGCAGTGGATGCCGTGGATTCATATCGACGATGAAATCGCCCTGATCGATTTTCTCTTGCAGCGCGAAGACGCGAGCGGTCCTTATAATGCCTGCGCCCCGGAGCCGGTGCGCAACCGCGAGTTCGCCCGGCGCCTGGGGCACGCCTTGCACCGGCCGGCGTTCATGCCGCTGCCGGCGCTGGTCCTCAAGGCGGGACTGGGCGAACTGTCGACGCTGCTGCTCGGTGGCCAGCGCGCCCGCCCGGTCCGGGCCCTGGCGGCGGGCTTCACCTTCCGTTTCAACGATGTGCAATCGGCGCTGGACGCCTTGTCCCCGCGCCTCTGAAAAGGATGTTGCATGACCGATCATGCTCTGCTGCTGGTCAACCTGGGTTCGCCGGCGTCGACTTCCGTCGCCGACGTACGCCGTTACCTCAACCAGTTCCTGATGGACCCCTACGTCATCGACCTGCCCTGGCCGGTGCGGCGCCTGCTGGTGTCGCTGATCCTGATCAAGCGCCCGGAACAGTCCGCCCACGCCTACGCCTCGATCTGGTGGCCGGAGGGCTCACCCCTGGTCGTGCTGACCAGGCGCCTGCAGGAAGCGATGAAGCCGCACTGGCCCCACGGCCCGGTGGAAATCGCCATGCGCTACGGCGAGCCGGCGCTGCCGTCGGTGTTGCAGCGCCTGGCCGCGCAGGGCGTGCGCAAGGTCACCCTGGCGCCGCTTTATCCACAGTTCGCCGACAGCACCGTGACCACCGTGGTGGAACTGGCCAGGGCGACCATCGCCGAGCAGAAGCTGGGGCTGGATCTGCGCGTGCTGCAGCCGTTCTACGACCAGCCGGAATACATCGACGCCCTGGTTGCCAGTGCCAGGCCTTACCTGGCGCAGGACTACGATCACTTGCTGCTGAGCTTCCATGGCCTGCCGGAACGGCACCTGAAGAAGCTCGACCCCACCGGCAAGCATGATTTCCAGCAAGCCGACTGCTGCCATGATGCTTCGGCGCAAATGCTTGCAGTCTGCTACCGCGGCCAGTGCCTGCGCACTGCCCAGGCCTTCGCGAAAAGGATGGGGCTGCCGGACGGCAAGTGGTCGGTATCGTTCCAGTCGCGGCTGGGCAAGGCCAAGTGGATCGAACCCTACACCGAGGCGCGCCTGGACGAGCTGGGCCAGGCCGGAGCGAAGAAGCTGCTGGTGATGTGCCCGGCGTTCGTCGCCGACTGCATCGAGACCCTGGAGGAAATCGGCGACCGCGGTCGCGAGCAGTTCATCGAGGCGGGGGGCGAGGAACTGGTGCTGGTGCCGTGCCTGAACGATCACCCGCAATGGGTCGAGGCACTGACCACACTCTGCGAAAGGGCGTGAAAAACAGAAGGGGCTGCGATTGCAGCCCCTTCTTCATTCAAGTGTTGGACGGTCCGCTCACGGCAGATGATCGTCCATCACCTTGTTCTTCCAGCCATCATTCCCCGGCAGCAGCAGGTTCAGCGCAATCGCCACCACTGCACACAGGGCGATGCCTTTCAGGCCCCAGTCATCCGGGCCATCGCCGCTGCCCACCAGCACGCCGCCGATGCCGAACACCAGGGTCACCGAAACGATCACCAGGTTGCGGGCTTCGCCGAGGTCGATCTTGTGGCGGATCATGGTGTTCATGCCCACCGCGGCGATCGAGCCGAACAGCAGGCAGAGGATGCCGCCCATCACCGGCACCGGGATGCTCTGCAGCAGCGCGCCGAACTTGCCGATGAAGGCCAGGGCGATGGCGAAGACCGCTGCCCAGGTCATGATCTTCGGGTTGTAGTTCTTGGTCAGCATCACCGCGCCGGTCACTTCGGCGTAGGTGGTGTTGGGCGGGCCGCCGAACAGGCCGGCGGTGGTGGTGGCGATGCCGTCACCCAGCAGGGTGCGGTGCAGGCCCGGGGTCTTGAGGTAGTCGCGACCGGTCACGCTGCCCACCGCGATCACCCCGCCGATATGCTCGATCGCCGGCGCCAGGGCCACCGGGACGATGAACAGGATGGCCTGCCAGTTGAACGCCGGGGCGGTGAACTTCGGCAGTTCCAGCCAGGGTGCGGCGGCGATCTTGGCCACGTCGACCACGCCGAAGGCGAACGACAGGCCGAAGCCCACCAGCACGCCGGCGATGATCGGCACCAGGCGGAAGATGCCCTTGCCGAACACGGCGACGACCAGGGTGGTCAGCAGCGCGGGCATGGAAATCATCATCGCCGTGCTGTACGGCAGAAGTACGGTGCCGTCACCGGCCTTGCCCATCGCCATGTTGGCAGCGATCGGGGCCATGGCCAGGCCGATGGAAATGATGACCGGACCGATCACCACCGGTGGCAGCAGGCGATCGATAAAACCGGTGCCCTTGATCTTCACGGCGAGGCCAAGGAAGGTGTAGACGAAGCCCGCTGCCATGACGCCGCCCATGGTCTCGGCCAGGCCGAACTGGCCCTTGGCGAGGATGATCGGGGTGATGAAGGCGAAGCTGGAGGCCAGGAACACCGGGACCTGACGGCCGGTGACGACCTGGAACAGGAGGGTGCCCAGGCCTGCGGTGAACAGCGCGACGTTGGGGTCCAGGCCGGTGATCAGCGGCATCAGCACCAGGGCGCCGAAGGCCACGAAGAGCATCTGCGCGCCGGAGAGAACCTGGCGCCACAACGGGTCGTTGAACTCGTCCCGCATGCTCAGGTGTCCTTCTGCTTGGTGCCGAAGATCTTGTCACCGGCATCGCCCAGGCCAGGGATGATGTAGCCGTGTTCGTTCAGGCGCTCGTCGATCGAGGCGGTGTACAGCTTGACGTCCGGGTGGGCCTTCTCGACCACGGCGATGCCTTCCGGCGCGGCGACCAGGACCATGGCGCGGATGTCCTTGCAGCCAGCGCGCTTGAGCAGGTCGATGGTGGCGACCATGGAACCGCCGGTGGCCAGCATCGGGTCGATGATCAGGGCCAGGCGCTGGTCGATTTCCGGCGCCAGTTTTTCCAGGTAGGTGTGGGCTTCGAGGGTTTCCTCGTTGCGCGCCACGCCGACGGCGCTGACCTTGGCGCCCGGGATCAGGCTGAGGACGCCGTCGAGCATGCCGATGCCGGCGCGCAGGATCGGTACCACGGTGATCTTCTTGCCGGCGATCTTCTCGGCCTGGACCTTGCCGCACCAGCCGTCGATTTCGTAGCTTTCCAGCGGCAGGTCCTGGGTGGCTTCATAGGTCAGGAGCGCGCCGACTTCCTGGGCGAGTTCGCGAAAATTCTTGGTGCTGATATCGGCACGGCGCATCAGGCCGAGCTTGTGGCGGATCAGCGGATGGCGGATCTCACGGATGGGCATAGGGGGAGGGCTCCGGAATGCGGGCAAAAAAACCGCGCTAGATTAATCTATTCGGTCACGCGTGTCCTAGGGGCATACTGGACGTTAGTCCAGAAATGCTTGATCTGGTGCCGACGGATGCGTACCTTTGCCCGCTTTTCCAAATCCTGACCACCTGGAGAGCATCCATGTCCGCCGATCTCGAGCACATCCGCCAAGTCATGCGCGAGGCCGATTGCCTGTACAACGAGGCCGAAGTCGAGGCAGCCATCGCCCGTGTCGGCGCGCAGATCAGCGAAAAGCTCGCCGAGAGCAACCCGGTGGTCTTCTGCGTGATGAACGGCGGCCTGATCTTCGCCGGCAAGCTGCTGACCCACCTGCAGTTCCCGCTGGAGTCGTCCTACCTGCACGCGACCCGCTACCGCAACCAGACCAGCGGCGGCGACCTGTTCTGGAAGGCCAAGCCGGAAGTCTCGTTCATCGACCGCGACGTGCTGATCATCGACGACATCCTCGACGAAGGGCACACCCTGAGCGCCATCCTCGATTTCTGCCGCCATGCCGGTGCCCGCAACGTCTACACCGCCGTGCTGGTCGACAAGGACCACGACCGCAAGGCCAGTGTCGACCTCAAGGCCGATTTCTGCGGCCTGAGCTGCGTCGATCGCTATGTCTTCGGCTATGGCATGGACTACAAGGGCTACTGGCGCAATGCCAACGGCATCTACGCCGTAAAGGGTCTCTGAATTGAAGCGTGAGCCTGGTTTCCTCGATCAGTTGTTGTTCGCCGATATGGCGCACAAGGCCGCTCAGAGTTCCCGCGGCCGGCAGCACCACAACTTCCACGATATGGACGAGCCGTGCCACCGCATGGCGGTCGGCCTGCAGCCGGAAACCTACGTCCCGCCCCATCGCCACCAGGCGCTGGACAAGGCGGAGACCCTGATCGTGCTCAAGGGCAAGCTGGGCCTGCTGATCTTCGACGATGCCGGACAGGTCATCGACAAGCGGGTGATGCAGGCAGGGGGCGAGTGCCTGGGTGTCGATCTGCCGCCCGGTACCTTCCATGGTCTGGTGGTGCTGGAACGCGACAGCGTGATGTTCGAGTGCAAGGCAGGTCCGTATCGCCCGGTGGGCGAAGGCGACATGGCGCCCTGGGCGCCGAAGGAAGGCGAGCCTGAGGTGGCCGCCTATCAGGCCCGGATGCGCGCGCAGTTCGATTGAAGACACGCAGGGCCCTGGCGCAACGCCTTGGCCCCGTCCGTCATGCTAGAGTGCCAGGCCGCTAACAAGGAGCCTGTCATGCGTGCGATTCTCCCGCTTCTTCTGTTCATCAGCCTCCCCGTGACCGCCGCACCGATGCACAGCCAGTTCCTGCCGCCGGATGAACAGGCGGTGCGCCAGGAAAACCCGGAAACCCAGCAGTTGCTGCAAGTCACCAGCTATTCGGTAGTGGTCGGCAACCAGCGCCAGTCCAACCAGCAGCCGTTGCCGATCACCTCGTCCCAGGTGATGCGCCTGAAGGGCAAGCCGCTGAGCCAGGGCGCGAGCATCAGCCAGGTGCTGATCAGCTTCGACGGCGAGGGCAAGAGCCTGCGCAAGCCGGTCTACGACAGCGCCAGCCGCACCCTGACCCTCAACTATCCGCCGGCGCAGTACCAGGTGATCCTCGATCTGCTGCGCAACGATACCGTCTATGTGCAGTTCCTCAGCTACCCGAACGGGCATATCTGGGCCGACGTGCACACCGGAACCCTTCGCGCGCGTTGAGCCGCAGGCCCGCCGGGGGGTACACTGCGGGCCCTCTGGAAAACGTCCTGAATGGTTCAGTTGGAGTCGGTAATGCGTAAAGACAAGAAGCAGGTGATTGGCGACGAGATCAGCGACGACTACGTCAAATCGTTCCTCATTTTCGAGCCGGCCGATGGCCTGACCTCGCCTTCGCACCACAAGCTGATCAAGGGCTACCGCGGCCTGCGCATCGACGACTTCGAGCGTTTCGTCGGGTTCTTCGTCGAGGCCGGCTACGACCTGGACGGCAAGGACGAGCAGGGCAAGACCTTCGTCGAGGTGATCGCCGACCAGCGCAATGCGCCGGAGTATGTCGAGATCATCGAGAAGGCGCGCGGCTGAAAGCTCTGTAGCGTGATGCTTGCCTCTGTGGGAGCGGGTTCACCCGCGATCACGGTGGTGAATCCACTGAGGCATCGCGGGTGAACCCGCTCCCACAGGGGCCGTGTTGAGCTTTCCAGTGATGTAAGCATCACAAATCGCCAGCCCCAAAAAAACGCCCAGAAGGGCGTTTTTTCATGGGAGCAGATCAGGCGTAGCTTGGCGCCGGACTGCTTTCGACCAGGCCCAGGGCCTCGTCGTTGTACGCCGCGACCTTGCGGTACAGGTCGGCATCGGCGGCCAGTACTTTCTCCCGCGCCGGGAAGATTTCCTTGAGCTTGGCAGCCCACTCGCCCTTGGCCTTGTCGGCGAAGCAGCGCTCGATCAGTTCCAGCATGATCGACACGGTCACCGAAGCACCCGGCGAAGCGCCCAGCAGAGCGGCCAGCGAACCGTCCTGGGCGGCGACCAGTTCGGTACCGAACTGCAGGATGCCGCCTTTCTTCGGGTCTTTCTTGATGATCTGCACGCGCTGACCGGCCACTTCCAGGCGCCAGTCCTCGGCTTTCGCCTCGGGGTAGAAGCGACGCAGGGAGTCCAGGCGCTGCTCCATCGACTGCATCACTTCGCTGACCAGGTACTTGGTCAGGTCCATGTTGTCGCGAGCCACGGCCAGCATCGGGCCGATGTTGCCCATGCGCACCGACAGCGGCAGGTCGAGGAACGAACCGTGCTTGAGGAACTTGGTGGTGAAACCGGCGTATGGCCCGAACAGCAGGGATTTCTTGCCGTCGACCACACGGGTATCGAGGTGCGGCACCGACATCGGCGGCGCGCCCACAGCGGCCTGGCTGTAGACCTTGGCCTGGTGCTGCTTGACGATTTCCGGGTTGTCGCAACGCAGCCACTGGCCGCTCACCGGGAAGCCGCCGAAGCCTTTGCTCTCCGGGATGCCCGAAGCCTGCAGCAGCGGCAGGGCCGCGCCACCGGCGCCAAGGAACACGAAGCGTGCGTCGACGTCACGGCTGCCGCCGCTGTTGACGTCCTTGATGCTCACGGTCCAGCCGCTGCCGTTGCGGCGCAGGCCGGTGACGCGCTTGCTGTACTTGACCTGCGCGTCGGCACTGTTGCCCAGGTGCTTGAGCAGCTTGTTGGTCAGGGCGCCGAAGTTGACGTCGGTGCCATTCATCACGCGGGTCGCGGCGATCTTCTGATCCGCCGGGCGGCCCGGCATCATCAGCGGCATCCAGTCCTTCATCACCGCCTGGTCTTCGGTGTATTCCATCTCGGCGAAGGCGTGATGCTGCTTGAGCAACTCGTAGCGCTTCTTGAGGAAGGCGATGCCTTTCTCACCCTCGACGTAGCTCAGGTGCGGCACGGGGTTGATGAACGCCCGCGGCGAGCTGAACGCGCCTTTCTTGCTCAGGTACGCCCAGAACTGCCGGGAGACCTCGAACTGGGTGTTGATGTGCACCGCTTTCTTGATGTCGATGCTGCCATCGGCAGCCTGAGGCGTGTAGTTCAGTTCACACAGCCCGGCATGGCCGGTACCCGCGTTGTTCCACGGATTGGAACTTTCCGCGGCACCCGAATCCATCAACTCGACGACTTCCAGCTTGATCGCCGGATCGAGTTCCTTGAGCAGCACGGCCAGGGTGGCACTCATGATGCCTGCCCCTACCAGTACCACATCGACTGTTTCGTTCTGCGCCATTTAACGCATCTCCAAAATCTTCAGCACCTAATTGACAGCATAGGATCCCGGTCACGCGGGATCGCCATATCCGCTACTTCACAGTTTTTCCAACGTTCACGGACACCGCCAACCGGGCTCTCGATGGTGCATATGAACGCATCCGAGGGCCGGCGTGGCAATTCGACTTATGGTCGAGGCGCCCGCAGCGCGCTGTGCACCGGCCTCAGTCACCCACTCTGGATGAAGGCTGATACCGGCTGATCGGGGCTGTTCGGGACACTGATGATGCTTTTGCACATACCAGACTGTTCATGCTCGCCACACTCTCGTGAAGTTGTGAAAACCCGTTTTTTCACGCTCTTTTGGAGTCGTGAACCTCAAAAAGGAGCCGTGCAGGGCAGGCTCGTCAGGTTCAGGCAGAGCGTGGGGCCGAAAAAAAGCGGGCACACCGGCTTCGCAAGACCTGTGTGAACGGCTCTCTGTGGGCGTTTTGGGGGGATGCCGATGCATGACATTGGCGGTGCTGCGGGGCCCGATCAGGAGACGTCCTTATAATCGGGGGCAGATTATAACGATGTCGCGGGCAGAAATGGCCTTTATTACAGACTTTTCTTGCTGACCGGTCAGGCGGCGAGGGCACGTTGCAGCAGATTGCCACGCCGACGCGCTACGACCCGGGCGCTCGCGGGCAGCGGACGGTTCAGCCAGCGCAGGTCGGACTCGCCGACTTCGACCCAGCCGGCCCCGACGGGCGGCTGTTCGCAGCACTTGAGGGCCTGGCACAGGCCTTGGGCATCGAGGCGGGCGAAGTGGCGTTGTGGCTGGCGCTTGAACAGGGACCAGAGGCTGGACATGGCGACGTACCTGATGGGGGTTGGCGCAAGGATAAGAGGGGGATGATGAAGTCCTTGTGACAGGCGGGAATCAGTAATGTGAAAGTGCTGTCTGATCCCTGTACGAGCCGATGACTGGCGCATGGAGCGCTGGGTATACTGGCGACCTTTGCCGCTATTCCAGGAGAGATGAGCATGTTGCAACGTTTGTTGTTCGGTTTGATCGCTGTGACCAGCCTGACCCTGGTGGGTTGCGCCCATAGTCCGCAACAACTCAGCCCGCAACCGAAACTCACCGCCCAACTCGCTCCCGTTGGCCATGGCCAGCCGGTGGTGGTACGGGTGGTCGACGGACGTGGCACCCAGACCCTCGGTACCCGCGGTGGCCTGTACCCGGAAACCAGCGCGATCACCGTGACTGGCAACGACGTCCTGCCCAAGCTGCAGGCCCAGGCCGAAGCCGCAGTGCGCCTGCTGGGCTTCACCCCGACCGCGAACGCCTACAACGCGCCGCAGCTGACCGTGACCCTGGCCGAGCTGAAGTACCAATCGCCCAAGGAAGGCCTGTACGTGACCGAAGCGACCATCGGCGCGACCTTCAAGGCTGACGTGAACAACGCCAACCGTCGCTACAGCGGCCGTTATGGTGCGTCCCTGGACCAGCGTTTCGGCATGGCGCCGAACCAGGAAACCAACACCAAGCTGGTCAGCGATGTGCTCAGCGATGCGTTGACCCGCCTGTTCAAGGATCCGACCATCGGCCAGGTGCTGGGCGAATAAGCCTTACCGCGTAAACAAGAAGGCCCGCGTCCTGTGATCAGGACGCGGGCCTTCTTGTTTACGCGTACCCCTGTAGGAGCGGATTTATCCGCGATTGGCCGCAAAGCGGCCATGAAACCTGAGTCCGAGTGGTGTCAGAAAAACCTGGGACTCAGGACTTACGACGGCTGCGCCGCCGATCGCGGATAAATCCGCTCCTACAGGGTCGGCAGTGTCCTTCAGGCCGCTTCGATGTGGAAATCGAGCACGCTGATACCGGTCTGGCTGTCGACCTCCGGCAAATGATCGTGGGAATGGCCGCCCAGTGCGCAGTAGACCAGCCACTGGCGATCCTGGACATTGATGGCAAAACCGTCGATCAGCGCTTCCTGCTCCTCGCTCTGGGCAATCAGATAGAGGCGATCCTGGTTTTCGGCGTGCAGCATGACAAGCTCCGGTGCGTTGCGAGGGCGACAGGGTGGCCTGTGATGATGACGAGCGTGTGACGACGACCTGCAGTTGGTCATTTGGTCGCAAAGGCGGGGCGAACGTGGACGGCTTGGGTAGAATGCGCGCGGTTCGTCTTTCGAGGTTAGGTGATGTCGCTGCAAATGCTCTGGGGGCTGTTCGCCGGTCACCCGGCCAAACTGATCAATCTGTTCGCACTGCTGCTCACCTGTCCGGGCGGTGTCCTCCTGCACAACGCCCGCCGCCGCGCTTCGCGGGCCATGGCCAGCCTGCCGGCGGGCGAGGCGGCGATCGACCTGCTGACGCAGCGGGTCAACCGCTTCTACTACAGCCTGGGCTTTGCCTTCCTGGCGATGGCCTTGCTGCTGTCCTGGGTCAGTACCTGGATCTGATGGCTACGGAGCCTTATCGCGGGTTCGCCAGCGATAAGGCCCGAGACCGTTACAAAGGCAGCCCGGCCTTGACCCGATACTGATTCCGCACCGGCGTTGCATACTGCAACACCAGGTACGGCCGGTGCTCCTCGGGGCACGCCTCCAGCCGCCGCTGCCATTCGGCCTGAGCCTTGGCCAATTCTTCCGCTCCGAACACCTCGCTGGCCTTCGGCACCTGCAGCTGCGGATCGGCGTCAGCCCATTGCGCATATGCCAGGTAATGCACCGGGAACAACCGGTAGCCGCCGAGAATCTGCTTGTCGATATGTGCCGCCAGTTGCTTGGTGTCCTCGAACGAGGCGGTTACCGGCGGGGTGAAGTTGATATGCACCCGTCCTTTGTAGCCGGTGATGCCCAGGCCGATGCTCAGGTCGTCCTCGCCCGGTGCCTTGCTGTAGCTGCCGGTGGTGGCGCGGATGTACAGCTCGCGGGCCTTGGCGGCGTCGCAAGGATCGTACTCGTAGCTGATCGACACCGGGCTCAGGTTCAGCGACTGGATCACTTCGCCGAACGGCTCGTCCTTGCGGCTCATGTGGAACATCTTGAGGATCGCCGAATCGGTACGGTCGTCGCCGTCCTTGGCCCGGCCTTCGGCCTGGGCGATCCAGATCGACGCGCCGTCGTTGCGGATCGAATGGTTGATGTAGGCGGAGAGCAACTGGTACGCCGCCAGCTTCTCGCGCCGCCCGCTGATGGAGCGGTGCACGATGAAGCTCTTGTTCAGGCGCATCATGTCGCTGACGAACGGCTTCTGCAGCAGGTTGTCGCCGATGGCGATGCGCGGGGTCGGCAGGCCGGCGTGGTACACGGCGTAGTTGACGAAGGCCGGGTCCATGACGATGTCGCGGTGGTTGGCCAGGAACAGATAGGCGCTGCCCGACTTGAACTGCTCGACGCCGGTGTAGGTGACCCCGTCGGTAGCGCGCTCGATGGTGTGATCGACGTAGAACTCGACCTTGTCCTGCAGGGTCGCCACGCATTTCACCCCGGCGAACTCCTTGCGCAGGCGGCGGGCGATCAGCGGCTTGAGCAGCCAGCCGAAGTTGGACGCCATCTTCGGAAAGCGGAACCGGGTAAGGATATCGAGGAATGCCGGGTCGCTGAGCAGGCGTGCCAGAACGGCAGGGACCTCAGCGTCGTCATACGGTCGGATGGCATCGAATTCGCCCATCATGCTCTCTTGTTGTGAAACGACTAGGGTAAAGGGTGGGGCCGCGCCGAAAAGTACCGGGATCGGGGCGCAGGACCGGCAATTATACGCACAAGTAACCGCGGAGGCCGCGATGCTGGAAACTGCGTTCTACGATTGTCCTTATTGCGGCGAAGAGGTGGAGACCACCCTCGACCTCTCCGGCGGCGACCAGACCTATATCGAGGACTGCGCGGTATGTTGTCAGCCGATCGTCTTCATTCTGCAGGTGCATGGTGACGAATGGATGCTCGACGTGAAGCGCGAGGATGAGTGATGCAGCGAATCTACGAGCCGGAAAACCTCCTGGAAGCCGAGCTTCTGCTGGGCATGCTCGGCAACGAAGGGGTCGACGCGCACCTGGTGGGCCGCGACCTGATGGGCGGGATCGGCGAGCTGCCGTTGCAGGGCCTGCTGGGCCTTGCCGTTGCCGATGACCAGGCCGAGTACGCACGGGAACTGATCGCCGCGTACAATGCCGCCCTGCCGCTTCCTGGCGATGAGCCGGAGAGTTTCCCCGGAACGCTGATTTGCTAGGTTTCTCCTGATGTGTGGACGTTATGCCCTGTTCCGCTGGTCGCCGGCCTTCGCCGCGTTGCCCGGCTTTCCCGCTGACCAGAAGGCGCAGTGGAACATTTCTCCTGGCGCCCAGGTGCTGATCCAGCGCCGGGAGGACGAGCACCTGACCCTGGCCCGCGCGCGCTGGGGCCTGACCCCGCCGTGGCTGACCGACCTCACTCGTACCCCCGCCCATGCCCGTGCCGAAACCCTGACCGACCAGCCGATGTTCCGCGAGGCGTTCGCCAGGCGGCGCTGCCTGCTGCCGGCCAACGGTTTCTACGAATGGCGCGGCAACGTTCGCAAGCGTCCGTACTGGCTGACGCCGGGGCAGGGCTCGTCGTTGTTCTTCGCGGCGATCTGGGAGGCGTATCCGGTGCAGGAACAGGTCTGGTTGAGCGTGGCGGTGGTGACCCAGGCGGCGATGAACCAGCGTCGGCCACTGATCCTCGACGAGGCGGGGCAGGCGGCATGGCTGAATTCCGATACCCCGCTGGCCGAGTTGCATGCGCTGCTGGCCAGTCCTCCCGCTGCGTTGCGCGAGCGGGTGCTGGCCAACTTCGTCAATGATCCGAAGCTCGATGCCCCGGAGTGCCTGACCCCGGCTTGATCGGTCATTGGGGCTGCTTTGCAGCCCTTCGCGAGCAAGCTCGCTCCCACGGAGTGGACTGCCTGTGGGAGCGAGCTTGCTCGCGAAGGGCCGCAAAGCGGCCCCAAGCAATTCAAACCCGGAACTGGTTGATCAACCGCCGCTGCTGCTCCGCCAGCTTGGTCAGCTCGGCACTGGCACTGCTCGACTCATCGGCACCGCCCGCCACTTCATTGGCCACCTGGCCAATATTGATCACGTTGCGGTTGATGTCCTCGGCCACCGCGCTCTGTTCCTCAGCGGCGCTGGCGATCTGGGTGTTCATGTCGTTGATCACCGACACCGCGCGAGTGATGCTTTCCAGCGCGTCGGCCGCCTTGGCCGCCTGTTGCACGCTGATATCGGTCTTGCCCTGGCTGTCCTCCATGACCCGCACCACGTCGCGGGTGCCCTGCTGCAGTTGCTGGATCATCTGCTGGATTTCTTCGGTGGCCTGCTGGGTCTTCTGCGCCAGGTTGCGCACTTCATCGGCGACCACGGCAAAACCGCGACCTTGTTCGCCAGCGCGGGCCGCCTCGATCGCGGCGTTGAGGGCCAGCAGGTTGGTCTGCTCGGCAATGGCGCGGATCGCCACGAGGATGGCGTTGATGTTCTCGCTGTCGCGGGCCAGGTTCTGCACCACGCCCACCGCGCGACCGATCTCGTCGGCCAGGGCGGCGATGGAGTTGGACGTATCGCGGACGATGGACAGCCCCTGGTTGGCGGCCTGGTCGGCATTGCTCGCGGCTTGCGCCGCGTGGGTGGCGTTGCGCGCCACGTCCTGGGCGGTGGCGGTCATTTCGTGCACCGCGGTGGCCACCAGGTCGATCTCCGCCATCTGTTTATGCACGCCCTGGTTGGTGCGGATGGCGATATCGGCGGTGTGTTCCGAGGAGTCGCTGACCTTCTGCACCGAGGCGACCACCTGGCTGATCATGGTCTGCAGCTTGCCGAGGAAGGTGTTGAAACCTTTGGCGATGGAGCCCAGCTCGTCCTGGCGATCGCTGTGCAGGCGACGGGTGAGGTCGCCTTCGCCCTGGGCGATGTCGTCGAGCATCGCCACCATCTGCCGCAGCGGGCGGGCGATGCCGTGGGCCAGCAGCCAGATCACCAGCAGGCCAAGGGCCGCGATGGCCAGGCCGACCAGGGTCATGCCGGCGATATCGGTGCGCCGCTGTTCGCTGAGGTCGTTCTGCAGTTTTTCCGCGTCGGCCATCACTGCGCTCAGCGGCAGGTCGATCAGCAGGGTCCAGCGCTGGGCGGTCTCGCCGATCTGGAACGGCAGGAACAGGCGAATCTGGCCGTTCTCACGGTCGACTTCATAACGCAGCGTATCGCCGCTGGCCTTGGCCAGGCCGGCGGCTTCGGCGGCGGGCAGCACGTCGCTGGCTTTTTCGCCGAACTTGCTTTCGTCCTTGGTGTAGGCGACCAGGCGACCGTTGTTGCCGATCAGTGCCAGTTCGCCGGCGCCGTCGTAGAGCTGGGCGTCGGCGGCCTTGAGCAGGTCCTGGATGAAGTTCACCGACAGGTCGGCACCGACGATGCCCATGAACTGGCCGTCGACCAGGATCGGCTCGATGAACGAGGCGAGCATCACCATCTTGTCGCCCACCTTATAGGGCGCGGGGTCGATGGTGCAGGCGCGCTTGCTTTCCTTGGAGCACAGGTAGTACTCGCTGGCGCGCACGCCGGTGGAGAGCAGGGTGTTGTTGCTCAGGTCGATCAGCGCTTCGACGCCGAGCGTGCCGTCGGTGTTGCGGTACCACCAGGGCTGGAAGCGGCCGGTGGCCGGGTCGATGCCCTTGATCGCGGTGCCGGTGAAACTGGCGTCGGAATGATCGAGGGCATTCGGCTCCCAGGCGATGTAGCCGCCCAGCAGCAGCGGGTTGTCGACGATGGTCTGTTTCAGCAAGGCGATCAGTTGTTCGCGCTGGATCTGCAGGCGCGGGTTGCCGGCGTCGTCCTTCATTCCCAGCTGGGCATTGGTGGTGGCCAGGCCGCGAGCGACCAGCAACGGGGCTTCCAGGCGGCGCAGGATCTGGCTGGCCTGGGTCTGGGCCAGTGCGGTCAGGCGCTGTTCGATGACGGTGTCGAACTGTTGCCGGGTTCGGGTTTCCACCAGTTCCTGGGTCTTCGCACCGGAATACACCGCATACAGCACCAAGGCTGCGACGATACTCAACACGATAGCCCCCGCGAGGGCGGCAACGGACAACTGGATCGACTTGAACTTCATTGAGGGCTCCGGACGCAGAGATAAAGTCGCCTTGCCCCGGTGTTATCGGCGTGAAACCGATGAATCATGAGTCGGTCAGATAGAAATCTTTGCTTACGGTCGTAGCGCGATCATCTGCGTCGTCCTAGTGTGGTGTTTTGCAAATACGGCCAATGATTCGCGAGTGATTTTTGCGCTCAGGCAAGGCGGCGCGACGAGTCGTAGCTCGGCTACGGCGAGGAGCGACAACGCAGCATGAGCGCAAAAAGCGCCGCGAATTATGGTCGTTATTTGTGAAACACCACACTAGGATACGTCCCACGTCAGAAGGGAGTTTTTTCATGCGTAAGTTGGTTGTTGTCGGTGCATTGGGCGCTTCGATCCTGCTGGCCGGTTGCCAGGCGGTGAACACCACCAGTGGTGGAGCGGTCGGTGTCGAGCGCAAGCAATATATGTTCAGCATGCTGTCGACCGACCAGGTCAACCAGATGTACGCCCAGTCCTACCAGCAGACCCTGGGTGAAGCGAGCGGCAAGGGCGTGCTGGACAAGACCAGCGCCAACGCCAAGCGCGTGCAGGCCATCGCCAACCGGCTGATCGCCCAGGCCCCGCAGTTCCGTCCGGATTCGGCGCAATGGCAGTGGGAGGTCAACCTGATCAAGAGCGACGAGCTCAACGCCAATTGCGGCCCTGGCGGCAAGATCATCTTCTATAGCGGGCTGATCGATAAATTGCAGCTGACCGACGACGAGATCGCCGCAGTGATGGGCCATGAAATCGCCCACGCCCTGCGCGAGCACGGTCGTGAGGCGATGTCCAAGGCCTACGGCATCCAGATGGCCCGTTCCGGTGCCGGTGCCCTGCTGGGCCTGGGCGAAGACAGCCTGCAACTGGCCGACACCGTGGTCCAGTACAGCCTGACCCTGCCCAACAGTCGCAGCAACGAGAACGAAGCCGACCTGATCGGCCTGGAACTGGCAGCCCGCGCCGGCTACAACCCGAATGCCGCGATCACCCTGTGGAACAAGATGGCCCAGGCGTCCGGCGGCAGCTCGCAGCCTGAATTCATGAGCACTCACCCGGCGTCGGATAGCCGGATCGCTTCGTTGCAGGCGGCGATTCCGAAGGTGATGCCGCTGTACGAGCAGGCGAAAAAGTAACCTTCTGGTTTGTGTTGACCCTGTGGGAGCGGGTTCATCCGCGATGAGGTTCGTGGGTGCGCTATCGCAATCGCGGGTAAACCCGCTCCCACAGGGAGTTGCAGGATTCTGTCCTGCCCGTCAACCGACCCATCCACTGGCCTGCATTGCCGAGTAAACGGCAATCAGCGCCAGCACCACGAACGCAGTCGCCGCCAGGCGACGGATCAGGGTCAGCGGCAGTTTCTCCGCGGCAAAGTTGCCCGCCAGCACCACCGGTACGTTGGCAATCAGCATGCCCAGGGTGGTTCCGATGATCACCATGATCAGGTGCGGGTACTGCGCCGCCAGCATCACCGTGGCGACCTGGGTCTTGTCGCCGATCTCGGCCAGGAAGAACGCGATCAGCGTGGTCAGGAACGGTCCGAAGCGTCGCGCGGTGCTGGCTTCGTCATCGTCCATCTTGTCCGGGATCAAGGTCCACGCCGCCGTGGCGAGGAAGCTCGCGGCTAGGATCCAGTGCAACGTGACGTTGCTGAAGAAACTGCCGAACCAGGCACCCACGGCACCGGCGGCGGCATGGTTGGCGAGGGTCGCGGCGACGATGCCGGCGATGATAGGCCACGGCTTGCGGAAGCGCGCGGCGAGAATGAGGGCAAGCAGCTGCGTCTTGTCGCCGATTTCGGCGAGCGCAACGATGGCGGTGGGGACAAGTAGCGATTCCAGCATCAGGATTTCCTACGGGGGCGGGTCGACACGGCTATGACACGTACAGCCTCCCCGCCCCGGGTAAGGTGTTCGTGTCATAGGTCTTGTCAAACCCTGGATCCGTCTGATGCGGACCGTGGGTCGTGCGCGCCATGGTCTGTGGACCAAGTATGTTGACGACGCACCATGCGAGCTGGGCGCTCGCGGGAGACTACTCCCCTAGGACGGAGCGGATTCTGCCTACGCGGATTCGTTTGCGCAAGTGCTGTTTTTCAGCCGCGCAGCGCCCGGTAGATCTTGAATCCGTCGCCCTGGGCACGCGTTTCGCAGTTGCCCAGGGCCGCTTCGATCAGCGGCGGATAGCGCAGGAAGCTGTTCGCGACCAGGCGCATTTCTCCACCTTTTTTCAGATGTTCGGCTGATTTTTTCAGCAGGTTCTCCGACGCCTGGTAATTGGTATGAACCCCGGTGTGGAACGGTGGATTACTCAGAATGATGTCGAGTTCGCGAGGTGCGGCGTCGATGCCGTCACCGGCGATCACCTCGCCTTCCAGACCGTTGGCCGCCAGGGTCAGGCGGCTGCTGGCGACGGCGAAGGCATCGACATCCAGCAGGGTGACCCGGCTCTGTGGATAACGTCGCTTGACGATCGCCCCCAGCACGCCTGCGCCGCAGCCGAAATCGAGCACATGGCCAGCGCTCAGTCCGTCCAGATGCTCCAGCAGCAGCGCGGTACCGCGGTCCAGCCGGCCATGGCTGAATACGCCCGGCAGGCTGACGATATTCAGCGGACCATCGGCCAGCGGCAGCTCGAAGCGCAGGGCCAGGCTCTCCAGCGGCTGCGCCGCCGGTGGGTTATCCACAGTCACCTGCCACAGCTGGCAGTGTCGCGCGCTATCCAGCTTGCGAGGCTTGCCGAAGGCGTGCAGTTGCTTCGCCGCGCCCTCGATGCCGCCGCGTTTTTCCCCGACCAGGAACAGCGTGCGCCCGCCCAGGCGCGAGGCGAGGGCGTTGAGCAGGTAGTTGGCGAGGTCGCGGGACTTGGGCAGGAACAGCACCGCGGCGTCGAACGGCACATCGGGGGTTTCCACGCCGAAATGGCTGCGCCCGGCGAAACGGGCATCGAGGGTCGCCTGGTCGCCGGCATGCCAGCACCAGCCATGGGCCTGTGGAAAACTGCCCAGCAGGCTGTCGGCCGGCAATCCGGCGAGCAGCAGCGGGCCGGTGAACAGATCGGCCTGACGAAGCAACACTTCACTGCGCGGGTCCATGGACGGCGGCTCCTGAGAAAAAAGGGGCGAATTCTAGCAGAAGCCGGCGTTGCTCAGCTGACCACGCGGCGCGGGCTGCCGGCGAGGAACGCCCGGGCGTTTTCGCTCAACTGGTCGACGATGCGTTGCCGCGCTTCCACCGCGCCCCAGGCACTGTGCGGGGTGACGATCAGGCGCGGGATGTCCGCGGCCAGCAGCGGGTTGCCGTTGACCGGCGGTTCCACGCTCAATACGTCGGTAGCCGCGCCACCGAGATGGCCGGCACGTAGCGCATCGGCCAGCGCCTGTTCGTCGATCAGCCCGCCGCGGGCGGTGTTGACGATGAACGCGCCGGGCTTGAGGAGGGCCAGCTGCGCTGCGCCGATCATGTTGCGGGTGTTGTCGTTGAGCGGGCAGTGCAGGGTCAGGGCATCGACCTGGGGCAGCAGCTCTTCCAGGCTCAGGCGATCTTCACGGGCTGGGCGGCCGGGCAACTGGCCAAGCAGCACGCGCATGCCGAAGGCCTCCGCCAGGCGCGCCACCGCACCGCCCAGCTCGCCATGGCCGAGCAGGCCGAGGGTCTTGCCTTCCAGCTCGACGATGGGGAAGTCCAGCAGGCAGAACTGCTTGGCCTGGCCCCATTTGCCGTCGGCGACCGCCTGCTGGTAGTCCGCCAGGCGCGTGGCCAGGGCCAGCAGCAGGGCAAGGGTGTGCTGGGCCACCGAGGGTGTGCCGTAGCCTTGGCAGTTGCTGACCAGGATGCCCTGCTCGCGGGCGGCTTGCAGGTCGACGTTGTTGGTGCCGGTGGCGGCCACCAGGATCAGCTTCAGGTCCGGGCAGGCCTTGATCACCGCGGCGTCCAGCACGACCTTGTTGCTGATCGCCACGCTGGCCCCTTGCAGGCGTTGCACCACCTGTTCGGGCGCGCTCGCCGGGTGCACGTCAAGGCGCTCGAAGCAGGCGTGCAAGCCGCCCAGGTCGAGGTCGCCGAGGTCCAGCGAGCTGTGATCGAGAAAGACGGCGTGGGTCATGGCGGGGCTCCCGGGAAATTCAGAGATGGAAACAGCTATCGGAAATCTGCTGCAGGCTGGCGTCGAAGGCCTGCAAGTCGCCGAGCTGGCGTTGCAGTTGGTCGATCCGCTGCTGCACCTGCGCGCTCTTCGTGGCGATGGCGGCGCGGATGTCTTCGCGGCGGGTCTGGCCGTCGGCCATTAGAGCCTGCATCTCCTTGAGGGTAAAGCCGAGCTTTTGCGCGCACTTGATCAGCACCAGCAACTCGACGGCATGCTGGTCGTAGACGCGGTAGCTGCCCTGGCGCCGGGCCGTGGCCAGCAGGCCGATGCTTTCGTAGTGGCGAATGGTCTTGATGGTGGTACCGGACAGGCGGGCGGCTTCGCCGATGAACATTGCACTTCCTTGTCAGCGCAGGGCCAGGGCGCGAGTCTGGTCCAGCCAGGACTGGCGCCGTTGCAGGGTGGAGTTAAGAACCGGTCCGAACGTTAGCGTCTTTCCCGTGCGCACGCCACAGAATGCCAGGGTGGTGCGGCGCATCTGGTGCAGGCCGGGCATGGCCTGGAACCAGTGGTAGTACCAGGGCGGGGTGTCCATGGTCACCAGCAGGTGGGCATGGCGGCCGCTCAGGAGTTTTTCCGGGAACGGCGAACCGCGCTTGTAGCGGAAAGCGAAGCCCGGTTGCAGGACGCGGTCGAGGAAGCCCTTGAGCAGGGCGGGCACACCGCCCCACCAGATCGGGAAGACCAGCACCAGGCGCTCGGCCCAGAGAATCGCTTGCTGGGCGGCGAGCAGGTCGGCTTCCAGCGTTTGCTCGGCGCGGTAGCCGTGGTGCAGGACGGGTTCGAAGTCGAGGTCGCCGAGGATCAGTTGGCGAACGTCGTGGCCGGCTTCGCGGGCGGCAGTGGCGTAGTGTTGGCCCAGGGCGCCGCAGAAGCTGTCGGGGGCGGGGTGGCCGAGGATGATGAGGATGCGCTGGGTCATGGAGTCTGGTCCGGGGGAAAGACCGGCAGGCTAAAGGTTGACCCTTGGGGGAGAGTCAAGCATCGAGGAACCGCAACGCGGCCCCGATCCGGATCTGTTGTAACAATGTGTGAGCAGGTAAGGTACGTGCCCTCGATCGTTACCAGGAGCCACTCCCCCATGTACTGGGCAGAATTTCTCACCGTCGCGCTGATCCACCTGCTGGCCGTCGCCAGCCCCGGCCCCGACTTCGCGGTGGTCGTGCGCGAGAGTGTTACCCATGGCCGCCGCGCGGGTACCTGGACCGCTTTCGGCGTCGGCACCGCGATCTTCCTCCATGTCGGTTACTCGCTGCTGGGCATCGGCCTGATCGTGTCGCAGTCGATCATGCTGTTCAACGCGCTGAAGTGGGCCGCCGCGGCCTACCTGGTCTACATCGGTTTCAAGGCCCTGCGCGCCAGGCCAGCTGCGGCCGGCGCCGAGTCTGTGCAGGTCTCCACCGTGGAACGCACGCCGCGCGCGGCCTTCGTCGCGGGGTTCATGACCAACGGCCTCAACCCCAAGGCCACGCTGTTCTTCCTCTCCCTGTTCACCGTGGTCATCAACCCGCATACCCCGCTGCTGGTCCAGGCCGGCTACGGCGTGTACCTGGCGCTGGCCACCGGCCTGTGGTTCTGCCTGGTCGCCATGCTGTTCAGCCAGGCCCGGGTACGCGCCGGCTTCGCGCGCATGGGCCACTGGTTCGACCGCACCATGGGCGCCGTGCTGATCGCCCTGGGGATCAAGATCGCCTTCAGCGAAATCCGCTGAACAGACAGACCGCACGGAATGACCGTTCGGTCGAAAGACGGTCAAATCATTCCTTTGGCTGATTTGACCGTCACATCCCCGCTCTAGAGTAAAGGCAGCTTTGTCCAATGCCTCGTGCAACTCCAGAAAAGGGACTCCCATGTTGCAGACTCGTGTCATTGCCCCCGCCGAGGGTGCGTATCAGTTTCCGTTGCTGATCAAGCGTCTGCTGATGTCCGGCAGCCGCTACGAGAAAACCCGCGAGATCGTCTACCGCGACCAGTTGCGCTACAGCTACCTGACCCTCAACGAGCGCATCGCCCGCCTGGCCAACGTGCTCACCGAGGCCGGGGTCAAGGCTGGCGACACCGTGGCGGTGATGGACTGGGACAGCCATCGCTACCTGGAATGCATGTTCGCCATCCCGATGATCGGCGCCGTGGTGCACACCATCAACGTGCGCCTGTCGCCTGAGCAGATCCTCTACACCATGAATCACGCCGACGATCGCTTCGTGCTGGTCAACAGCGACTTCGTCGGGCTCTACCAGGCCATCGCCCCGCAACTGACCACGGTGGAGAAGACCCTGCTGCTCACCGACGGCCCGGAGAAGACCGCCGAGCTGCCTGGCCTGGTCGGCGAGTACGAGCAACTGCTGGCGGCCGCAAGCCCGCACTACGACTTCCCGGATTTCGACGAGAACTCGGTCGCCACCACCTTCTACACCACCGGCACCACCGGCAATCCCAAGGGCGTGTACTTCACCCACCGCCAGCTGGTGCTGCACACCATGGGCGTGGCCACTGTTACCGGTAGCATCGACAGCGTGCGCCTGCTCGGTACCGACGACGTGTACATGCCGATCACCCCGATGTTCCACGTGCACGCCTGGGGCATCCCCTACGTGGCCACCATGCTCGGGCTCAAGCAGGTCTATCCCGGGCGCTATGAGCCGGACATGCTGGTCCGCCTATGGCGCGAGGAAAAGGTCAGCTTCTCCCACTGCGTGCCGACCATCCTGCAGATGCTGCTCAACTGCAAGAACGCCCAGGACGAGGACTTCGGCGGCTGGAAGATCATCATCGGCGGCAGCGCGCTGAACCGCGCCCTGTACGAGGCGGCCAAGGCCCGCGGCATCCAGCTGACGGCGGCCTATGGCATGTCCGAGACCTGCCCGCTGATCTCCTGCGCCCACCTCAACGATGAACTGCTGGCCGGCAGCGAGGACGAGCGCACCACCTACCGGATCAAGGCCGGGGTGCCGGTGCCGCTGGTGGAAGCGGCGATCGTCGACGGCGATGGCAACTTCCTCCCGGCCGACGGCGAGTCCCAGGGCGAGCTGGTGCTGCGCGCGCCCTGGCTGACCATGGGCTACTTCCGCGAGCCGCAGAAGAGCGAGGAACTCTGGGCCGGCGGCTGGCTGCACACCGGTGACGTCGCCACCCTCGACGCCATGGGCGTGATCGACATCCGCGACCGCATCAAGGACGTGATCAAGACCGGCGGCGAATGGATTTCCTCACTGGACCTGGAAGACCTCATCAGTCGCCACGCCGCAGTACGCGAAGTGGCCGTGGTCGGCGTTGCCGATCCGCAGTGGGGCGAGCGCCCGTTCGCTCTGCTGGTGGTGCGCGAAGGCGCCAGCATCGACGCGCGGGAACTCAAGGAACACCTCAAGCCGTTCGTGGAGCTGGGGCATATCAACAAGTGGGCGATCCCCAGCCAGATCGCCCTTGTTACCGAAATTCCCAAGACCAGTGTCGGCAAGCTCGACAAGAAGCGTATCCGCCTCGACATCATCGAGTGGCAGGCCAGCAACAGCGCCTTCCTGTCCACCCTGTAAACCGCAGCGGCTCGCGCCTTGACGGGTGCGAGCCGCGTTCCAGAGGCTTCGCCGCCTTGTGAAATGGAAAATATCAGCCATCCTTCCCCCGCCAGCCTTCGTGTTGCCGCCCTGGCGGTGCCACGGGCGAGGGTGATGTGCAAATCACACTTTAGAGGGATCAAGCACTACTACCTGCTGGCTATAGTCGGGCCAGGGGATTTTGAGGGACGGGGAATGCGCACGCAGCGCACCGACTAGCGGCCTGCCAGCACTGGCGTCGATCGGCCCGTTTCTTTGAAGGACTCACTGCCATAAAAATAAAGTACATGGAGTAGCGTCGATGACATCAGTAAATCTGTTCTGGCGCCGGGCGAAACTGCCCCTGGCCGTCAGCCTCGCTTCTACGCTTGCAAGTCCTGCATTCGCGGTCAGTTTCAATATCGGCGAGATCGAGGGGAGCTTCGACTCGGCGCTGTCGGTCGGCGCAAGCTGGTCAACCGAGAAAGCGAACAAGAACCTGATCGGGGTGAACAACGGCGGCCATGGCCTGTCGCAGACCTCTGACGACGGTCACCTGAACTTCAAGCGCGGTGAGACCTTCTCGAAGATCTTCAAGGGCATCCACGACCTCGAACTGAAGTACGGCGATACCGGCGTCTTCGTTCGCGGCAAGTACTGGTACGACTTCGAACTGAAGGACGAAAGCCGCGAATTCAAGGACATCAGCGACTCCAACCGCAAGGAAGGCGCCCAGTCCTCCGGCGGGCAGATTCTCGACGCCTTCATCTACCACAACTACTCCATCGCCGATCAGCCGGGCTCGGTGCGCCTGGGCAAGCAGGTGGTGAGCTGGGGTGAAAGTACCTTCATCGGTGGCGGCATCAACTCCATCAACCCGATCGACGTGTCCGCATTCCGTCGTCCGGGGGCCGAGGTCAAGGAAGGCCTGATCCCGGTCAACATGTTCTACGTGTCCCAGAGCCTGACCGACAACCTGTCGGCCGAGGCCTTCTACCAGCTGGAGTGGGACCAGACCGTAGTGGACAACTGCGGTACCTTCTTCTCCCAGCCAGACGTGATCGCCGACGGTTGCAACAACAACCTGGCGGTACTGGCCAAAAACTCGAGCATCGCCTCCCCAGCCGTGCGCAATGCGCTGGCCCAGCTCGGCGTGACCCATGGCTCGCCTGACGAAGGCGTGATCGTGCGGCGTGATCCCGACCGCGATGCACGCGATGGCGGTCAGTTCGGCGTTGCCTTCCGCTACATGTACGATCCGCTGGCCACCGAGTTCGGTGCCTACTTCATGAACTACCACAGCCGCGCGCCGATCTTCAGCGGCAAGGGCGGTCCGGCCAGTGCTTACAGTGCCGCCGGGCTCGTCGGCAGGCTGATGGCCAACGGCCTGAGCCAGGCCCAGGCCGTGGCGTTGGCGCCTACCCTGCTGCCTCTGGTGGTGGCGGGCAACTCCAGCTACTACGTCGAATATCCGGAAGACATCCGTCTGTACGGCCTGAGCTTCTCCACCACGCTGCCCACCGGCACCGCGTGGAGCGGGGAAATCAGCTACCGGCCAAACGCCCCGGTGCAGCTCAACACCACCGATATCCTGTTCTCCGGCCTGACCCCGCTGGACCCGACCGCATCGGTCCTGCAAGGCCGTCCAGGCCAGGACCAGCCGGGCTATCGCCGCAAGGAAATCACCCAGCTGCAAACCACCTTCACGCACTTCTTCGACCAGGTCATGGGCGCCAGTCGCCTGACCCTCGTGGGTGAAGTTGGCTGGACCCACGTCGGTGGCCTGGAAAGCACTTCCAAGGCTCGCTACGGTCGTGACCCGGTGTATGGTCCTGGCCCGTTGCCCAACGGTCGCTGCACGTCGCTCAACGCCAGCACCCTGGCCGGCGGCCCGCAGAACAACCTGACCCGCTACTGCGAGAACGACGGCTTCACCACCTCCGATTCCTGGGGCTACCGTGCTCGCGCCATCTGGGATTATCCGGACGTATTCGCCGGTGTGAACCTCAAGCCGAGCGTGGCCTGGTCCCACGACGTCAAGGGTTACTCGCCAGGTCCGGGCGCCAACTTCGAGGAGGGTCGCAAGGCCGTCAGCCTCGGTGTCGATGCCGACTACCTCAACACCTACACCGCCAGCCTGTCGTACACCAACTTCTTCGACGGCAAGTACACCACCGTGGATGACCGCGACTTCGTCGCCCTCAGCTTCGGCGTGAACTTCTAAGCGCATTATTCAGGAAGAAGAACATGACCATGAAAAGCACCAAGACTTTGCTCAAAGCCGGCGTACTGGGCCTGTCCCTGCTGGCGAGCAGCGTGATGGCGGCGGTGTCCGCCGATGAAGCCGCCAAGCTGGGCAGCAGCCTGACCCCGATGGGCGCGGAAAAAGCCGGTAACGCCGATGGTTCCATCGGCCCCTGGGAGCCGCTGTCGAAGACCGCTGGCTCCGTCGATGCCCGCGGCTTCCTCTCCGATCCGTATGCGGCCGACAAGCCGCTGTTCACCATCACCGCGCAGAACGTCGACCAGTACAAGGACAAGTTGTCCCCGGGCCAGGTCGCGATGTTCAAGCGCTACCCTGAGACCTTCAAGATCCCGGTGTACAAGACCCACCGCGGCGCCACCGTGCCTGCCGACGTCTTCGCCGCGATCAAGAAGAACGCCACCGAGACCACCCTGGTGGAGGGCGGCAACGGCCTGAACAACTTCCAGGTCGCCGTACCATTCCCGATTCCGAAAAGCGGCGTCGAGGTCATCTGGAACCACATCACCCGCTATCGCGGGGGCAGCGTGACCCGCCTGGTGACCCAGGCCACGCCGCAGCAGAATGGCAGCTACAGCCTGGTGTACTTCCAGGACCAGTTCGTCTTCCGCGACCGGATGAAGGACTTCAACCCGCAGGATCCGGGCAACGTGCTGTTCTACTTCAAGCAGGAAGTCACCGCGCCGGCACGCCTGGCCGGTAGCGTGCTGCTGGTGCACGAGACCCTCGACCAGGTCAAGGAACCGCGCAAGGCATGGGTCTACAACGCCGGCCAGCGTCGCGTGCGCCTGGCGCCGCAGGTGTCCTACGACGGTCCGGGTACCGCGGCCGACGGCCTGCGTACCTCCGACAACCTCGACATGTACAACGGCGCGCCGGATCGCTACGACTGGAAGCTGGAAGGCAAGAAGGAGATGTACATCGCCTCCAACAGCTACAAGCTGGATTCGCCGACCCTGAAGTACGCCGACATCATCAAGGCGGGCCACATCAACCAGGACCTCACCCGTTACGAACTGCGCCGCGTGTGGCACGTGGTGGCGACCCTGAAACCGGGCCAGCGCCACATCTACGCCAAGCGTGACTTCTATATCGACGAGGACACCTGGCAAGCGGCGGTGATCGACCAGTACGACGGTCGCAACCAGCTGTGGCGGGTATCCGAGGCCCACGCCCAGGACTACTACAACGTCCAGGTACCGTGGTACACCCTGGAAGCCATCTATGACCTGCAGTCCGGTCGTTACCTGGCCCTTGGCATGAAGAACGAGGAAAAACGTTCCTACGACTTCGGCTTCACCGCATCCAAGGCCGACTTCCAGCCGGCAGCCCTGCGTCAGTCGGGTGTGCGTTAAGGCTTGAGCGACTCCGTGTGATCCCCCAGAACGCCCCGGCTTGCCGGGGCGTTCTGATTTTCGGAATACACCCCATCAGAAAAATCCCTTCGACATCTCGGATAACGCCATCCGACGTATCATCCATTGCCTCCAGTCAATGTCGTTCTTGTTGCTTCTTGTTGTAGTCTTTTTTTGCTTACCTGCGGCAATCGCCTTCAAATGTGCCGGTTAAACCGCTAGTCTGCGGCAATCCCTGTCGCCGAGAGTTTCCCAGGAAAGGGCCGGCCATGACCGATCTGTCCAGCACGCAAGGGTTCACCAGCCAGACCGTGTCCGCGCTGGAAGGACGCTTCTACCGGCCACCGCTGCCCGACGGGCATGTGCCGCGGGCGCGCCTTTGCCAGCGTTTGCAGGCCGGGCTCGGCGGACGCCTGTTGCTGGTCAACGCCCCGGCCGGGTTCGGCAAGAGTTCCCTGGCGGTAGAGTTCTGCCAGGGCCTGCCCGCGCAGTGGCGCAGCCTGTGGCTGGGCCTGAGCAAGCGTGATGCCGATCCCGGTCGTTTCCTGGAGCGCCTGCTCGAAGGCCTGCAACAGCATTGTCCGGGCCTTGGCGCCCAGGCCCTCGGCCTGCTGAAGATGCGCCAGCGCCACCAGCCGTTCGCCTTCGAGGAATGGCTCGACGGCCTGCTCGACGAACTGGCGGTGCACCTGCACAACGGCGCGCCGATCCTACTGGTGCTGGACGACTACCACCTGGCCCAGGGGCCGGTGCTCGACCGCTGCCTGCAGTTCTTCCTCAATCACCTGCCGACCGGGCTGGTGCTGCTGGTCACCAGCCGCCTGCGCCCGGACTGGCACCTGGCGCGCCTGCGCCTGTCGCGACAGTTGCTGGAGCTGACCGAACAGGACCTGCGCCTGACCCCCGACGAATCCTTCGCAGTGCTCGGCCAGCACCCTTCGGCACTGCGTGGCCAGGCCCTGGACAACCTGGTCCAGCGCAGCGACGGCTGGGTCGCCGGCCTGCGCTTCTGGCTGCTCGCGGCCATCGAGTCCGGGGCCGACAGCGCCTTGCCCCAGGCCCTGCACGGTGGCGAAGGGCTGATCCGCGACTACCTGCTGGAAGAAGTCATCGACTGCCTGCCGCCCGAGGTGCAGGCCTTCCTCAACGACACCGCCTGCCAGGACCGCTTCTGCGCCGACCTCTGCGACGCCCTGCGGGAAAGCCACGACAGCGGCGAGATTCTGCGTTTCCTGCAATCGCACCAGGTGTTCCTCGTGCCGCTGGACGAGCACGGCTACTGGTTCCGCTATCACCACCTGTTCTCCGACCTGCTGCGCACCCGCCAGGCCAGCCTGCCACTGTCCAGCCTGCACTTGCGGGCCTGCCGCTGGTTCCATGGCCAGGGCCTGCTCGACGAGGCGGTGGAGCAGGCATTGCGCGCCGGGCACCTCGACGTGGCGGCCAACCTGGTGCAGAACCTCTCCGAGGAACAACTGCTGGCGGAACAGAACGTCGGCATGCTGCTGCGCTGGAAGATGGACCTGCCCGACAGCCTGCTGATCAGCACGCCGCGGCTGATCGTGCTGTACAGCTGGGCCTTGGGCCTGGCTTGCCAGCTGGACGCGGCGGAGGAGCTGGCCAGCCATCTCAGCCGTTTCCTGCCGGCGCCCTCGGCCACCGCACAGAAGTCCATGCTGGCCCAGTGGCTGGCGCTGAGCGGGATCATCGCCCGTGGTCGCGGCGACCGCGAGCGCACCCGCTCGTACTGCGAGCAGGCCCTGCAGAGCCTGCCGCACAAACGTTACGGGCAGCGCCTGATGTGCCTCTCGACCCTGTCCAACCTGGCCATCGCCGATGCCGATTTCTGGCGCGCCCGTGGCTGGAACCGCGAGGCCCTGGAGCTGGCCCAGCGGGTCGGCAACCCGTTGTTCGAAGCCCTGGCCCACTACGACCGCGCGCGGGTGCTGCATGCCCGCGGCGAAGTGCTGCGGGCCATGGACGAGGTGCGCCAGGGGCTGCACCGCCTGCGCGGATTGTCGTCCCAGCGACTCTATGCGGTGCGGGCGCGGCTGATGCTCTATGAAGGCTATCTGCTGGTGGGTCGCCTGCAGGCGGACGCTGGCCGCAGCCGCCTGCGTGCCGGCCTGATCGAAGCGCGCGCCTGTCGCGATATCAGCGTGCTCATTGGCCATTGCGCCCTGGCCACCCTGGACGGACGCGAAGGGCGTTTCGCCGAAGCTTTCGCCGAACTGGCCGAGGCCGAGCGGCTGATGCATATCTGGGACGTGCCGCCGATCTTCTACCTGGCCATGATCACCCTGGTGAAGTGCGAGCTGTGGCTGGCCCAAGGGCGCAACGACCTCGCCGAGTCCTGGCTGCTGCGCCTGAGCCAGACCTATGGCGGACAACAGGCTGCGGCGGCGCCGGAGTTCCACCCGTTGCTGCCGTTGCATATCGAGTTGCAGCAGGCGCTGCTGGAGCAGGCCCAGGGGCGTGCCGCCCAGGCCGGGCAGCGGCTGCAGGCGCTGGTCAATCGCGGCCAGGCCAGTGGCGGCCAGTTACTGTGCGTCAACGCCCTGTGCCAGGCGGTCGGCCTGGCATTGGCGCTGGGCGACCAGCCGGAGGCACGCGAGCGGCTCGCCCTGGCGCTCGATGCCGCGCGGGGCGGGGCCTTGCAACCCTTCCAGCGCCTGCTCAACGAACATCCCGAATGGCTGCGCGAACAGCTCCAGGCCCAGCCGTCGAGCACCATCCAGGCCAGCCTGCTGGCCTTGCTTCCCGCCCAGGAAAGTGCCAGCGCGGAAACCCTCAGCGTGCGCGAACACGCCGTGCTCAAGCTGATCGCCCAAGGCTGCTCCAACCAGGAAATCAGCGAGCAGCTGTTCATTTCCCTGCATACCGTGAAGACCCACGCCAGCCATATCAACAGCAAGCTCGGCGTGGAGCGGCGCACCCAGGCAGTGGCCCGAGCCAAGTCGCTGGGGCTTTTGTAACGGCGTTATACTCGCAAGCCTGTTGGCCCTGTTGCCGGCACAGGGAAGTGTTACCAACGGAATCTGGCGCAGGTCTTGCTTGTATCGGATAACCGATCCGGAGCCGCCGATGAGCACAATAAAAACAGCCCCGACCTCGAACCCCCGTCTTGCCCGCGAACGCCTGTCCGTCGAGGGCCAGTTGCCCGACGGTTTCCTGCGTGCCGAAATCGATGCCTCCTGGCGCCGCAGCCTCGGTCATGGGGTCACCGGTAACGCCGGCCAGGAAGTCGCCCTGACCTCCGCTGCCAGCCTCGACCTGCTGCTGGCCAGCAACCGCCCGCTGCTGGACGCCGCCAGCGCCGAACTCGACTACCTCGGCGCGCGCCAGGGCCAGGACAGCCTGATCATCCTCGCCAACGCCGACGCCACCATCCTCGCCATCCAGGGCGAATCCGGCGTACTCAGGCAGCGCGGCCTCGGCGACATCGCCCCCGGCACCTGCTGGAGCGAGGCGAGCCGTGGCACCAACGCCCTGGGCACCGCGTTGGTGGAAGCGCGCACGGTACAGATCGACTGCGGCGAACACTTCCTCGAACGCCTCAGCGATTTCTCCTGCACCTCGGTGCCGATCCACTGCCCGCAGGGCGAACTGTTCGGCGTCCTCGACCTGACCCGCCAGGGCCCCCTCGGCCGTCTCCACGACCGCACCGCGCTGCTGGCGATGGCAGTGATGCAGATCGAAAGCCGGCTGTTCATCAACAGCTTCCCCGAGCAGATCGTCCTGGCGTTCCACAGCCGTCGGCAGTACCTCGACTCCTGCTGGCAGGGCCTGCTGGCGGTGAGTCTCGACGGGCGCATCCTCGCCGCCAGCAACCAGGCCTGCCAGTTGCTGCATGGCGACCGCGCCAGCCTGGTCGGCCAGCGCTGCGACGGCCTGCTGGGGCAGCGCGTCGAGCAATGGCTGGCGCGCCTGCAGGCGGGCCAGGTCGACAGCATCGAGACCGCCAAGGGCGCCTTCCACTACAAGGCGCTGCACCTGCCGCAGCGCTCCATTGCCGTGTCGCTGCCGGCCACCGTCAGCCGGCCCACGCCAGCCTCGACCACGCCTTCGCTGGAAACCCTCGGCGCCGCCAGCAGCCGTTTCGCCCGGACCCTGCGCATGGCCCGCCAGGGCCTGGCCAGCGACCTGCCGGTGGTGCTGCTGGGCGAGACCGGCAGCGGCAAGGAAGTGGTGGCCCGCGCCCTGCACCACGACAGCGCCCGCGCCGGCAAGCCGTTCATCGCGGTGAACTGCGCGGCGATTCCCGAAGGCCTGATCGAGTCGGAACTGTTCGGCTATCGCGAGGGCGCCTTCACCGGATCGCGCCGCGGCGGCATGGTCGGGCGCCTGCAGCAGGCCCATGGCGGCACCTTGTTCCTCGACGAGGTCGGCGACATGCCGCTGGCCCTGCAGGCCCGGCTGCTGCGGGTCTTGCAGGAGCGCAAGGTGGCGCCGCTGGGGGCGGCGCAGGAGCAGGACCTGGATATCGCCCTGATCTGCGCCACCCACCGCGACCTCAAGCAGCAGGTGGCCGACCAGCAGTTCCGCGAAGACCTCTACTACCGTCTCAATGGCATCAGCGTGAAGCTGCCGGCCCTGCGCGAGCGCGACGACCTGCCGGCGCTGATCGACAGCCTGCTGGCCCGCCTCGGCGGTCACGGCGTGCGCCTGTCCGACGAGCTGGCGCGGTTGTTCGGCGCCTACCACTGGCCGGGCAACATCCGTCAGCTGGAGATGAACCTGCGCCTGCTGCTGGCGATGCGCGAGGACGGCGAACAGCTACTCGGCCTCGACCACCTGCCGGACAACCTGCTGGACGAACTGCGCAGCGGCGCGCCCCAGGCCAAGGCGGAAAACCTGCGGGACAACCAGCTGGAACTGATCCGCCAGGCACTCGACCGTCATCATGGCAATGCCACGGCCGCCGCCGCGGCCCTGGGCATCAGCCGCGCCACCCTGTACCGCAAGCTCAAGCAGATGACGTCGTGATCCAGCGTCTGCTCAGCCGCCTGATCGAGCATCAGGACCGGCCCGCCGTGCAGGACGCCCTGCACTGGCTGTACGGCTTCATCCGCCCGCACCGGCTGGCCATCGCCGGGTTGCTCGGCCTGTCGCTGTGCGCCACCGCGCTGGTGCTGGTGCAGCCCTGGCTGACCAAGCTGCTGATCGACGATGGCCTGCTGGCCAAGGACTTCCCCAAGCTGGCGCTGATCGCCGGCCTGATGATCCTCGCCGGCATCCTCGGCACCTTGTTGTCCGGCCTCAATCGCTACCTGCACACCCGCCTGTCCGGGCGCATCCTGTTCGCCCTGCGCGACGCCCTGTATCGCCACCTGCAACGGCTGTCGCCGAGCTTCTACGGCCAGCGCCGCCTTGGCGACCTGATGTCGCGGCTGGACGGCGACGTGGCCGAGATCCAGCGCTTCGCCGTGGACTCGCTGTTCTCCGCGGTGTCCAGCGTGATCGGCCTGGTCTGTGCCCTGGGCATGCTGCTGATGCTGTCCTGGCAACTGTCGCTGCTGGCGCTGCTGCTGATCCCGCTGGACGTGCTCTGGCTGCGCTGGATGCGGCGCAAGGTGGAGCGCGAGGTGCGCCAGTTGCGCGAGCGCTCGGCAGATGTCTCGTCGTTCCTGGTGGAGACCCTGCCGGCGATGAAGTTCATCCAGGCCGCCGGCCAGCAGCAACGCGAGGCGCGGCGTCTCGACGGGCTGGGACAGGGCTACATGAGCCAGTTGCTGCGCCTGCAGGTCACCGAGTTCTTCACCCAGGCAGTGCCGGGTACCCTGACCTCGCTGTCCCGCGCCTGCGCCTTCCTCGTGGGGGGCTACTGGGTGGTGCAGGGCACCTGGCAGTTGGGGGCGCTGATTGCCTTCTCCACCTACCTCGGCATGGCGGTGGGGCCGGTGCAGAGCCTGCTCGGCCTGTATGTGGCGGTGCAGCGCATGAGCGTCAGCCTGGGCCGGGTCATGGAGTTGCGCGGGGTCGCGCCGGAGGTGGAAAGCCCGCAGCAAGCGACGCCGATGCCGGAGCGCGGTGACCTGGAATTGCACGGCGTGTGCTTCGCCCACCCGGGGCGGCCGCCGCTCTTGCAGCAGGTCGACGCGCAGATTCCCCATGGCTGCAAGGTGGCCCTGAGCGGCATGTCCGGCGCCGGCAAGTCGACCCTGATCGACCTGCTGCAACGCTTCTACGACCCCCAGGCCGGGCAGATCCTGCTGGGCGGCGTCGACCTGCGCGACCTCGATCTGCAGACCCTGCGCCAGCGCGTGGCGGTGGTCAGCCAGGACATCGTGCTGTTCCGTGGCAGCCTGGCCGACAACCTGGCCTACAGCGCGCCGGATGCCAGCCGCGAAGCCATCGCCGAGGTTGCCCGCCTGGCGCAACTCGACAGTCTCATCGCCAGCTTGCCGGAGGGCCTGGACAGCCCCTTGGGCGAGCGCGGCCAGCAATTGTCGGGCGGACAGAAACAACGTATCGCCATTGCCCGCGCATTGCTCCAGAATCCCCTGCTGCTGGTGCTGGATGAAGCCACCTCACAAGTCGATGAAGACACGGAGCGAGAAGTGATTGCCGCGATAGACCGATTGTTTGCCGAGCGGACCCGGATCCTGGTCAGCCACCGCCCCTCGACCCTGGCCAACGCCGACCTGCACCTGGTGCTGAGGGACGGCCAGTTGCGCGAGCGGGAGGCCGGGCATGTCTGAGGTGAGCATCGGCGTGGTGGACAGCGGTGGTCCCCTCGACCGCCTGGCCGGCGCCCAGCGTTTCCAGCTGGCGGCGGTCGGCGTCAGCGAACAGCCGGCGCGGGAGGATGCGCTGGGGCATGGTTCGGCGGTGGTCGAGCTGATCGCCGCCGGTGCTGGCGACCTGCCGATCCATGTTGCCCAGGTGTTCGACGAGCGCGGTGTGACCAGCGCCTTGCAGGTGGCTGCGGGCATCGAGTGGCTGGTGATGCGCGGCGTGCGCCTGATCAACCTCAGCCTCGGCCTGCGCGAGGATCGCCCGGCGCTGCGCGAGGCTTGCGCGGCGGCACAGAACGCCGGCGTGCTGATCTGCGCCTCGACCCCGGCCCAGGGCATGCCGGTGTATCCCGCCGCCTACCCGGGCGTGTTGCGCATCACCGGCGATGCCCGTTGCCAGCGCGACGAGTGGAGCTGGCTGGACAGCCCCCAGGCCGATTTCGGCGCCTGCGTGCGGGCCAAGGAAAGCCCGCTGTCGGGGGCCAGTTTTGGTTGTGCGGCGCTGACCGGGCATATCGCCGCCTTTCTTCGCGAGCAGCCCCATGCCAGCAATGCGCTGGTGATGGCCTGGCTGCTGCACAACGCCCATTACCGTGGCCGTGAATATCGGGGTCGTGCTTGAAATCTATTGTCGTACTGGGAGCCGGCCCGGCGGGCGCGGTGGTTGCCCTGGGTCTCAAACGGCTTGGCCATGAGGTTCGGGTCGTCAGCGAGTGGCGTCGTTTCGCTGCGCTGGAGGGTGTGTCGCAGCGGGTCCTGGAGGCGCTGCGCAGCAGCGGCCTGCAGCAGGCGCTGGCGGTGGCCGGCGAGCCTTCGCGGCGGCATGCGCGGTGGAACAGCGAGGCGCAGAGTCGCAACGTCGAGTTCCTGCTGGACCGCCCGCGTTTCGACCAGGGCCTGCGCGACGACCTGCGCAGCGCCGGGATCGAGGTGATCGAGGCGCGGGTGCTCGGCGTGCACGTCGAAGACGGTCGCAGCCTGATCGAACTAGACGGGGCGCCGTCCCTCAGTGCCGATTTCCATGTCGAAGCCCGCGGCCGCCAGGCGCCCCAGCACGACCGCTCCCAGGGACGCGCCGAGCGCGGGCCGGAAACCCTCAGCCTGCTCAACCGCTGGCAGGGCCCTCCGGGCAAGAGTGCCAGCGCGGTGGAAAGCCAGCCCGACGGCTGGGTGTGGATGGCCCGCCAGGCCGATGGCCGTTGCTACTGGCAGTGGACCCTGGACGTCGCCGCCACGGCCTTGCCGGACAAGGCCGCGCTGCTGGACTTCTGCCGTGAGAAGCGCTGGCAGTCGCCACTGGCCCGGGCATTCTTCGACACCGACCAGGAACAGGACCTGCAACTGCATGCCCGTAGCAGTACGGCGATCCTGGCGCCGCTGTGCGGCGGTGACAACTGGCTGCGGGTGGGGGATGCGGCGATGGCGGTGGATCCCCTGTCGGGCAACGGCATCTTCCAGTCGTTGTCTTCCGCCTTGCAGGCACCGGCGGTGATCAACACCCTTCTGACCCATCCCGAACGCCGCGAGCTGGCCCTGCGTTTCCACCAGCGGCGGGTCGAGCACCTGTTCTGGCGCTTTGCGCGGCTGGGGCGGGATTTCTACCTGGAAGAGCGGCGCTGGGCCGACGAGCCGTTCTGGCAGGCACGCCGACAGTGGCCGGATGCCGAGCCGGTGCATGCCACGGCGGATTTCTCCAGCCTGCGAATAGAACAGGCGCCAGTGCTGCGCGAGGGCCTGGTGGACCTGGCGCAGGTGGTGATCAGCCCCGATCAGCCATTGGGCATCTGGCACCTGAATGGAGTAGAGCTGGCGCCGCTGGTCAGCCGCTTGCGCGCTGAGCCGGCGGATCAGGTGCTGGCTGCGTTGAACCCCGAACAACAGCGCTACCTGCGTAGCTGGCTGCTGAGCCAGGGCTACCGCCCCTGAAGCCGAACGCGGACTTTGTGGGAGCGGGTAAACCCGCTCCCACAGGGGCCGCGTATGGTTCAGGTACCAGACGCCTGAAAATGGTGATCAGCCCCGATCAGCCACTGAGCATCTGGTACCTGAATGCTTCAGAGCTTGATCAACACCGACTTCAGCTCGGTGTAGTGCTCGATCGCCGCCGCGCCCATCTCGCGGCCGACGCCGGACATCTTGTAGCCGCCGAACGGCAGCGCCGGATCCAGCGCGCTGTGGCAGTTGACCCAGACCGAGCCGGACTTGATGCGCGGGATCATGCGGTGCACCGCACCCAGGTCGTTGGACCAGATGCTCGCACCCAACCCATACGGGCTGTCGTTGGCCAGGCGCAGTGCCTCGGCTTCGTCATCGAAAGGCATGGCCACCAGCACCGGCCCGAAGATTTCTTCCTGCACCAGCGGGTGTTTCTGGTCGACGTCGACGATCACCGTCGGCTTGACGAAGTAGCCCGGGCCGAACTGCTCGCCACCACAAGCGATGGTGGCGCCGCTGCCGCGCCCCTGCTCGATGTAGTCGAACACGCGCTTCTGCTGGCGCGCGGAAATCAGCGGGCCCATCTGCACGCTCGGGTCGAGGCCGTTGCCCAGCTTCATGGCGTTGGCGATGCCGGCGATATCCGCCACCACGTTGTCGAAGTGCTTGCGGTGCACATACAGGCGCGAGCCGGCGCAGCACACCTGGCCCTGGTTGAAGAAGATCGCCTGGGCCGCGCCGGCAGCCGCAGTGGCCAGGTCGGCGTCGGCCATGACGATGGTCGGTGACTTGCCGCCCAGCTCCAGGGTCACCCGGGTCATGTTGTCCATCGCGATCTTGCCGATGTGCTGGCCCACCGCGGTGGAGCCGGTGAAGGTCAGCTTGTCCACCCGAGGGTCCCGGGTCAGTGCATCGCCAGCGATCGCACCGGTGCCGGTGACGACGTTGAACACCCCGGCCGGGTAGCCGGCTTCCAGCACCAGCTCCGCCAGTTTCAGCGCGCTCAACGGCGTCTCGTCGGCGGGCTTGAGCACCACGCTGCAACCGGTGGCGAGGGCCGGGCCGAGCTTCCAGCAAGCCAATAGCAGAGGGAAGTTCCAGGCCACGATGGCGCCCACCACGCCCACCGCTTCACGCCGGATGAAACCGTGGAACTGGTCGGCAGGCATCAGCGGCAGCGAGACGTCGACGGTGTGGCCCTCGACCTTGGTCGCCCAGCCGGCCATGTAGCGCAGGAAGTCGATGGACAACTGCACGTCCATGACCTTGGCCACCACCGCGCTCTTGCCGTTGTTCAGGCATTCCAGCTGGGCCAGGATCTCGGCGTCGCGCTCCATCAGGTCGGCGAGTTTCCACAGCAGGTTCTGCCGCTCCCGCGGGCGGGTGCGACTCCAGGCCGAGTCATCGAAGGCCTGGCGCGCGGCGGCCACGGCCCGGGCGACATCGGCGGGCGTCGCCGCCGGCACCTGGCACAGCACCTCGCCGGTGGCCGGGTTGCGCAGGGTCAGGCGTTCGCCGTCGGCGGCCTCGACCCAGTCATCGCCAATCAGCATGGTCGGCGCGCGTCGGATAAAGGCCTCGACGGCCGGGTGCAGGGGGGCAGGGGTGGACATGGGCAGACCTCGTTCTTGTGAGTGAATGCCGGGGCCATCGCAACGGCTGTGCCAAGGTCGCCGCTGCCATTGCGGGGCCGGTGAATCCGGGGGCGCGGGGCAGGTCCGACAAGCGCGCTGGTCGCCGCGCCCGTCGCAAAACGAGACAGCGGGCGAGACTGTCTCATGGGCCTGCGACAACTGTCTCAGCCTGTCTCATCTGTCGCGAAACGTGCCGCAAGGCGCGTCCTGCGTGGCCCGCAAGCCCCGTGAAACGGCGCTTTCGGCGTTTGGCACGCAATATGTATCGAGCCTTGCAAGCGGCCCTTCGGTGCGTGCTCTGCCCTGTGTGGCCGGCGGAAGGGACCTATAAGAGAAAGATACGAACAATAAAAAGAACCCCGTGGGAGGTCAGTCATCGATGAAGAGAACACTCAGGTTCGCCAGTGCCGGTGGTCTGCTGGCAGTGGCCGTCAGCCTTGCCTTGCAACCGCAGGTCAGCCAGGCCCGTGAGGGCCGTCAGATTCTGATGGAGACCTGCCAGGGTTGCCATCTGCCCGAGGGCAACGACGCCCTCAGCCGCATCAGCCACCAGCGCAAGACCCCGGAAGGCTGGCTGATGACCATCGGCCGCATGCAGACCATGCATCAACTGCAGATCAGCGACGAAGACCGTCGCACCCTGGTCAAGTACCTCGCCGATACCCAGGGCCTGGCGCCCAGCGAAACCGACGGCGTGCGCTACGCCCTCGAACGGCGGCTGAACACCGTCGAGCAGATCGAGGAACCCACCAAGCAGATGTGTTCGCGCTGCCACTCCGGCGCGCGTATTGCCCTGCAGCGGCGTCCGGCCCAGGAGTGGGAGCGGCTGGTCAACTTCCACCTCGGCCAATGGCCGTCGCTGGAGTACCAGGCGCTGTCCCGCGACCGCGACTGGTTCGACCTGGCGAAGAAGGACATGGTCCCGCTGTTGGCGCAGAAATACCCGCTGGACAGCAAGGCCTGGAGCGACTGGCAGAAATCCATGCCCAAGGCCGCGACCCTGGCTGGCGACTGGAGCTTCAGCGGCCATCTGCCGGGCAAGGGCGAGCTCAACGGGGTGATGAAGGTCAGCGCCGAGGACGGCGACCGCTTCAAGGTCAGCGTCGACGGCCAGTACGCCGATGGCTCGCCGTTCAAGGGCGAGGGCAGCGCGGTGCTGTACAGCGGCTATGAGTGGCGCGGCACGGTGGACATTGATGGCGTGAGCATGCGCCAGGTGTTCGCGGCCAATGACGGCCAACTGGTCGGTCGCATGTTCGACAAGACCCATGACGAACGCGGCCTCGATTTCACCGCGGCGCAGCAGGGCAAGGCACGCCTGCTGGCGGTGCAGCCGGGCTACGTGAAGGCCGGCAGCGAAAGCGAGCTGACCCTGGTGGGCAGCGGCCTGAGCGGTACGCCGTCGTTCGGCAAGGGCGTGGAAGTGCTGCAAGTGGTCGAGAACACCTCGCAGCGCATCAAGGTGCGGGTCAAGGTTGCCGCCGACGCCGCCAGCGGCCTGCAGGAGGTCAAGGTCGGCGCGCTGGGTGGCCAGCAACTGGCGCTGTACCGCGAGATCGCCGAAGTGAAGGTGGTGCCGGCGTTCTCGGTGGCACGGGTGGGTGACAACGGTGGCTCCACGCCGAAGGTCCAGGGGCGTTTCGACGCCGAGGCCTGGGGCCAGGGCAGCGATGGCAAGGTCTACCGCATCGGCGTGTTCCCGGCCAGGTGGAAAGTCGAGCCCTTCGACGAACGCGCGCGTGAGGACGAGGACGTCAAGTTCGCCGGCGTGATGCAGGCCGACAGCGGCGTGTTCACCCCGGGCGATGCCGGGCCGAACCCGGCGCGCAAGATGTCGACCAACAACGCCGGCAACCTCAAGGTCATCGCCGCCGTTGACGACGGCGGCAAGGCGCGCACCGGCGAAGGCCAGATGATCGTGACCATCCAGCGCTGGAACAACCCGCCCATCCCGTGATCCGGCGGTGTGACCTGGCCATGTCCTTAGTTTTCGAGGAGGTTGTGATGGGTGCCATCCTGAACCTGGTAGAACGCAATCTGCATGAAGTGCGGGTCGACGATGCCCGCATGCTGTTCCATATCCCCAGCAGCTCGCTGTTCGCCAGCGATGCCCTGACCGGGGAAATCATCGACGCACTGCGCCGCGAAAGCTGTTCCAGCGATGCCCTGGTGCAGCGCCTGGCGGCGCGTTTCGACGGCGCGGAAATCAACGAGACGCTGCGCGAGCTGATCGCCCTGGAGCTGGTCAGCGACGGCTCGCCGCTGACCCCGGAAATCTCCGCCCGGCGGGTCGAGCGCACGGCGCTGAACACCGTGGTGCTCAACGTCAACACCGGCTGCAACCTGAGTTGCACCTACTGCTACAAGGAAGACCTGGACAAGCCCTCGGCGGGCAAGCGCATGGACGTCGAGACGGCGGTGGCCTCGGTGGAGATGCTGCTCAAGGAGTCGCCGGACGAGCCGGTGTACACCGTGGTGTTCTTCGGCGGCGAGCCGCTGAGCAACCGCAAGCTGATCGAATACATGGTCGACTACTGCGAGCGGCGTTTCAGCGAGGCGGGCAAGCGCGTGGAGTTCGTCATGACCACCAACGCCACCCTGCTCACCGAAGAGATCGTCGACTACCTCAATGCCCACCGCTTCGGGCTGTCGGTGAGCATCGACGGGCCGAAGACCGTGCACGACCGCAATCGCATCACCGTGGGCGGGCAGGGCACCTACGACGTGGTGCGGCGCAAGGCCGACATGCTGCTGTCGCGCTACGACAGTCGCCCGGTGGGCGCGCGGGTGACCCTGACCAAGGGCGTCACCGATATCGAGACCATCTGGAACCACCTGTTCAACGAGATGGGTTTCGCCGAGGTCGGGTTTGCCCCGGTGACCTCCGGCGATGTCAGCGCCTACAACCTCAGTGGCGAGGAACTGGTGGAGGTCTTCGCCAACATGAAGGCCCTCGGTCGGCGTTACCTGGAGGCGGCGCTGGAGCATCGCAACATCGGCTTCTCCAACCTGCACCAGTTGCTCACCGACATCCACGAAGGCCACAAGAAGGCGCTGCCCTGCGGCGCCGGCCTGAAGATGCTGGCGGTGGACCACAAGGGCGAGCTGAACCTCTGCCACCGCTTCACCGGCTCGTCGCTGCCGACCTTCGGCAACGTGCATAGCGGCGTGAAGCAGGTCGAGCTCAACGACTTTCTCTCCCAGCGCCTGGACCGCACCAACACCGGCTGCGACAGCTGTCGCATCCGCAACCTGTGCTCCGGCGGCTGCTACCACGAGAGCTACGCCCGCTACGGCGACCCGGCCCATCCGACCTACCACTATTGCGAACTGATGCGTGACTGGGTGGACTTCGGCATCGAAGTCTACAGCCGGATCATGGCCGAGAACCCGGCCTTCATCAGCCGCTACATCACCTCGCGCAAGGTGCACTGACATGAAACATCTCAAGCCGATCAACAACAAAGCGATCAAGCTGGACCAGGCCGCCGAGGAGAACCGCATCGAGGAAGTGGTGGCGATGAACTCGGTCGCCGGTTGCGCCTCGACCACCGACCCGGGCTGGGAAATCGACGCCTTCGGTGGCGTCTCGTCGCTGTGCCAGCCGATGGAGTCCGACCTCTACGGCTGCTCCGACCCTTGCTGGTGGCCGGCCCAGGTGCCGGACATGATGAGCACCTTCCCCGACTGGAACAAGGACGCACAGTCCTCCGGCGATGGCTGGCGCAACCTCGGGACCGTGTTCCCGGACGACAAATGAGCCCCCAGGCGAACAAGAAGAGGGATATCTCCATGCTGCATATCGCAACCCGCGGCCTGGCCGCCCTGGTGGCGCTCGGCGCGACCGCCGGCCTGGCCCAGGCCGCCGACGAAGGCAAGGCGCTGAAGGCTGGCCACGAGTACATGGCCGTCACCAACTACCCGAACAACCTGCACGTCATCGACCTCGGCAGCGACAAGCTGTACAAGACCTGCACCATGCCCGACGCCTTTGGCCCGGGCTCGGTGCAGATGTCGCCGGACCGGCGCATCGCCTACGTGCTCAACAACCACTACGCCGATATCTATGGCGTCGAGCTGGACAGCTGCAAGCAGGTGTTCCACGCCAGCATCACCCAGCAGCCGGGAGAAAAGGCGCGCTCGATGTTCTCCTTCACCGTCAGCCACGACGGCAAGGAAATCTACACCGTCGCCAACCCGACCAAGCTGTTCAGCGACCACTACGAAGTGCAACCGCCGCGGCTGGATGTCTACGGCACCGATGGCGGGCTGGATGCCAAGCCGCTGCGCAGCTTCCCGGCGCCGCGCCAGCTGACGATCATGCAGAGTGGTGACGACGGCACGTTGTACGTGGCCGGTCCCGATATCTACAAGGTCGACGTGAAGACCGGCAAGTTCGACGTCATCGTGCCGAGCCGCAACTGGAAGCGCCCCAACTACAGCGCGCCGGACGTGCTCTACGTATGGAACCAGCAGACCTGGCGGCATGAATTCTCGCTGCTCTACACAACGGCCAGGTTCACCGACGACAAGCAGGACCCGGCGACGGCGGAGAACCTGTATGGCTTCTTCAGCATCGACCTGAAGACCGGCAAGAGCCAGACCGTGGACTTCGGTCCGCTGACGGAAATCTACTTCAGCGGCATGCGCTCGCCGAAGGACCCGAACGTGGTGTACGGCGTGCTCAACCGCCTGGCCAAGTACGACATCAAGGAGAAGAAGCTGGTCAAGGCCGCAACCCTCGATCACTCGTACTACTGCGTGTCGATGAACAAGGCGGGGAGCAAGGTGTACCTGGCCGGGACCTACAACGACGTGGCGATCTTCGATGCCGACAGCTTGAAGCCGTTGGGCAAGATCCAGTTGCCGGGTGGGGATATGGCGATTACTACGGCGCAGGTGTTTGTGCGGTAGGCATGCTTGGCGGTCCCGGATTCGGGACCGCTTTCATTTCCTCGCTCCACCGTTCGTCTTAAATCTCGTTCCTGGATGAGCGGTGAGGATCGACATCAGTCTTACCTATACTGGCTATACGGGGTTTTGTAATACCCAGTCACCAGGACACCACGGGGACGGCAATTGACTAATTTGACCCGGGGTCGATAATCGCGGTCCTGCCTGGCTTCCAAGCCAACGTCATCATCACGGAGCTTTCCATGTCCCTCAAAGCGAATGCGCCTGCTTCTGCACTGTTTGTCGCAGCCCTCGCCTTGATCAGCGACTATGCTGCGCTCTCCGAACAACGTACCAGCGATCCCTCGCCAGTGGCTTACGCGAGCGAGTCCCCGGCCGTCCTCAAGCTCCGTTCAGTGATAGCGGCTCTGGCCAGCGGCTGGAACGATCTTGATACCCACTACGCGCGCAGCGTGGAAAAGATTGCCACCCTGACCTCGATCGACGAAGAACACTTCCTGCGCAATATGGAACTCCTCAAGGCGACCCGTCAGCTTGAGGAAGTACTGCGCGATTCGCCGGTTCCCTCTGCGCTGAGCAACGAACATGAGCAATTGCGCAGATCCGTTGCGAAGGTCAGAACCCGCCTGGCAACCATGGACGTGATGTACCGGCAGTTCTTCGTTCGTCCCGACGAGTTCCCAAGTCAGATAGAGCGTCAAGCCCTGCGGGACCTTGCGGACCACACCACGAAACGGATTGCGAAAATCGCCTGAGGGAACCAATGGCTTTCGAGGTTTCCTTCCATCCAGAAACATTCGAGGTCTTCTTTCTTCCTGTCGATGCCAGATACCCCGGCCTTTCGGAAACCTTGAAGGCTGAATTCATCCGGTACATCGAGTCGGATCGTTTGCATATTCCGGCGATCTTCGGGCGCGATGCGCCCTACACCCAGCCTGCCTCGGCGTTGCAGGCCTGCCTGATGCATATTCATGTACGCATTCCACCTGCCCGCTTTCGCCAGGGCGTAGCGCAGCGGGACCGGGTGTGCAGGAAAGGGCGTCCAGGGGAAGACGCCGCGCTGGTCTATGTTCCAGGTGAACTCTACGAAAACCGCATTCTGATATTGGCCTTCCTGTGGCCTGATGCCCACGGAAAGGCCCGTGATCGGGAAATCATGCGCTACCTGTCCAGGCTGGCCAACGAATGGCGATCGCAGAATTGACCCGTTGCCAAGCGTGGCTCAGTAAAACCGTCGCGGATCCGCCGTCCCCGCCAGGCTCGCCAGCTGCGTCAACGCAAACCTCAATTCATCCTCCCGGGTCGGCGACATCAGCACCACCCGCACCCCACGGCTGTCACCACTACGCTCCGCCTGGAACTGCGACCCGCTGAGAATCTTCACCCCCTGCGCCCGCGCCAGGGTGGCGAACTCATCCGCGCTCCATGGCTCCGGCAACTCCAGCCAGAGGTGATAGCTGTGTGGCTCGGCCTTCACCTTCAGGCCTGACAGCAGTTCACGCGCCATCGCCTGGCGCTTCGCCGCCGCTTCCCGTTGCAGCTTCACCAGCCGCTGGTCCAGTCCTTGCTCGATGATGTTGCTTGCCAACTGCGCGGTGAGCGGGGAGGGCATCCAGACGCTGCTGCGCACCATCGCGGTCAGACGCGAGAGCAGGCGCGGCGGGCTGTACAGATAGCCGATGCGTAGCGCCGGCAGCACCGATTTGGACAGGCTGGTGAGATACACAGAACGTTCCGGCGCATAGCTGGCCAGCGGCCGTAGCGTGGTATCGCTGGCGAGGAAGCCGTAGATGTCGTCATCGAGGATCAGGAAGTCGAATTCCTCGGCGATCGCGGCAATCTCCGCCCGTCGCTGGTGCGACATGGTCGCCGTGGTCGGGTTCTGGCACGTGGCGACACACACCAGCATCTTCGGTCGTTCGCGCTGGCAGAGTTCGCGCAACGAGGCCGGAACGATGCCTTCCTCGTCCATCTCCACCCCGCGCAGGCGCCGTTGCAGGCTGTGGGCCAGGGAAATGATCCCCGGGTAACACAGCGATTCGCAGAGGATCAGGTCATTGCTTTCGGTCAGCGCACTGATCGCCACCAGCAGGCCATGCTGGGCGCCGGCGGTGATCACCACCTGCTGCCAGACCGCATCCGGCAACCACTGCCGCAACCACTGCGCGCCCGCCTCGCGGTGCACCGGATGCCCGCCATCCGGCGCGTAGTCCAGGGCCTGGGCGAAGTCGGTGCCGTTGGCCAGCTCCACCAGTGCGCCGCGCAGCCAGGTGGAGGCGGTGTCGCTGGCTGGCTTAATGATCGACAGGTCAAGAAGCGGCGCGGCCACCGACAGGCTGCCCTGCTGCACCACCGGCTCCACGGCGATCGGCTCGGCCAGCGGCGTCGCCCGCACGTAGGTACCGCGTCCCACTTCCCCCTGCAACAACCCGCGCCGTTGCGCCTCGCCATAGGCGCGACTCACCGTGCCGGGGGTGACCTGCAGCGCCTGGGCCAGCTCGCGCAGGGTCGGCAGGCGTTCGCCCGGCTTGAGTGCGCCGCTGGCGATATCACGGCCCAGGGCGTCGGCGATGGACAGGTACACGGGTTGATTGAAGGCGTTGAGCAGGGGGACCCACATGGACGAACTACCGATGGAAACAAGTGCGCCGAGCCTATCACATCGCAGCAATCGGCCTGTGCCGTGGCGCAATCCTGATGGCGTGTTGACGGAGAGAATATTTCAAATTGTTTAATTGAGTCTATTGAATTGAGTCGATTGAGTCGAATAGATTTGAAATGAATCGAATCAATTTACTGCTTCGCTCCGGGAGAACTGCATGGAACACCTCAGGAAGGACCTTTCGCTGTCGGCGGTCGTCGCCGGTCTGATCGCCGTGATCATTTCCTACGCCGGCCCGCTGATCATCGTCTTCCAGGCCGCCCGCGAGGCGCAGCTGGCGCCGGCTGAGGTGTCGTCGTGGATCTGGGCGATTTCCATCGGTAGCGGTGTCACCGGCCTGTTGCTCAGCTGGCGCCTGCGCGCGCCGGTGATCACCGCCTGGTCGACGCCGGGGGCGGCGCTGCTGGTGTCGATGCTGCCGCAGGTGTCGCTGGCCGAGGCGGTCGGCGCCTACATCGTTGCCGCGCTGGTGATCGCCGTGGTCGGCCTCAGCGGCGCCTTTGATCGCCTGATGAGCCGCCTGCCCAGGGCCATCGCTGCCGCCATGCTGGCCGGCATCCTGTTCCGCTTCGGTGCCGAGCTGTTCACCTCGATCAAGCTGCAGCCGGCGCTGGTCCTGGCCATGTTCGCCAGCTACCTGCTGTTCAAGCGCCTGTCGCCGCGCTACGCGATTCTCTCGGTGCTGATCGTTGGTTGCGTGGTGGCCGGGTCGCTCGGGCAACTGAACGCCTCGGCGTTGACCCTGGCCCTGGCCGAGCCGAAGTTCACCGCACCGGCGTGGAGCTGGCATGCCATCATCAACATCGGCCTGCCCCTGGCGCTGGTCAGCCTGACCGGGCAATACGTGCCGGGCATGGCGGTGATGCGCAGCGCCGGCTACAGCACCCCGGCCCGGCCGATCCTCGCGGTCACCGCTCTCGGCTCCGTGCTGCTGGCGCCCTTCGGCTCCCATGGCTTCAACCTCGCCGCCATCACCGCAGCCATCTGCACCGGCCGCGAAGCCCACGAACAAGCGGGCAAGCGCTATGTCGCCGGGATCGCCTGCGGCCTGTTCTACATCCTCATGGGCACCTTCGGCGCGACCCTGGCCTCGGTGTTCGCCGCCTTGCCCCGTGAACTGATCGCCGCCCTCGCCGGGCTGGCCCTGTTCGGCGCGATCATGACCGGCCTGGCGGGCGCCATGGCCGACGAGAAACAGCGCGAGCCGGCGCTGATCACCTTCCTGGTGACGGCCTCGGGCATGAGCTTCCTCGGCCTGGCCGCGGCCTTCTGGGGCCTGATCTTCGGCCTGGTGGCGCACGCCGCGCTGAACTGGAGCCGCCAGCGCAAGGCTGCCGCCGCGAGCGTGGTTGCCAACTAGCGCACACCCGGGGCCGGAAAATTGGACGGCAATAGTGGCAATTCGCTATTTTAGTGCTGCTTTCCTCTTTCCGGCCCCGTTCCATGACCGCCTTCGACTGGCTCGCCCTTGGCACATCGCTGATGTTGCTGGTCCTGCTGCTGCGCGCCCGTCGCCGCGAACGGCAGCTGCGCGCGCGCCTGGCGGTGTGCCAGATCCGCCTCGACAACCAGCCGCAAAGCCCGCCTGCCTTCGCCCCCCGCGATGACAGCGAGCGCTACCAGCGCAGCCAGTATTTCGCCCGCATCGGCACCTGGGACTGGGACATCGACACCGAGACCCTGTACTGGTCCGACGCCATCTTCGGCATGTTCGGCTACCAGGTAGGCGAGATCACCCCCAGCTACGAGCGCTTCTGCAATGCCGTGCATCCCGATGACCGCGCCCAGGTGCGCGCCGGCGAGCTGCGCTGCATCGAGACCGGCGACAACCACGACGAGGAATACCGCGTGGTCTGGCCCGACGGCAGCATCCACTGGCTGCGCGAGACCGGCAATATCGTGTGCAACGCCGACGGCGTGGCGGTGAAGATGATCGGCGTGGTGCGCGAGATCACCGAGGAAAAGGCCTGGGCCAGCCAGCTCCAGCAACTGGCCCACAGCGACGCGCTGACCGGCCTGCCCAACCGACTGGTGCTTGAACACCGCCTGCTGCAGGCGCTGGAGCAGGCCCGGGAACACCAGGGCCGGGTGACCCTGGTGTTCCTCGACCTCAACGGCTTCAAGGCGATCAACGACCAGCATGGCCACGCCGTCGGCGATCGCGTGCTGGTGCTGATCGCCCGGCGGCTCAAGCAAATGCTACGTGCCGCCGATACCGTAGCGAGGATTGGCGGCGACGAGTTCGTCCTGGTCCTCGATGGCATGCCCGAGGGGGAGGGTGACGAGGCCGAGCTGCACACCCTGTGCCGCCGCCTGATCGACACCCTGGCCGAGCCGATCAGCCTGGCCGAAGGCATCCTGCAGGTGGGCAGCAGCCTGGGCGTGGCGGTATTCCCGCAGCACGCCACGGGCATGGATACGCTGCTCCACGCCGCTGACCTGGCGATGTATGAAGCCAAGCGCAGCGGCGACAATCAGTACCGGCTGGGAAGCCAAGGGTTGCTGGCGGTGGCCGACGGTCATGCCTGACCGGGGCGGCCTCGCGGGTTGCGCCGGGCCTGTTCGTGTGTCGTATGCGTTTCAATAATTTCCAGGACAGGTTTTGCGGATGCTGGTCTACAGCCAAAAGAGTTTTCTCATCGTCGATGACTTCACCGATTTCCGTACGTCGTTGCGTTCGATGTTGCGCGAGGCGGGGATCAAGGACGTCGACACCGCCGAGAGCGGCGAGACGGCGATCCGCATGTGCGGGCAGAAGCGCTACGACTTCATCCTGCACGATTTCCACATGGGCGATGGCAAGAAGAACGGCCAGCAGGTCCTCGAAGACCTGATGCTCGACAAGCTGATCAGCCACGAAGCGATCTTCGTCATGATCACCGCCGAGAGCAGCCAGGCCGTGGTTCTCAGCGCCCTCGAACACGAACCCGATGCCTACCTGACCAAGCCGTTCAACCGCCTCGGCCTGACCCAGCGCCTGGACAAGCTGGTGCAGCGCAAGACCCTGCTCAAGCCGATTCTCCAGGCCCTCGACCGCGGCAACCCGGCGCAAGTGCTGGTGGCCTGCGAGCAGTTGTGCAAGAAAGACCCGCGCTTCGCCCCGCTGTGCCTGCGCTACCGCGCCGATGCCATGGCCGCGCTGAACCGCCACGAAGAACTGGAACGTTTTCTCAAGGCCATCCTCGCCAACCGGCCGACGCCCTGGGCCTACTCGGCGCTGGGCAAGTTGCTGTTCAAGCGCAACCAGGTGAGCCAGGCCAAGGAGATCTACGAGCAGGCGATCAAGGCCTTCTCGATGATGCCGGGGCTGTACGACGGCCTCGCCGAGGTGCTGATGGCCAGCGGCGAAAACCGTCGCGCCCAGCACGTGCTGGAAGATGCCGTGCGCCTGTCGCCGCTGGCGGTGAAACGGCAGATGCTGCTGGGCAAGCTGGCCCTGGGCAATGCCGATTTCGACGGGGCCTCGAAGGCCTATCGCCAGGCCGTCAGCCAGGGCCAGAACTCGCGCTTCAAGGACCCGGAAAGCAACCTCGGCCTGGCCCAGGCGCTGATCCAGAAGAACGCCGGCAACGGCCTTGACGCGCGCACCCGGGTCGAGATCAACCAGGTGCTCGGCGATGTCGCCAAGCAGTACGCCGAAGACCAGGGCCTGCAGGTCCGCGCACGCCTGATCAAGGCCACCGGCGTGGCCCAGGCCGGTGATGCCGAGACCGCCGCCAAGCTCACCGAGGCCGCCATGGCGCGCCTGGAAACCATGGACCAGTTCTTCTCCGCCGAGGCGGCCCTGGCGGTCGCCGCCCAGCTCAAGCAACTGGGCCAGGAAGACGCCGGCAAGAACATCCTGAAGAACTGCGTCGAGGTCTACGGCGACGACAACGCCGTGATGCAGAGCATCGCCAAGCTCACCGACGACCCGGCCATCCTCGGCGCCGGCAACGAAGCCGTGGACCTCAATCGCCAGGGCGTGCGCAGCTACCAGGCCGGCCAGCTGGACGAAGCGCTGAACCTGTTCCGCAAGGCGTTGAAGCTGCAATCGAAGAACATCAGCATCGCCCTCAACACCGCCCAGGCCTTGTTGCGCGTGGGTGGGGAGAACCCGCCGGCGGCGGTGCTGCAGGAGTGTCGCGAGTGCCTGGCCAAGGTGGCCGGCATTCCCGACACCGATCCGCGCTATGAGCGCTACCGTAAATTGCGCATTCGCGCTGTGGGGTCATGATGTCCAGGGACAAGGAATCGGGGCTGGATTTTTCCACGGTGATCGCCTCCACCGTGCACGACATGAAGAACTCGCTGGCGATGCTCATGCAGGCGCACAGCCAGTGGCTGGCGCGCCTGCCGGAGGGGCATCAGCAGGCGCCGGAGCAGGTGGTGATCGAGCATGAGTTCGTCCACCTCAACGGCATGCTGGTGCAACTGCTCGGCCTCTACAAGCTGGGGATCAACCAGCTGCCGATGCTGCCCGACTACCACGATCTCGACGACTTCATCGGCGGTCTGCTCGCCGGCTACCAGGAGATCCTCGACAGCCGCGGCATCATCGCCCGCTACGAGATCGACGAAGCCACGCCGCTGGGCTTCTTCGACCGCGAGCTGGTGGGCTCGGTGATTTCCAACATCATCAACAACGCCACCCGCTATGCCGGGCATGCCCTGCTGGTGACCGTGCGCGAGGAGAACGAGGCGCTGGTGATCAGCGTCAACGACGACGGTGCCGGCTTCCCGGCAGCGATGATCGCCCAGCAGGACGAGTACGTGCAGGGCATCGAGCACAGCACTGCCAGCACCGGGCTGGGCCTGTATTTCGCCGCGCGCATCGCCGCGCTGCATGCGCGCAACGGCGTGCCGGGGCGGATCGAGATCGCCAATGGCGGGGCGCTGGGAGGCGGGCTGTTCAGGTTGTACCTGCCGTAACCGACCCTGTGGGAGCGGGGGTGGGGGGGGGGGGGGGGGGGGGGGGGGTGAGGGGGGGGGGGGGGGGGGGGGGGGGGGGGGGGGGGGGGGGGGGGGGGGCGCGGGGGGGGGGGGGGGGGGCGGGCGCGGGGGGG
>NZ_JAZDQN010000008.1:0-217819 GCF_036324125.1 Pseudomonas ulcerans | reverse complement strand
CTTGATTCGATTGTTAAAGAGCGTTTGGCGAAGCGTTTCGCTTCAACCGAGGCGCGCATTCTACGCTTTCCTCTAAGTCTGTCAAGCGTTTATTTTGAAGTTTTTCAGAATTTCTCGTTCAACTTCAAACACTTGACTCGCTGCGATCTCTCGTTAGCGGGAGGCGAATTCTACAGCGTTACAACCTGCTGTCAACTGCCTTTTTCAACCGCCTTCGTAAACGACCGAAGCACTTCCGATACCACCTGGAACGCCTAACTCGTTGATATTCAAGGAGTTTTCCGTTTCGACTGCGCCGGAAGTGGGGCGAAGTATAGACAGATAAAACGGGGCGTCAAGCACTAATTTGAAATTGATTCAAATCAGTGCCGACGCCCCGTTTGCCTCTATATAAGAGAAGCGATCCTTCAGAGCACCCCAGCCTCGCGCAGTCGCTGGATATCCTCCACCGCCAGGCCCAGCACCCCACCGAGGACCTGCTCGGTATGCTCGCCGAGCAGCGGCGGTGCATTGCGGTACTCCACCGGCGTAGCGGACAACCGGATCGGACTGGCCACCTGCGGCACACTGCCTGCCAGCGGATGAGCGATATCGATCGCCAACCCACGCGCCTTCACCTGTGGATCAGCGAACATCTGCGCCAGATCGTTGATCGGCCCGCACGGTACACCCGCCTGCTCCAACTGGCTGACCCACTCGGCCGTGGTCTTGAACACAGTAGCCTGGCGAATCAGCGGAATAAGCTCGGCACGATTGGCCACCCGCAGCTTGTTGGTCGCAAAGCGCGGGTCATCCGCCCACTGTGGCTGGCCCGCCACCTCGGCGAACTTGCGGAATTGCCCGTCATTACCCACGGTCAGGATGAAATCCCCATCCGCAGTCGGAAAGTCCTGATAAGGCACGATGTTCGGATGCGCATTGCCCAGCCGACGCGGTGCATTGCCAGTGGTGAGGTAGTTCATCGCCTGGTTGGCCAGGCAAGCCACCTGAACATCCAGTAACGCCATGTCGATATGCTGCCCGCCACCATGCTGGTCGCGATGGGCGAGGGCAGCCAGGATAGCCACCGTGGAATACAGCCCGGTAAGAATGTCGGTCAGTGCAACACCGACCTTCACCGGCCCGGCACCTTCATCACCCTCGGGACGGCCTGTCAGGCTCATCAGCCCGCCCAGGCCCTGGATCATGAAGTCGTAACCCGCACGCTTGGCGTAGGGCCCGGTCTGACCGAAACCGGTAATGGAGCAATAGATCAGATTCGGATTGATCTGACGCAGGCTTTCGTAGTCCAGCCCGTAGGCTGCCAGCCCGCCGACCTTGAAGTTCTCGATCACCACGTCCGACTTCGCCGCCAGCTCGCGCACCAGGCGCTGGCCTTCGGCCTGGGTGAAGTCGATGGTTACCGAGCGCTTGTTGCGATTGGCAGACAGATAGTAGGCCGCCTCGCTGGTGTTCTCGCCCTTGGCATCCTTGAGGAAGGGCGGGCCCCAGGCGCGGGTATCGTCCCCGCTGCCCGGCCGCTCGACCTTGATGACCTCCGCCCCCAGATCCGCAAGGATCTGGCCGGACCATGGCCCGGCCAGTACCCGCGACAGATCCAGGACCCGCAAATGAGAAAGCGCGCCCATGGACTGTTCCTCTCTATTAATAGAAGGCCTGGATGCCGGTCTGTGCACGACCGAGGATCAGCGCATGCACGTCATGGGTGCCCTCGTAGGTGTTGACCACTTCGAGGTTGACCAGATGACGGGCCACACCGAACTCGTCGGAGATGCCGTTGCCGCCCAGCATGTCCCGCGCCATGCGCGCGATATCCAGGGCCTTGCCGCAGGAGTTGCGCTTCATGATGGAGGTGATCTCCACCGCAGCAGTGCCTTCGTCCTTCATCCGGCCCAGGCGCAGGCAGCCCTGCAGGGCCAGGGTGATCTCGGTCTGCATGTCGGCCAGCTTCTTCTGGATCAGCTGGTTGGCAGCCAACGGGCGACCGAACTGCTGGCGATCCAGGGTGTACTGCCGCGCAGTGTGCCAGCAGGCTTCGGCGGCACCCAGGGCACCCCAGGAAATGCCGTAGCGCGCCGAGTTCAGGCAGGTGAACGGGCCTTTCAGACCCCGCACATCCGGGAAGATGTTCTCTTCCGGCACGAACACGTTGTCCATGACGATCTCGCCGGTGATCGATGCACGCAGGCCGACCTTGCCATGGATCGCCGGGGCGCTCAGGCCCTGCCAGCCTTTCTCCAGGACAAAGCCGCGGATATCGCCGGCATCATCCTTGGCCCAAACCACGAACACGTCGGCGATCGGGCTGTTGGTGATCCACATCTTGCTGCCGCTCAGGCGATAGCCGCCGTCGACCTTCTTCGCCCGGGTGATCATCGAGCCCGGGTCGGAACCATGGTTCGGCTCGGTCAGGCCGAAGCAGCCGATCCACTCGCCACTGGCCAGCTTCGGCAGGTACTTCTGCTTCTGCGCTTCGGTACCGAATTCGTTGATCGGCACCATCACCAGCGAAGACTGCACGCTCATCATCGAGCGGTAGCCCGAGTCGATGCGCTCCACTTCACGGGCGATCAGGCCGTAGCACACGTAGTTCAGACCGCTGCCACCGTATTGCTCGGGGATGGTCGCACCAAGCAGGCCGACTTCGCCCATCTCGCGGAAGATCGCCGGATCGGTCTGCTCGTGACGGAAGGCTTCCAGAACACGTGGCGCGAGCTTGTCCTGGGCGAACTGGAAAGCGCTGTCACGCACCATGCGCTCTTCTTCAGTGAGCTGCTGATCGAGCAGCAGCGGGTCGATCCAGTTGAAGCTTGCTTTGCCGGCCATGAGCGAATCCTCGAATGGGGAAGTGGGATGTTTTTCTCGTGCATTGATCCTAGGCCCGAACGGGGAGGGCGACAAACGAGGATTGCGCAAGATCTTGTGATAATTTCTCACTCCGTTAGGGCCATTAAGGCCATTTTCACGATTGATTAGTGAGGTTGATGGATATGCGGCGCAAGATCCCCAGCACCACGGCCCTGGTCTGCTTCGAGGCCGCGGCTCGCCACGAGAGCTTTACCAAGGCAGCGCAGGAACTGTCCCTGACCCAGGGCGCCGTCTGTCGGCAGATTGGCGGGCTTGAGGAGTTCCTCAACGTCGAACTGTTTCGCCGCTCGCGGCGCGGGGTGAAGCTCACCGAAGCCGGCCTCTCCTACAGCCGGCGCGTGGCTACGCAACTGGATGCGGTAGAGCGCGACACCCTTTCGGTGATGGGCCAGCAGGGCGCCAATGTCATCGAGCTGGCGGTGGTGCCGACCTTCGGTACCCAATGGCTGCTACCGCGCCTGAAGCATTTCCAGCAGCGCCACCCGGAGGTCACGGTCAACCTGACCAACCGCACCCGTCCGTTCCTCTTCGCCGATACCCACTTCGATGCCGCGATCTACTTCGGCGACGCCGACTGGTCCGGTACACAATCCCACCGGCTGATGGGAGAAAACCCGGTCCCCGTGTGCAGCCCGGCCCTGCTTGAACGACACGCCACACTCAACCCGCACGCCATCGCCCAGCTTCCGCTGTTGCAGCAGACCACCCGGCCCTACGCCTGGCGGCAATGGTTCGACAGCCTGGACATGAATGTCGCCCGCGACATGACAGGGCCGCGCTATGAACTATTCTCGATGTTGGCTCAGGCAGCCATGCACGACATGGGTATAGCACTGATCCCGCCGTTCCTGATCCAGCGCGAACTGGCAGAAGGGCGCCTGGTCATCGCCAACTCCCACGCCTTGTCGAGCATCAAGGCCTACTACCTGATGATCCCGGAACGGAAGGTCGAATCAGCGTCCTTGCGGGCTTTTCGTGATTGGCTGGTCAGCGAGGCACAGCGCTATGCCGCGGCCCACAAGGACGAAACGGGATTGCTGACCCAGTAGTCAATTATTTTCAACACCTACAGATATAAGTAAATGTCGCTTTGGCGACAACTGTTTCACTTGCCCGCAAAACACTGCCAAACCCCTTTATTTGCAAGGTTTTCCCCGCCTCAAAGCGACCTTTTTCGTCTCATCCGCGAAAATTGTCAGAAAATTTTTAATTTTTATCTTAATGTCGCTAAAGCCCGTGTTTGACGGGGTCTGGCCGTTTCGGTGCGACATGCGGTCACAGGGTGACTTGTAGTTTGTTTACAGTTTCCAATCAGAACCCATTGATACGACTAAAGATCGCTTGCAAAATGCCGCGCCCCGCCTGATTTCAGACGGGATCGTGCTGATCGGCCGCCCCAGACGCACCATCCGCAGTGCGCTGGCTCAACAAAAAAAGATCACGCAGGAGAAATGACGTGCACATTGGTGTTCCTCTCGAAACGCAGACGGGCGAAACACGGGTCGCTGCCACTCCCGAAACCATCAAGAAACTGGTGGGCCAGGGTCATCAGGTCACCGTCCAGCGCGGAGCCGGCGTCAACGCCAGCATCCCGGACAGTGCCTATGAAGCAGCCGGCGCCGTACTTGGAAGCGCCGCCGATGCGTTTGGCGCGCAGCTGGTGCTGAAGGTTGTGGCGCCCAACGACAGCGAACTGGGCCAGATCAAGAACGGCACCGTGCTCGCGGGCATGCTCAACCCGTTCAACAACGACCTCATTGCCAAGATGGCCGAATGCGGCATCACCGCCTTCGCCCTCGAAGCCGCGCCACGCACTTCCCGGGCCCAGAGCCTGGACGTGCTGTCCTCGCAGGCCAACATTGCCGGCTACAAGGCCGTGTTGCTCGCCGCTCACCACTATCCGCGCTTCATGCCGATGCTGATGACTGCCGCCGGTACGGTGAAAGCCGCCCGCGTGCTGATCCTCGGTGCCGGTGTGGCTGGCTTGCAGGCCATCGCCACGGCCAAGCGCCTGGGCGCGGTGATCGAGGCCTCGGACGTGCGTCCGGCGGTGAAGGAGCAGATCGAATCCCTCGGTGCCAAGTTCATCGATGTGCCGTACGAGACCGACGAGGAGCGCGAGTGTGCCCAAGGCGTCGGCGGTTATGCCCGACCAATGCCGGCAAGCTGGATGCAACGCCAGGCGCTGGCCGTGCACGAGCGCGCCAAGCAGGCGGATATCGTCATCACCACCGCGCTGATCCCGGGCCGCAAGGCACCGACCCTGCTCAGCGCGGAAACCGTAGCGCAGATGAAACCCGGCTCGGTGGTCATCGACCTGGCCGCAGCCCAGGGCGGCAACTGTCCGCTGACCGTGGCGGACCAGGTCGTCGTCGAGAACGGCGTGACCATCGTCGGCCCGACCAACCTGCCGGCCCAGGTCGGCGCGGACGCCTCGGCGCTGTACGCCCGCAACCTGCTGGACTTCATGAAGCTGCTGTTCGACAAGGACGGCGCCCTGACCATCAACCTCGAAGACGACATCGTCGCCGCGTGCCTGATGTGCCGCGACGGCCAGGTCATCCGCAAGAACGGATAAGGAGCAGGCAATGGAAGACATGCTGATTTCCCACGGCGTCTATAACCTGATCATCTTCGTGCTGGCGATCTACGTCGGCTACCACGTGGTCTGGAACGTCACCCCTGCGCTGCACACTCCCCTGATGGCGGTGACCAACGCCATCTCCGCCATCGTCATCGTCGGCGCCATGCTCGCCGCGGCCCTGACCGTCACCCCGCTGGGCAAGGTCATGGGCACCCTCGCGGTCGCCCTGGCGGCGGTCAACGTGTTCGGTGGATTCCTCGTCACCCGGCGCATGCTGGAGATGTTCAAGAAGAAAGCCGCGAAGGCTGAGGGGCAGAAGTAAAAATGAGCATGAACCTGGTAACGCTTCTCTACCTGGTGGCGTCGGTCTGCTTCATCCAGGCCCTGAAAGGCCTGTCGCACCCGACCACCTCCCGCCGCGGCAACCTGTTCGGCATGCTCGGCATGGCCCTGGCGGTGGTCACCACCGTCGGCCTGATCTACAAGCTTGGCGCCGAACTCGCCACTGACGGCATCGCCTACGTGATCGTCGGCCTGCTGATCGGCGGCAGCGCCGGCGCGATCATGGCCAAGCGCGTGGAAATGACCAAGATGCCGGAGCTGGTGGCGTTCATGCACAGCATGATCGGCCTGGCTGCGGTGTTCATCGCCATCGCGGCAGTGGTCGAGCCACAGTCCCTGGGCATCGTCAGCGCCATCAGCGACCCGATCCCGACCGGCAACCGTCTGGAACTGTTCCTTGGAGCGGCCATCGGTGCGATCACCTTCTCCGGTTCGGTCATCGCCTTCGGCAAGCTCTCGGGCAAGTACAAGTTCCGTCTGTTCCAGGGCGCGCCAGTGCAGTTCGCCGGGCAGCACAAGCTCAACCTGGTGCTGGGCCTGACCACCATCGGCCTCGGCCTGGTGTTCACCTTCACCGGCAACTACACCGCCTTCGTGGTGATGCTGGCCCTGGCCTTCGTCATGGGCGTGCTGATCATCATCCCGATCGGCGGCGCCGACATGCCGGTGGTGGTTTCGATGCTCAACAGCTACTCGGGCTGGGCGGCTGCCGGTATCGGCTTCTCGCTGAACAACTCGATGCTGATCATCGCCGGCTCCCTGGTAGGTTCGTCCGGTGCGATCCTCTCGTACATCATGTGCAAGGCGATGAACCGTTCGTTCTTCAACGTGATCCTCGGCGGCTTCGGTGGCGATACCGATGCCGGCGCGGCGACCGGCTCGAAGGAACAGCGCCCAGTGAAGTCCGGCTCCGCCGACGACGCCACCTTCCTGCTGAGCAATGCCGACACCGTGATCATCGTTCCTGGCTACGGCCTGGCAGTGGCTCGTGCCCAGCATGCGCTGAAGGAACTGACCGAGAAACTGACCCACGCCGGCGTCACCGTGAAGTACGCGATCCACCCAGTGGCAGGGCGCATGCCCGGCCATATGAACGTGCTCCTGGCCGAGGCCGAAGTGCCGTATGACCAGGTGTTCGAGATGGAAGACATCAACTCCGAGTTCGGCCAGGCCGACGTGGTCCTGGTGCTCGGCGCCAACGACGTGGTCAACCCGGCGGCGAAGAACGATCCGAAGTCGCCGATCGCCGGCATGCCGATCCTCGAAGCCTTCAAGGCCAAGACCATCATCGTCAACAAGCGCTCGATGGCCAGCGGCTATGCCGGCCTGGACAACGAACTGTTCTACCTCGACAAGACCATGATGGTCTTCGGCGATGCCAAGAAGGTCATCGAGGACATGGTCAAGGCAGTGGAATAAGGCTGTTTTCCCGCTGTGACAATAAGCCCCGGTTCGGCAACGACCGGGGCTTTTTCATGCCCGCCGCGCCGACGGAAGGCTCTATTTCAGGGGCTTACATACGACCTTGGTCGCGGGACGAGTTTTCGCGAAAGCAATAGACTGCGCACCTAGCTTCAGTAGCCCGAGATAACAATCCATGTACCGTGATCGTATTCGCTTGTCCTCGCTGCACAGTAAAGTCATGAGCGCGGCCGACGCCGCCGGCCTGATCCAGGATGGCATGACCGTTGGCATGAGCGGCTTCACCCGCGCCGGTGAAGCCAAGGCCGTTCCTCACGCCCTCGCCGAGCGGGCCAAGCAGTCGCCGCTGAAGATCAGCCTGATGACCGGTGCCAGCCTGGGCAACGACCTGGACAAGGAACTGACCGAGGCCGGCGTACTGGCCCGGCGCATGCCTTTCCAGGTGGACAGCACCCTGCGCAAGGCGATCAACGACGGCAAGGTGATGTTCATCGACCAGCACCTGTCGGAAACCGTCGAGCAACTGCGCAACGCGCAGCTCAAGCTGCCGGACATCGCGGTCATCGAAGCGGTGGCGATCACGGAACAAGGCCATATCGTGCCGACCACCTCCGTGGGCAACTCGGCGAGCTTCGCCATCTTCGCCAAGCAGGTGATCATCGAGATCAACATGGCGCACAACGCCAACCTCGAAGGCCTGCACGACATCTATATCCCGACCTACCGTCCGACCCGTACGCCGATCCCGCTGGTGAAGGTCGACGACCGCATCGGCAGCACCGCGATCCCGATCGACCCGGCGAAGATCGTCGGCATCGTCATCACCGAGCAGCCGGACTCGCCGTCCACCGTGCTGCCGCCGGACGACGAGACCCAGGGCATCGCCAACCACCTGATCAACTTCTTTAAAGAAGAAGTGGCGGCGGGGCGCATGACCAACAAGCTGGGCCCGCTGCAGGCCGGCATCGGCAGCATCGCCAACGCGGTCATGTGTGGCCTGATCGAATCGCCGTTCGAAGACCTGACGATGTACTCCGAAGTGCTGCAGGACTCGACCTTCGACCTGATCGACGCTGGCAAGCTGGGCTTTGCCTCGGGCAGTTCCATCACCCTGTCGAGCCGGCGCAACGCCGATGTGTTCGGCAACCTGGAGCGCTACAAGGACAAGCTGGTGCTGCGTCCGCAGGAAATCTCCAACCACCCTGAAGTGGTGCGGCGCCTGGGCATCATCGGCATCAACACCGCCCTGGAGTTCGACCTGTACGGCAACGTCAACTCCACCCACGTCTGCGGCACGCGGATGATGAACGGCATCGGCGGCTCCGGCGACTTCGCCCGCAACGCCCACCTGGCCATCTTCGTCACCAAGTCGATCGCCAAGGGCGGCGCGATTTCCAGCGTGGTGCCGATGGTCAGCCACGTCGACCATACCGAGCATGACGTCGACATCCTGGTCACCGAGCAGGGCCTGGCTGACCTCCGTGGCCTGGCGCCGCGGGAGCGGGCACGGGTGATCATCGACAACTGTGTGCACCCGGATTACCGCGATGCGCTGAATGACTACTTCACTCGCGCCTGCGAGCGGGGTGGACATACCCCGCATATCCTGCGCGAAGCGCTGGCGTGGCACGAGAACCTGGAAGAGACCGGGCGGATGCTGGCGGTCTGAGTCCCTCCTGAAAAGCCGGGGGCCTGCTTCGCAGGCCTTCGCAACAGGTCAGCAAAACAGTTTGCGGCCATCATCAATCGAAAACTGTTCTACTGTACCGGTAAAAATCCCCCTATTTTCCGCCCCACACCCCATCCCACACTTAAAAACGCACCATATTGGCGCAGACCAGTACAGTTACGTCCATTTCGAGTGCAACAGCGCCCTTAAACAGTTAACTGGACCATCACAATGTTGGTGAACTGTATCTACTGTTATGGACGGCACAGGAGGATCATTAGCACCAGTCAAGTTAATCACTCCTCAATGCCGCCATAAGCGGAAGGATGCACATCATGGAACGTACCCTCAGTTCCGGTCTGGTTTTCGAAAGCAACGTTGAACAATCCAAGGCTTCCCTGCCTCTGCGCCTGCTGGCCAACCTGGTCCTGTGGCAGCGCCGCATCTCCAGCCGCCACCAACTGGCTCGCCTGGATGCCCGCCTGCTGGCCGACGCCGGTATCAGCGAAGCACAACGCTACGAAGAGCTGAGCAAGCCTTTCTGGCGTTAATGCAAGGCCCGCCGGCCACGGCCGGCACCGAATTCCGAAAAACCCGTCGCAGGTGACTGCTGACGGGTTTTTTCGTTCTGGAAGGCGCGAAATAGAGCGCTCGCCTTGAATACCAGTACAGTTTCAGAAAATACAAAAACAACCTTAACAGTTGAACTAAAGAGCGTTTCGCTTGTTACGTGTTACGCTTTTTTCAACCGCCTGATCGTCCCACCCCGAGGAAATCGACCATGAACCGCACCCGCCTGCTTGGCGCCGCCCTGTTGCTGGCCCTGGCGTCCAGCGCCCATGCCACCAGCTTCGTCGTCACCACCGACGCCGTCGTTGGCGCAGTTGCTGCATCCACCGATGCCACCTCCGACGTGACCTCGTCGTTCCGCGACGACAAGGTCGTGCGTGCTGCCCGTGACGACGCGGCCAGCTTCGTTGCCAGCCGCGGCGATATCCGCGGTGTGAAACTTGAAAGCGCCTTCGCCCATATCCGCCAGCAACTGCCGACCCTGCAAGCCAGCGACGCGCAACTGGCCCAGGCGATCCTGGCTATCTGACGTACCGGCAACAGCCTGCAAAACAGCCGGGCCAAGCGCTCTGGCCCGGGGTGATGCATTGGGATAGCCTTGGCCGTTTCGTTGGCAAGGCAACCGTTTCCCCATGCGTTATCTGATCCTGCTGTTTGCACTACTCGGGTCCGGGACTGCCCTGGCGTTCGACATGACCACCGCCACCAGCGTCATCAGTGGCTACGCCACCAGCCAGGTGACCAGCGCCCCCTTCGACCGCAAATGGGTGCGGGCCGCCCGGGATGACGCCGCCGCCTTCGTCGCCAGCGATGGTCTGGTCCGCGGTGCACGACTGGAGTCGGTGATGCGCCGGCTGCACCAGGAAAACCCCGATCTTCATGCTGGCGACCTTGAACTGGCGCAGGCAATTCTCGTCCAATAAGCACACCTGTTTTTCCCCGGAGAAGTTCCATGCGTAACCCGCTGATCGCCGCCACCCTCGGCTTCCTCCTGCTGGCCGACGTGGCCCAGGCGCACACCCTGGTGGCTACCAGCAACATCATCGTCCGCGCCTTCGGTCGCTCGATCGATTTCACCTCCGACACCACCACCTCGATCCGTGACTCGAAAGTCGTCCGCGAAGCCCGTGACGACGCCGCCAGCTTCGTCGCCAGCAACGGCGATATCCGTGGTGCCCAGCTGGAAGCCGCCTTCGACACCCTGCGTCAGCGCGTGCCTGAAGCACGCCAAGCCAGCGACCAGGTCCTGGCCGAAGCCATTCTCGCCCTGTGAAGTCACTGCGTGCCTGGCTGCTGGGCGGCGTATTCGCGCTGCTCAGCCTGCCCGCCCTGGCCGACCTGCAACTGCGCTTGCAAGACGACGGCCTGAGCGCGGCACAGCGCCAGGCCAGCCAGGCATTGCTCGATGAGGCCCTGCAGAAGCTTCCCCCCAGTTTCAAGACCCATCTGGACCGCACCGTGGTGGTCAGCTGGAGCGACAGCATGCCCGAGGACGTATACGGCCAGGCCTCGCTGCTCTCCACGCTGCAACTCAACCGCCGCCTGCTGCCAGGCCTGACCGACGGCAGCGCCGCCACGCAGCAGACCGGCCGCCCCCATGGCACCGTGCGCGAGGAATTGCTCGCCACCGTCCTCCATGAAACCACCCATATCTACGACCGCGCCCGCCTGTGGCCCGCCGACCAGCGCCGCCTGATCGTCCAGTGCCGGCGCCAGCAGGAGACCCAGGGCAAGGTCGGCCTGCGCGATGAATGCCGTGGCCAGCCGGAACGCCGCTTCACCCTCAGCGACGACCCACGTTTTCTCGATCTTGCCGGCTGGCCGCAATACGTCGGGCGCCGCGGCGAACGCGAGCAGGACAATCACCAGGACGTACGCACCCCGGATAGTTACGAACTGAGCAGCCCCAAGGAGTTCGTCGCGGTCAACATGGAGTACTTCCTCCTCGACCCCAGCTACGCCTGCCGCCGTCCGGCGCTGCATGCCTACCTGAGCCAGCATTTCGGCTGGAGCCCGACGCATCCGCCATGCGAAACAGCCTTGCCCTACCTGAATGCGGGGAATGACTTCGCCAAGCAGCCCCTCGGCCAGATCGATCCTGAGCGGGTCTATTCCGTGGACTACCTGCTGGCCGAGGCCAACCAGAATTGGGTCAGCCGCTGGGGCCACAGCATGCTGCGCCTGGTGATCTGTGCCCCGGGCCGTCCGCGTGGTCCGGATTGCCGCCTGGACCTGGACCAGCACCTGGTGCTGTCGTACCGAGCCTTCGTCAATGACGTGCAGCTGTCCAGTTGGGACGGCCTGGTCGGTGCCTATCCGTCCCGGCTGTTCGTGTTGCCCCTGGGCCAGGTCATCGACGAATACACCAAGACCGAGCTGCGCAGCCTGTCCTCGGTGCCACTGAAGCTGTCCCGCGCCGAGCTGGAAAACCTGGTGCGCCAGGCCCTGGAAATGCACTGGAGCTACGACGGCAACTACTACTTCCTGTCCAACAACTGCGCGGTGGAAACCCTCAAGCTGCTGCGCGCAGGCACCGCCAACCCGCAGCTGACCAGCCTCGACAACATCATGCCCAACGGCCTGCTGGAAGTGCTCAAGGGCCGCGGCCTGGCCGACACCAGCGTGCTCGACGACCCGCGCGAGGCCTTGCGCCTGGGCTACCGCTTCGATTCCTACCGCGACCGCTTCGAGGCGATGTTCAAGGTCCTCAAGCAGCAGTTGCCGATTCCCCAGGACAGCGTCGAAGCCTGGCTGGAGCAGAGCGCCGAGCAACGCCGCGCGTGGTTCGACCACGCCGACCTGCGCACCAGCGCCGCCATGCTGTTGCTGGAACAGGCCGCGCTGCGCCGACAACTGCTGCTGGCCCAGGACGAGGTCAAGCAGCGTTACCTGAGCGGCCGCGCACGTAGCGACGGTGGCGTCGACAAGGCCAACCAGACCTTGCAGCAGATCCTCGCCAACAGTGGTTTCCTCAGCAAACCGGCGGAATTGCTGGGGCAGGGCGGATATGGCTTGCCCCAGGCGGACGAGCGGCGCGAGCTGGAGGACAGCAGCAGCAAGCGCCAGGCCCAGTTGCAGAGCTTGAGCGCTGATCTCGACAAGGAAGCCCGGGCCCTGCTGGGGCCGGAGCGCGATGCGCAGATCCGTGCGGTAGAGGCCAACACCAAGCTGATCGGCGACCACCTGCGCGCCCTGCACAAGGCAGCCGGCGGTCTGGAACTGCCCTGAGCTCAGAGCGTCTCGTGGGGCTCGCCGGGCAGGTGTTCGTCCAGGTGCAGCCAGGGCAGGCGGCTTTCGGTCCAGATATGCCGGTCGGGGCGGACAGAGGCCGGGTCATCCAGGGTCGCAATGGTGATATCGATGGTTTCCGGGCTCAGATCTGTGGTCAGGGCCAGATGGGCGCCGCAGCGACTGCAGAAATAGCGCACGCAACTGGCGGACGAGTCGTAGCGCTGCGGTGTGCCGGCCAGCCACTGGAAGGCGGAGCAGGGCACCGTGGCCCAGGTAATCACCAGGCCGCCCGAGACCTTGCGGCAGATCGAGCAGTGGCAGTGGGCGACATCCGTCAACGGACCCTCGACCCGATAGCGCAGGGCACCGCAGTGGCAGCCGCCTTGCTGGGATTGGCTCATGTGTTCGGCACTCCTTTCGCTGGGTTCTTCAGGGCGACACGCCCCGAGAGATCAAAAAACAACCACCCGTCAGCTTTCAGCCCTCGAAAGCTGGCTGAAAGCTTAGCCCCTTAGCATCGCCTCACCACCGGCATAGCGACCGGCGTGCCAGGGCATCCCGAAATCGATGGAGCCCGGCCTGATCAACAAAAACAATGGTGATTCTGATGTCCTTCCGTACCTACCTGCGCCCGCAATTCCCCTCGCTACTCCAGCCCCGGCGATCCACTCGCCACTGATCCGTCCGTCACGTCCCCGTCCCGACGCACCACGCCTGGAGTACTCCCATGCTGACCTTCCTCGGCTTCGCCATGGTCATCACCTTCATGTACCTGATCATGACCAAGCGCCTGTCGGCCTTGATCGCGCTGATCCTGGTACCGATCCTGTTCGCCCTGTTCGGCGGCTTCTCCGCCAAGATCGGCCCGATGATGCTGGAAGGCATCAGCAAGCTCGCGCCAACCGGCGTCATGCTGATGTTCGCCATCCTCTACTTCGCCCTGATGATCGACTCCGGCCTGTTCGACCCGGCCGTGCGCAAGATCCTCAAGCTGGTCAAGGGCGACCCGCTGAAAGTCTCGGTCGGCACCGCCGTGCTGGCCCTGGTCGTCTCCCTCGACGGTGACGGCGCCACTACCTACATGATCTGCTGCGCCGCCATGCTGCCGCTGTACAGCCGCCTGGGCATGAGCCCGCGGATCATGGCCGGCCTGATCATCCTCGCCGGCGGGGTGATGAACATGACCCCCTGGGGCGGCCCGACCGCCCGCGCCGCCAGCGCCCTGCACGTCGACCCGTCGGACATCTTCGTGCCGATGATCCCGGCCATGCTGGCCGGCGTCGTGGCCATCCTCGCGATCGCCTACATGTATGGCAAGCGTGAGCGCGCCCGCCTTGGCGAACTGCACCTGCCGGGTGACGAGATCGACCACAGCGAGATCACCGTGTCCCAGTACCCGGATGCTCGCCGTCCCAAGCTGCTGTGGTTCAACGGCGCCCTGACCGCTGCCCTGATGGTCGCGCTGATCGCCGGCCTGCTGCCGCTGCCGGTGCTGTTCATGATCGCCTTCAGCATCGCGATGATCGTCAACTACCCGTGCCTGCAGCAGCAGAAGGACCGCATCGCCGCCCACGCCGGCAGCGTGCTGGCCGTGACCGGGCTGATCTTCGCCGCCGGCATCTTCACCGGCATCCTCTCCGGCACCGGCATGGTCGAGGCCATGTCCAAGAGCCTGCTGGCGGTGATTCCGGATGCACTGGGCCCGTACCTGGCGGTGATCACGGCGATCGTGAGCATGCCGTTCACCTTCTTCATGTCCAACGATGCCTTCTACTACGGCGTCCTGCCGGTGCTCTCGGAAGCCGCCAGCCACTATGGCATCTCGCCAGTGGAGATGGCCCGCGCCTCGATCGTCGGCCAGCCGGTGCACCTGCTCAGTCCGCTGGTGCCGTCCACCTACCTGCTGGTCGCCCTGGCCGGTATCGAGTTCGGCGACCACCAGCGCTTCACGCTGAAATGGGCAGTGCTAGTCTGCGTGTGCATAATGTTCGCCGCGCTGCTCATGGGAATTTTCCCGCTGTTCAGCAGCCTGTAACAACAGAACCACCCAACCCGTTCGCGCGCTGATCCAGCGCGCGACGTCTTACGCTCGAAGGAACAAACATGGAATGGCTGACCAGCCCGGAAATCTGGGTTGCCTTTTTCACCCTGACCGCACTCGAAATCGTGCTCGGGATCGACAACATCATCATGATCTCGATCCTGGTCAGCCGCATGCCCAAGCACATGCAGCAACGCACACGGATCTTCGGCCTGGCCCTGGCCATGGTCACGCGGATCATGCTGCTGCTCTCCATCACCTGGGTCATGCGCCTCACCGACGACCTGTTCCACGTGTTCGGCCAGGGCATTTCCGGGCGTGACCTGATCCTGTTCTTCGGCGGCCTGTTCCTGCTGTGGAAAAGCTCCCAGGAGATCTACCACGGCCTCGAAGGCGAGGACGAAAGCAACGACGAGCCAGGGTCGGGCAAGGGTGGCAAGTTCTTCTACACCATCATCCAGATCGCCATCATCGACATCGTGTTCTCCCTCGACTCGGTGATCACCGCGGTGGGCATGGTTTCCCACGTGCCGGTGATGATCGCCGCGATCATCGTCGCCGTGCTGGTGATGATGCTCTGCGCCAAGGCCATCAGCGACTTCATCGAGAAGCACCCGTCGCTGAAGATGCTCGCGCTGTCGTTCCTGATCGTGGTGGGTACCGTGCTGATCGCCGAAGCCTTCGAAGTCCATGTGCCGAAAGGCTATGTCTACTTCGCCATGGCCTTCTCCCTGGCCGTGGAGGCGATCAACATCCGCATGCGCACCGCCATGGCGAAGAAGCGTGACCAGGAACCGAGCGAGCCGGTGAAACTTCGCAAGGACATCCCGGGTCAGTAATACTGGCCATTCGCTGAATCAAGGCCCCTCTCGGGGCCTTTTTTCATTGTGCGTCAGTGACAAACCCGCTGGCGCCAAGGCTTCTGGCGGACTAAAGCTTAAAGGGAGCACTGGAAACAACCGCCGTCTTCACGGCCAGGCTCCAAGCGTCATTCATTCGCCCCGCTGGGGCACGGAAAACAGGGGGCCCAGCATGCTGACCCTGCTCAATCTACTGTCAGCCGTCGCCCTGCTGATCTGGGGCACACACATCGTCCGTACCGGCGTACTGCGGGTCTACGGTTCCAACCTGCGCCGCGTCATCAGCCAGAACATGGCACGCAAGCCGCTGGCGTTCGTCGCCGGCATCCTCGTCACGGCCCTGGTGCAAAGCAGCAACGCCACGGCGATGCTGGTGACCTCGTTCGTCGGCCAGGGCCTGATGGCGCTGACCCCGGCCCTGGCCGTCATGCTCGGCGCCGATGTCGGTACCGCGCTGATGTCGCGGGTGCTGACCCTCGACCTGTCGTGGCTGTCGCCGTTGCTGATCTTCCTCGGGGTGATCTTCTTCCTCTCGCGCAAGCAGACCCGCGCCGGCCAACTCGGCCGCGTGGGCATCGGCCTGGGCCTGATCATCCTCGCCCTGCAGTTGATCGTCGCCGCGGCCGAGCCGATCACCAAGGCCCATGGGGTGAAGGTGCTGTTCGCCTCGCTGACCGGCGATATCCTCCTCGATGCCCTGGTCGGCGCCCTGTTCGCAATGATTTCCTACTCCAGCCTGGCGGCGGTGCTGCTGACCGCGACCCTGGCCGGTGCCGAGGTGATCAGCCTGCCGGTGGCCATCGGCCTGGTGATCGGCGCCAACATCGGCAGCGGCCTGCTGGCCTTCATCAGCACCAGCATGCGCAACAGCGCCGGGCGCCAGGTCGCCTTGGGCAGCCTGTTGTACAAGCTGATCGGCCTGCTGGTGACCATTCCCCTGCTGCATCCGCTGGTGGAGTGGATGGACAGCCTGAACTTCCGCCCCGCCGAGCTGGTGATCGGCTTCCACCTGCTCTACAACAGCCTGCGCTGCCTGACCCTGCTGCCGACCGTCAACCTCATGTCGCGGGTCTGCACCTGGCTGCTGCCGGAGCGCCCGGACACCAACGGCCACACCACCCCGCGCCACCTCGATCCCGCCGCGCTCGCCACGCCCAGCCTGGCCCTGGCCAACGCGGTCCGCGAGACCCTGCGCCTGGGAGATCTGGTGGACAGCATGCTGGAGTCCATGCACGGCGTGCTGCGTGGCACCCAGACCACCGTCACCCAGGAGATGCGCAGTCTCGGCGACGACGTCGAAGCACTCTACAACGCGATCAAGCTGTACCTGGCGCAGATGCCCCGGGAAGACCTCAGCGAGCAGGACAGCCAGCGCTGGGCCGAGATCATCGAACTGGCACTGAACCTGAAGATGGCCAGCGACCTGATCGAACGCATGCTGCGCAAGATCCAGCAGCAGAAGACCTCGCAGCGTCGCGAGTTTTCCGAGGTCGGCCTGGAAGAACTGACCGGTCTGCACGCCCAGTTGCTGGCCAACCTGCGCCTCGGCCTGTCGGTGTTCCTCAGCGCCGATCCGGAAAGCGCGCGCCAGTTGCTGCGGGAAAAGCGCCGCTTCCGTGCCCAGGAGCGGCGCCTGGCCCATGCCCATGTCAGCCGCCTGCAACGCAAGGTGGTACAAAGCATCGAGACCAGCGCCCTGCACCTGGAGCTGATCGCCGACATGAAAAGATTGAATTCATTGTTCTGTAGCAGTGCCTATGTGGTACTCGGTGGTCGTGAAACGGGTGGGCTGCTGATCGACAGCGTGCCGGATGAAATCCACTCGCCGTGACCCCGTGCCGCCTCGAACCGGTTCAAGGAAGTTCTTCATGCGTTGCCTGATCTTCGTCTGCCTGTTGCTGGGTTGCGCTCCCGGCTTTGCCCTCGATCGCAACCAGGTCGAGGGCTACCTGCTGCCCAACGGCCTGCAGGTGCTGCTCAAGCCGGGCTATGAGCGCGACCATGTGTCGATCCGCCTGGTGGTGGGCATCGGCTTCGACGACTTTGCCTGCGAGCAGAAGGAACTGCCGCACCTGCTCGAACACCTGTTGTTCAGCGGCATCGACGACAGCGGCGAGGGCGGCCTGGAAAAACGCATACAGGCTCTCGGGGGCGAGTGGAACGCCTACACCAGCAGCGCCGACACCACGTTCGTCATCGAGGCGCCGGCCCGCAACCAGCGTAAGGTCCTCGACCTGCTGCTGGCGATCATCCGCCAGACCCAGATCGATGACGATGACCTGGAGTTGTCCAAACGCATCGTCGAGCGCGAGGACGGCGGGCATTATTCGCACCTGCAACGCTGGCTCGACCGCCAGGACCTCGGCCAGCGCTCCAGCGACCAGTTGGCGGTGGAACTGGGCCTGAAGTGCGCCGAGCGCTCCAGCGTCGAGGACATGACCGTGGCGCAGGTGGAAGAGGTGCGCCGGAACTGGTACGCGTCGAACAACATGACTCTGATCGTGGTCGGCGGCCTGGACAAGCTGTTGCCGGCCTACCTGGAGCGGAGCTGGGGCGAACTGGAGCCGGTGGAGCCCGTCGACCGCCGGGCATTGGACGGCGTCACCCACCAGGCCGAGCCCAATCGCACGCTGATCCGCGGCGTGCTGGGCAACGGCGCGCGGCTGAGCTGGAAGTTCCTGGAGCCGGTGCTGGACAACGAGCACGATGAAACCCTGGAGCTGTTGCAGCGCTACCTGGACTGGGCACTGTATGACGAGTTGCGCCTCAAGCATGGCCTGTCCTATGGGCCCTGGAGCCAGCGCGAGAGCTTCGGCGACAGCGGCATGCTCAGCCTCAATGCCGACCTGGAGCGGGATCAGGTGGAAGAGGCGGAGGAAGTGATCGAGGCCATGCTCCAGCGCCTGCGCAAGGACGGGCTGGATCCGCAGACCTTCGAGCGGATCAAGGCCGCCGCCGTCGCCCGCGAGGCCTGGACCACCCAGGGCAACAGTGCGCTGGCCGATTACTACTGGGGGGCGCTGAACGGCTATGCCGACGGGCGCTTCGTCGATCCGGCGCAGCGCCTGCGGGGGGTGAGCCTGGAAGAGGCGAACCAGGCGATGCGGGAGCTGTTCAAGGAGGCCGGATGGGTGAGGGTGGAGAAGCCGCTGCTCGGGTATGACGAACTGTTCTGGATGGCGGTGCTGGGCTTGCTGCTGGTGGTGATCGGTGGGGGGATCTGGTATCGGCGCAGGACGTGATTCCTGGGCTGCGCCCCTCACAGGCCCGGTCAATCCAAGGTATCCTTGTAACCGTATTTTTCAGACCTTGCGAACACCCCAAATGCCCATCTACATCCAGCGCATCATCGAACTGATCAAGCGCTATCCCGGGGTCATCGCACTCGGTGGCTTCGTCTCCGGCATCGGCAGCTTCATCCTCGTCGACCGCCAGGAAAGCCTGGCCAGCTGGGTCGCCATCCTGATGCTGGTGAGCTGGGTCTGGCTGATGCTGGAAAACACCTTCACCGAGCTCTTCAGCCGTACCTTCAAGCGCGAGATCCCGCAGCCGCTGCTGCGCTACGCGACGCAGATGATCCACCAGGAAAGCCTGTTCTTCGTCCTGCCGTTCTTCTTCGTCACCACCACCTGGAACAGCGGCCAGCTGATCTTCACCGGCCTGCTCGGTGCCGCCGGCCTGGTGTCGATCATCGACCCGCTGTACTACAAGTGGGTGGCACCGCGACGCTGGCTGTTCATGGCCCTGCACACCCTGACCCTGTTCGCGGCGATGCTCACCGCGCTGCCGATCATCCTCCACCTGACCACCGCGGAAAGCTTCAAGCTGGCTCTCGGGGTGGCCATGCTGCTGTCCTTCCCGAGCCTGGCCAGCAGCTTCCCGATCAACCACTGGCGCCGTGGCGTAGCCCTGGTGCTGGTGACCCTGGCGGTCGGCGGCGCCGGCTGGCTGCTGCGCTCCTGGGTGCCGCCGGCGACCCTGTGGATGACCGAAGTGGCGATCAGCACCCAGGTGCAGAACCGCACCCCCGGAGACAGCCTCAAGGAAGTGCCGGCCAGCCAGATCCGCAGCGCCGGGCTCTACGCCTATACCGCGATCAAGGCGCCGCGCGGGCTGAACGAGCGGATCTATCACGTCTGGCAGTTCAACGGCAAAGAGGTGGACCGCATCGCCCTGGACATCAACGGCGGGCGCAAGGAAGGCTACCGCGCCTGGACCCACAAGCAGGTGTTCCCCGGCAACCCGGTGGGCCGCTGGCAGGTGCGGGTGTTGACCGAGGATGGCCAGGTCATCGGTGTGCTGCGCTTCCGGGTCGTGGACGACAGTCAAGCGCCTGCAAATTAGTGGCGCTATGCTGTCGGGCGGCGCACTGAGGCGCCCATGGACGAACGGAGCCTATGACCAGCATTCCCAGCCCCGCCAGCGCCATCCTCGACACCAGTAGCAGCCCGCCCTGCCTGCGGCTCAGCGGCGACTGGACCCTGGCCAACTACGCCAGCCTCAAGCACAGCGCCAGCGCCCTCGCTGGCCAGTTCGGCGAGAACGCTGCGGTAGACCTCAGCCAGCTCGGCAAGCTCGACACCGCCGGCGCCTCCTTGCTGGTCGAGCTGCTCGGCCCGCAGCGCCTGAAACAGCTGGAAGCCGACAGCCCGCTCGCCGAAGCCAGCCGCCACCTGCTGCACAGCGTGCAGTGGTCGCTCAAAGAATTCTGCATCCCGCCGCGCCACCCCGAGATTCCCGTCCTCACCCAACTGCTTGCCCGTATCGGCGCCGCGGTGGACACCCTCTATCAGGACAGCCGGCAACTGCTCGGTTTCATCGGCCTGATCATCGCCACCCTGGTCACCCGAGCCTTCCAGCCGAAACGCTGGCGCATCACCCCGGTGGTCGCCCATATCGAACAGACCGGCCTCGATGCCGCGCCCATCGTCGCCCTGCTGACCTTCCTGGTGGGCGCGGTGGTGGCGTTTCTCGGGGCCACGGTGCTGGCCAGCTTCGGCGCCAGCATCTTCACCGTGGACCTGGTGGCGTTCTCCTTCCTGCGGGAATTCGGCGTGCTGCTCACCGCGATCCTCATGGCCGGCCGTACCGCCAGTGCCTTTACCGCACAGATCGGCTCGATGAAGGCCAACGAGGAAATCGACGCGATCCGCACCCTCGGCCTCGACCCGGTGGAAATGCTGGTGATCCCGCGGGTGCTGGCGCTGCTGATCGCCCTGCCATTGCTGACCTTCCTCGCCATGCTCTGCGGCATCGTCGGCGGCGGGGTGGTCTGCGCGCTGTCGCTGGATATCTCGCCGGCCATGTTCCTGTCGCTGCTGGAAAGCGATATCGGCGTGCAGCACTTCCTCGTCGGCCTGCTCAAGGCACCGTTCTTCGCCTTCCTGATCGCCGCCATCGGCTGCCTGGAGGGCTTCAAGGTCAGCGGCAGCGCCGAATCCGTCGGCGCCCACACCACCTCGGCAGTGGTCCAGTCGATCTTCGTGGTGATCATGCTCGACGCCGTGGCCGCGCTGTTCTTCATGGAGATGGGCTGGTGAACGACGACAACCGCGAAAAGGTCATCGAGGTGCGTGGCCTGTGCAACCGCTTCGGCCCGCAGAGCGTGCACGAGAACCTCAACCTCGACCTGTACCGCGGCGAGATCCTCTCCGTGGTGGGCGGCTCGGGCAGCGGCAAGTCGGTGCTGCTGCGCAGCATCGTCGGCCTGCGCCGGCCCAACGAGGGCCAGGTGCGGGTGTTCGGCGAGGACCTGTCCAGCGCCGACGACCAGCAGCGCTCGCTGATCGAACGGCGCTTCGGCGTGCTGTTCCAGAAGGGCGCGCTGTTTTCATCGCTGACCGTCACCGAGAACGTCGCCCTGCCGCTGATCGAGCACGCCGCCCTGTCCCGCGACGACGCCGAGCACCTGGCCGGGGTCAAGCTGGCCCTGGCCGGCCTGCCGCAGTCGGCCGCGGACAAGTTTCCCGCCTCGCTGTCCGGCGGCATGATCAAGCGCGCCGCCCTGGCCCGCGCCCTGGCCCTGGACCCGGACATCCTGTTCCTCGACGAACCCACTGCCGGCCTCGACCCCATCGGCGCCGCGGCATTCGACCAGTTGATCCTGACCCTGCGCGACGCCCTGGGCCTGAGCGTGTTCCTGATCACCCACGACCTGGACACCCTCTACACCATCAGCGACCGCGTCGCCGTACTGGCGCAGAAGAAGGTGCTGGTGGCCGCGCCGATCGAACAGGTGGCGGAAACCGACGACCCGTGGATCCACGAGTATTTCCATGGCCCTCGTGGCCGGGCGGCCTACACGGCTGCGAAAGCGCTGAAGGAGAAGTGAGATGGAAACCCGCGCACATCATGTGCTGATCGGCATGGTCACCGTGCTGGTGGTGGCCGGCGCCATGCTCTTCGGCCTGTGGCTGGCCAAGTCCAGCGTCGACTCGACGTTCAAGGACTACGAGGTGGTGTTCAACGAGGCGGTCACCGGCCTGTCCCGCGGCAGCGCCGTGCAGTACAGCGGGATCAAGGTCGGCGACGTGATGAGCCTGCGCCTCGACCCCAGCGACCCGCGCCGGGTACTGGCGCATATCCGCCTCAACGCCGACACCCCGGTCAAGCAGGACACCCAGGCCAAGCTGACCCTCACCGGCGTCACCGGCACCTCGCTGATCCAGCTCAGCGGCGGCACCCCGGACAGCCCGCCGCTGGTGGGCAAGGGTGGCCAGTTGCCGGTGATCATCGCCTCGCCGTCGCCGATCGCTCGCCTGCTGACCAACAGCAGCGACCTGGTAACCAACATCAACCTGCTGCTGCACAACGCCAACCGCCTGTTCTCCGAGGAAAACGTCGACCGCCTGGGCACGACCCTGGCCAACCTGGAACAGACCACCGGTGCCGTCGCCGGACAGCGCGAGGACATCAGCATGGCCATCAAGCAGTTGTCGACCCTCGGCAAGCAGGCCGGCGCCGCCATGGAGCAAACCAGCGAACTGATGCGCAACGCCAACCAGTTGCTCGGCAGCCGCGGCCCGCAGATTGCGCAGAGCGCCGACGAGGCCATGAAGTCCCTGGCACAGAGCACCGCGACCCTCAATGCCCTGCTGGAGAGCAACCGCGATGCCCTGGATAGTGGAGCACAGGGTTTCCGCGACCTGTCCCCGGCACTGCGCGAACTGCGCGACACCCTCAACTCGCTCAAGGCCATTTCCCGTCGCCTTGAGGCCAACCCCAGCGGCTACCTGCTTGGCCGTGACCAAAGCAAGGAGTTCGAGCCATGAGCCTCGCCAGCCGACTGTCCCTGGCCCTGTTGATCAGCCTGAGCAGCGCCTGCTCGATCCTGCCCCAGGCGGAAAACGCCGATGTCTACCGCCTGCCGGCCGCCACCACGGCCGCCTCGACTGGCGCGCCGGTGAGCTGGTCGCTGCGGGTGAACAAGCCGATCACCAGCGATGCCCTGAACGTGCCGCGCATTGCCGTGGTCCCGCAGGGCAACGTGCTCAGCAGCTACAAGGGCGCGCGCTGGACCGATCCGGCGCCGGCCTTGCTGCGCAACCGTCTCCTCGATGGTTTCCAGCGTGACGGCCGGGTGCCGCGGCTGAGCGCCGACGACAGCAACCTGCAGTCCGATTTCGAGTTGGTGGGCGAGTTGCAGGCGTTCCAGAGCGAATACACGGCGGCAGGCATCGACGTGGTGGTGCGTCTCGATGCACGGCTGGTGGACGGGCGCAGCCAGCGCATGATCGCCAGCCGCATCTTCGAGGTGCGCCAGCCCCAGCCTGACAAGAGCGTGGCGGCGGTGGTCGCCGGCCTCGGCCAGGCGACCGACCGGCTGACCGCGCAGCTGCTGGACTGGACCCTGGGCCAGGGCAACCAGTACCAGCAGGCGCTACGCAATCAGGCGAAGAACCAGTAGCAGACGCCGATGGCGCCCAGCACCCCGGCCAGCTCGGCGAGCAGGGCACAGCCCACGGCATGGCGGGTGCGCTGGATGCCGACGGCGCCGAAGTACACCGCCAGCACGTAGAAGGTGGTTTCGGTGCTGCCCTGCACCGTGGCCGCGACCAGGGCCGGGAAACTGTCGACGCCGTGGGTCTGCATGGTCTCGATCAGCATGGCCCGCGCCGCGCTGCCGGAGAACGGCTTGACCATGGCGGTGGGCAGGGCGTCGACGAAGCGGGTGTCCCAGCCCAGCCATTCCACCGTATGACGGATGCCGTCGAGGCCGAACTCCAGGGCACCGGAGGCACGCAGCACGCCCACCGCGCAGAGCATCGCCACCAGGTACGGCAGCAGGTTCTTCGCCACGTCGAAGCCTTCCTTGGCGCCCTCGACGAAGGTTTCGTACACCTTGACCTTCTTCAGCGCCCCGACCAGCAGGAACAGCATGATCAGGCCGAAGAGGGTCAGGTTGCCGAGGATCGACGACAGGCTGGCCAGGGCGGCGGCGGACATGCTCGCCAGCAAGGCCATGAAGCCGCCGAGCAGCAGCGCGCCGGGCACCAGGTAGGCGAGCACCACCGGGTCCCACAGGCGCAGGCGCTGGACGATGGCGACCGAGAGCAGGCCGACCAGGGTCGAGCAACTGGTGGCAAGCAGGATCGGCAGGAACACCAGGGTCGGGTCCATCGCACCTTGCTGGGCGCGGTACATGAAGATGGTCACCGGCAGCAGGGTCAGGGACGAGGCGTTGAGCACCAGGAAGAGAATCTGCGCATTGCTCGCCGTGGTGGGGCTGGGGTTGAGCTCCTGCAGCGCGCGCATCGCCTTGAGGCCGATGGGCGTGGCGGCGTTGTCCAGGCCCAGGCCGTTGGCAGCGAAGTTCAGGGTGATCAGGCCGAGGGCCGGGTGGCCAGGTGGCACTTCCGGCATCAGGCGGCGGAACAGCGGGCCGAGGACCTTGGCCAGCCATTCGACGATGCCGGCCTGCTCGGCGATCTTCAGGAAGCCCAGCCACAGGGTCAGGGTGCCGAACAGCAGGACCATGACTTCGACCGAGAGCTTGGCCATGGCGAAGATGCTTTCCACCATCGCCGCGAAGATCCCCGCGTTACCCCCTACCAGCCATTGCCCCAGCGCCGAAATGGCCGCTACCACGAAGAAACCAAGCCACAGGCCGTTGAGCATCCGAATGTCCCCTTGAAGATGGGCTGAATGATAGCGGTCTGATCGAGTGTTGTGTTGGGGCTGATGACCGCATGCACCGCTGGACCTGTGGGAGCTGGCTTGCCAGCGATGAGGCCCTGATAGACAACGAAAAAGCCCCGACAGTGCGGGGCTTCTTCATTCAGCGAGGGACAGGACTCAGGAATTGACGGTCTTGCCTTCGGCAACCGCTTCCTTGCTGCGCCAGTGCGGCAGCGAGTTCCAGTACTTCTGGCCTTTCTCGGCGTCGTACATGCCTTCCCAACGGGCGATCACCAGTACCGCCAGGGCGTTGCCGATCACGTTCAGCGCGGTACGCGCCATGTCCATGATGCGGTCGACACCGGCGATGAAGGCCAGGCCTTCCAGCGGGATGCCCACGCTGCCCAGGGTCGCCAGCAGGACCACGAAGGACACGCCCGGCACGCCGGCGATACCCTTGGAGGTGACCATCAGGGTGAGGACCAGCAGCAACTGCTGGCTGATCGACAGGTCGATGCCGTACAGCTGGGCGATGAAGATCGCCGCGATGCTCTGGTACAGGGTCGAGCCGTCGAGGTTGAACGAGTAGCCGGTCGGCACCACGAAGCTGCAGATGGCCTTCGGCGCACCGTAGGCTTCCATCTTCTCGATGACCCGCGGCAGCACGGTCTCGGAGCTGGCGGTGGAGTAGGCCAGGACCAGTTCGTCCTTGAAGATGCGCATCAGCTTGATGATCGAGAAGCCGAACAGGCGCGCCACCAGGCCCAGCACCATGAAGGCGAAGAAGGCGATGGCGAAGTACACCAGCAGCACCAGCTTGGCCAGCGGCAGCAGCGAGGCGAAGCCGAAGTTGGCGACGGTCACGGCGATCAGGGCGAACACGCCGATCGGGGCGTAGTTCATGATCATGTGGGTGACCTTGAACATGGCCTCGGAAACACCCTGGAAGGTCTTCACCAGCGGATCGCGGATGTCCGCGTTGAGGCTCGACAGGCCCAGGCCGAACAGCACCGAGAAGAAGATGATCGGCAACATTTCACCGCGCATCAGCGCCGCGAAGATGTTCGACGGGATCAGGTTGAGGATGGTCTCGATGAACGCGTGCTCATGCTGCACCTCGGCCGCAGTGGCCTGGTACTTGGAGATATCCACGGTGCCCAGGGTGCTCATGTCGATGCCGGCGCCCGGGTGGAACAGGTTGGCCAGGACCAGGCCGACCACGATGGCGATGGTGGTGACGATCTCGAAGTAGATGATGGTCTTGAGGCCGATACTGCCAAGTTTCTTCGCGTCGCCCACCCCGGCGATACCCACGATCAGCGACGAAATCACGATCGGGATGACGATCATCTTGATCAGGCGAATGAAGATGTCACCGGCCGGCTGCAGGACGTTGCTGATCCACCATGCCTTTTCTGCACTGAAATGATTCAGCAGCGCGCCGATGGCGATACCCAGCATCAGACCGATGAGGATCTGCCAGGCGAGGCTCAGTTTTGCCTTCTTCATGTCATTACCTTCTTGTTCAAGTGGACACGGGCATTGCGCTGTAACCGTTGTTCCAGAGCTGTTAAAAGCTTTTCCGGAAGCTTCTTCGGCGACAGCCAACGACACCGCGGAGGGTCGTCGCGAGCGAACGGATACGAACGCCGGCTGGCGAAAAAAGGCGCAACTATTCAGGGGGGAAGGGGCCAGGTCTAATGCCGGAAACGAGTAGCCCATGCCGAATCGGCATGACTTTTTCGTCGAAAAAAGGGCGTCTCACGGGGTTTTGAAGCAGGCGTTCGGAATTCCGAATAGGACCAATCCGCCATATTTCGGCAGATTCACAAGGTAATCATTCCGATGAAAATGTCAGTGTTCGACAATCCGAATGGTCGGAAAACGACCTCCTGAGCGTCAGAAAAAAGACAAAAAAAATTGTCGGACGGACGAGCGGGTGACCGATTTGCCATCTGTCGGACCGGATGACGGAGGGAGATGCTGCCGGGGCAGCCCATTCAGGTCGTCCCGTTCCAGGACATCCCGACAGACCCGCACCCGGCATTGCGTTACCTGACCCGGCCCTCGACGGAGGCACTCCTTGTACCCCTAGGCCCCTCCGATCCTGCAACAATCAGAGCGGCCCGGCCCCTTGGTCATGCGACCACCTTCCTCGGGCGGCCGCAGCATGGAAGCCTGAACGGCAGAAAAGTTCAGCTTCCGCTAGAGCACCGATGCGCCCGGCGGCGCCTCAGTACCAGTTCGGATCACGTTTGAGCTGCTCCTTGAGCATGGCCTGCATGCCTTCGTCGGGCTTGCCGATCCAGCGATAGTCGGCGTGCCGGGTCGGCGACTTGTCGGCTGGCAGCCCTTCGGGCACCTCCACCAACATGCCGTAGGCCTTGTCCTTGTCCCAGCTGAAAGCCACGATCAGGCGCTTGTTCAGGCATTTTCCGGCGCTTTCGCAGACCGGTCCTACCAGATACTTGTCGCCATCTTCCTCGACCGCAGACATCTGCTGCTCGGAGACGCCGTTCAGATTGATCACCCACTCCGGCAAGCGTTCCTCTTTCTTGACCACGTCCTGCCAGGTTTCCCGATACTCGGGGTCCGAGCCGAGCAGTTCGCTGGCCCGGACCTGGCCGTCATTGGCCGCCATTGCCGCCGAACCGCCACCCAGCAACAGGGCGACGGCCAGGGCGTTGCGTATCACGCCTTTCATTGACTCAGCCTCGACCGCGACGACCAAAGAAGAAGGAAGCCACGAACAGCACCAGGAAGATAATGAAGAGGATCTTCGCGATACCGGTAGCGGCGCCGGCGATACCACCGAAGCCCAGCACGGCAGCGACAATGGCGATGATCAGGAAGGTGATGGCCCAACTCAACATGGTGATTCTCCTTCTGTTTTGGAAAAGGTCCGCACTCGTCTAGAACACCCAGCGTTCAGCCGGCGCGGTTTCCTGCGCACTGGCGGCTGGCAGCGCCCGGGAGCGCATGACGGGAGCGGTTGGCAGCGGCATGGCGCGGCTTTCATGAATGCGCGCGACCTGGGTAGCGAGCTGGCTGTCGACCTGATGCGCTTGCCAGGCGTGATGCAATTGCCCGACAACCAGGGTCAACAGCAACGCCAGGACGAAAAACAGCGCCTGACGCAAATGGTGTGGCGATATAAGCACCAGGGCGGCGGGGGTACGTTTCATGTGCCGGGCTCCTCTTGCTGCATCTTGTTATGACCTGGAAGGGTCATTGCAGCCTGCATGCCAGCCTTTAACGATTGGATTTATCGTTATAAATCAATAACTTATACGAACACGGAAAACCCGATGGGGCGCATCCTGCACGATGCACCTTCGTGCGGTCGTGCGTTTTGCATGACCGGCGACGGTTTTTCCGCGTCAAAAACCCCGACAGACGGTCGAGAACCGCGAGCTAGCATGCAAGGGAAGGAATGAATCAGAATCGACCATGCAACTTGCCCGATTTTTCCGACACTAACCAAGATAATTCCTAAGGAGCGCAGGAAAATGGAGTCAGCCCCAGACCCTCAAGGCCGCATTCTGCTGGTGGACGACGAGTCCGCCATTTTGCGTACCTTCCGTTATTGCCTGGAGGATGAGGGCTATACCGTCGCCACCGCGAACAGCGCGGCCCAGGCCGAGACCCTGCTGCAGCGGCAGGTGTTCGACCTGTGCTTCCTCGACCTGCGCCTGGGCGAGGACAACGGTCTCGACGTACTGGCGCAGATGCGCATCCTGGCACCGTGGATGCGTGTGGTGATCGTCACCGCCCACTCCGCCGTGGATACCGCGGTGGATGCGATCCAGGCCGGTGCCGCCGATTACCTGGTCAAGCCCTGCAGCCCCGACCAGTTGCGCCTGGCCACCGCCAAGCAGCTGGAAGTGCGCCAGCTCTCGGCGCGCCTGGAAGCCCTGGAAGGCGAAGTGCGCAAGCCCAAGGACGGCCTGGACTCCCACAGCCCGGCCATGATGGTGGTGCTGGAAACCGCACGGCAGGTCGCGACCACGGATGCCAACATCCTCATCCTCGGCGAATCCGGTACCGGTAAAGGCGAGCTGGCCCGCGCCATCCATGGCTGGAGCAAGCGCGCGCGCAAGGCCTGCGTGACCATCAACTGCCCGTCGCTGACCGCCGAGCTGATGGAAAGCGAGCTGTTCGGCCATAGCCGCGGCGCCTTCACCGGGGCCAGCGAAAGCACCCTCGGCCGGGTCAACCAGGCCGACGGCGGCACCCTGTTCCTCGACGAGATCGGCGACTTCCCGCTGACCCTGCAGCCCAAGCTGCTGCGCTTCATCCAGGACAAGGAATACGAGCGGGTCGGCGATCCGGTGACCCGCCGCGCCGACGTGCGCATCCTCGCCGCGACCAACCTCAACCTGGAAGACATGGTCCGCGACGGCCGCTTCCGCGAAGACCTGCTCTATCGCCTGAACGTCATCACCCTGCACCTGCCGCCGCTGCGCGAACGCAGCGAGGACATCCTGACCCTGGCGGAGCGCTTCCTCGCCCGCTTCGTCAAGGAGTATTCGCGGCCGGCCCGGGCGTTCAGCGACGAGGCCCGCGCGGCGCTGCTCAACTACCGCTGGCCGGGCAACATCCGCGAGCTGCGCAATGTCATCGAGCGCGCCAGCATCATCTGCCCGCAGGAGAAGGTGGAGATCAGCCACCTGGGCATGGCCGAGCAACCGACCAGCAACGCCCCGCGCATTGGCGCGGCGCTGAGCCTGGATGAACTGGAGCGCGCGCACATCGGCGCGGTGCTGGCCACCAGCGACACGCTTGACCAGGCCGCCAAGACCCTCGGTATCGACGCCTCGACCCTGTACCGCAAGCGCAAGCAGTACAACCTATGAAGTGGGCGATGAAGCTGCGGACACGGCTCTTCCTCAGCATTTCGGCGCTGATCACCGTGGCCCTGCTTGGCCTGTTGCTGAGCCTGGTCAGCGTGCAGCAGATGGCCAGCTCGCAGCAGACGCTGATCCGCAACAATGCCTTGGTTCTCGACCTGGGCCTGAAGCTGCGGCAGAACCTCAGCGACCAGCTGACCCAGATACTCGACGACGGCGCCGACCCGAAGATCCTCGCCGGGCTGCAAACGCAGTTCCAGCAACTGCTCGACGAGGGGTTGCAACAGGAGCAAGAGACTGCGGGCAGCGACGACTTCTCCCGGGCTAACAACGAGTTCCAGCGGTTCCTCGAAAGCCTGCGCGAAACCCGCAACCCGGCCCTCAGCCTGAGTGTCGACGAGCCGCTGGGCCAGGCCTTCAGCACGCTGCGTGGAACCCTGATCGACTCGCACAAGCAGGCGGTGGAACAGATCCGCAGCGCCGAGAAGGTCTCGCGGGATCGCGCGGTGCTGATGTCCGGGGTGCTCGGGCTGGTGGGCCTGGCGGTGCTGGCCCTCGGCTTTCTCACCGCCCATGGCATCGCCCGGCGCTTCGGCCAGCCGATCGAAGCCCTGGCCAGCGCCGCCGACCAGGTCGGCCTGGGCAATTTCGACGTGACCCTGCCGGTGACCTCGGCCCTGGAAATCAACCAGCTGACCAAGCGCTTCGGCCTGATGGCCGAGGCGCTGCGCGAGCACCAGGCGACCAACGTCGATGAACTGCTGGCCGGCCAGCAGCGCTTGCAGGCGGTGCTCGACAGCATCGACGACGGCCTGCTGATCATCGACCGCCAGGGCCGCCTGGAACACCTCAACCCGGTAGCCCAGCGCCAACTGGGCTGGGACGACTCGCGGACAGGCAACCGTCTCGGCGAGGCCCTGCAACGCCCGGAACTGGACCAACAACTGCACCTGGTCCTGCGCGGCGGCAGCCTGGAGCGGGTGCCGGAAGACCTGCACCTGGAGATCGACAAGGAAACCCGCGTCCTCACCTACAGCCTGACCCCGGTGTGTCGCCCGGACGGGCAGATCCTCGGCGCGGTCATGGTGCTGCACGACGTCACCGAGCAGCGCGCCTTCGAGCGGGTACGCAGCGAATTCGTCCTGCGCGCCTCCCATGAGCTGCGCACGCCGGTCACGGGCATGCACATGGCCTTCGGCCTGCTGCGCGAACGGGTCAGGTTTCCCGAGCAATCCCGCGAAGGCGACCTGCTGGACACCATCGGCGAGGAAATGCAGCGCCTGACCCAGTTGATCAACGACCTGCTCAACTTCTCCCGTTACCAGAGCGGCCAGCAGAAGCTCGACCGCAGCGTCTGCGCCCTCGACGACCTGCTCGAACGCGCGCGCACCCGGCATGCCGATGCTGCGGCCGCCAAGCAGATCGACCTGCAGCTGGAACTGGGCACGCCGCTGCCGCGGATCCAGGCAGATATCGCCCAGCTCGACCGGGTCCTCGACAACCTGCTGGACAACGCCATCCGCCATACCGGCAGCAACGGCCGCATCCGTCTGCAAGCGCGGCGCCATGGCGAGCGGGTGATCGTCAGCGTCGAGGACAGTGGCGAGGGTATCGCCTACAGCCAGCAGGGACGCATCTTCGAACCGTTCGTCCAGGTCGGACGCAAGAAAGGCGGGGCGGGGTTGGGGCTGGCGTTGTGCAAGGAAATCGTGCAACTGCACGGTGGGCGCATGGGCGTGTATTCGCGACCGGAACATGGCACCCAGTTCTACATGGCGCTGCCAGTCTGATCACGCCTCGTCATCGATCCGCCGCGGCCCGCGTCGTCGGCCGAGGGTGATCAGCTCGACGAACTGCCGGGCATTCAGCGGGTGGGCGAACAGCCAGCCCTGGCCATAGTTGACCCCTTCGCTATTGAGCAGCAGGGCCTGGTCTTCATATTCGATGCCTTCGGCAATCACCCGCAATTGCAGGGCGTGGGCCATGCGGATGATATGCGGGGCCACGCCGCTGCTGGCGGCGTCATGGCCGAGGGCGTCGATGAAGGCCTTGTCGATCTTCAGGCAATCCACCGGCAGGGTCTGCAGGTAGGCCAGGCTGCAATAGCCGGTGCCGAAATCGTCGATCAGCACCTGGTGGCCCACCGCACGCAGCGCCTGGAGGTTGTCCCGGGCCACCACCACATCGATCAGCCCACGCTCCGTGACCTCGAAGGCGATCTGGCTGGCCGCCACATGATGGGTCGCCAGCAGCCGCGCGGCGACCCGGCCGATACGCGGCACCATGACGTCGCAGGCCGCCAGGTTGACGGAGATGTACAGCTGCGGATTGGCCCGCAGCAGCTGGCCCAGCTGATCGAACACGCGCTGCAGGACGAAGTCGGTGATCTGGCGGATCTGCCCGGTGTTTTCGGCCAGCGGGATGAACAGCTCGGGGCTGGTCAGCGTGCCGTCCGGTCGTCGCCAGCGCACCAGGGCTTCGGCGCCGACGCAGCGGCGGCTGTTCAGTTCGAAGATCGGCTGGTAGAGCACCTGCAATTCGCCACGGCGCAACGCCCCCTGCAATTCCGAACTCATCGAACGGCTCTGCCGCACCAGTTGCAGCACTGCCCAGCCGATGCACCAGGCCAGCAGCAGGCTGCCCGGGAACAGCAGCCAGAGCACGCCGTTGAGCTTCAGCGGCTGAGCACTGCGGGGAGCAATCAGCACCAACTGATAATCCGGGGAGCGGGTTGGCATGCGATAGAGCAGGCGATCCGGCAGTTCGATCAGCGCATCGTTGCTCGCGGGTGGCCAGTTGATACCCTCCGGCGGCCATTGTTGCAGCGCACCCAATACCGGTACGGCACGAGTCCCGCGGTCGAGCACCACCAGCAGGCTGCCGCCGGCGGGCAGGTCGACGACGTCGGTCAGGTGGCCGCGCGAGGTGGAAACGCGGAAAGGGCCACGGCCAAGGATCAGGGCGGCGCGGTTGTCGTCCGGTTCGGTGCTGGTGTTCAGCCAGTAGGAGTAGGTGGGGCCGCGTATATCCGGCGGTGGCAGGGATTCGAAGGTACGGTCGCCGAGGCGGCTGGAGCAGGTCTGCTGATCGTCCGTGTACGCCGTCTCGTAGACGAAGCGGTTATTGAAGGCCACCTGTTGCAGGGTCGAGATCATTTCGAAGCTGCAACCGCGTATCGACTGTGCCTGCAGCTGATCGACGCTCTGGCGCAACTGCCCGAAGATCTGCTCCAGGCGCTCCAGGAAGCGCTCGCCGCGGGCGTTCATCTGCTCGCTTTCGTTGACCTGCACCTGGTGCATCGCCACGCCGAGACTGCCTAGCAAAAGCAAAATGGCGCTCGCCGAGGCTGCCAGCGTTGCCAGGAGCCAGGGTCGATATAACAGGCCGCGCAGCAGCAAGGCAGGTGACATCGGAAATATCCCGTTGAATACCTGAGGTATAGCAATTTCCGGGGAAGTCAGCCTGGCCGTTGGCCGGAAAGCCCTAGCGCATGTTGTTGAGCACCTGCAGCATCGCGGCCGTCTGCGCATCCGGCTGCCCATCGAAACGCTGCGGGCGGAAGCGCATCTGGAACGCCGCGATCACATGCCGGGTGGCAACATCGAATTCACCGGTCTGCGGCACCGCATAGCCAAACCGCGCCAGCTGCTGCTGGTACCAGGTCGCGCTCGGCGGATTGACCGCGAAGCGCGCCTGCTGCGGTGCCACCGCCCGCGCGTCCGGCCAGATGCCCAAGCCTTCGTCGGCCAGGCGCTTCCACGGGAACATCGGCCCCGGATCGAGCTTGCGCAGTGGTGCGATATCGCTGTGGCCGATGATGTGCCGCGGCTGGATGTTGTTGCGCTTGGCTATGTCCTTGAGCAGCAGGATCAGCGACTGCACCTGCGCCTCGCTGTACGGATGCCAGACCCGCCCGGTCGGGGTGTCGGTGTAGCCGGGATTGACGATCTCGATACCGATCGACGTCGAGTTCAGCCAGGTCCGGCCCTCCCACTGGCTTTCACCGGCGTGCCAGGCACGGCGGCTTTCATCGACCAGCTGGTAGACGGTGGCGTCGCGATCGTCGCCGATCAGGTAGTGGCTGCTGACTTCGCCGTGGGTCAGCAGGGCCAGCGACCGCTCCAGCGAGGCGTTGGTGTAGTGCAGGATGACGAACTGGACACGGCTGTCCTGGTTGACCGAGGTATGGCTGCGGTCCACCCGCAATTGCGGGCCACTGGTGCAGCCAGCGAGAAGAGCGAGCAGGAGGAGGGAGAAAAACGCTTTCATGAAGAGGGGGCGACGCCTGGGAAATCTGTAATGCAAAAGCATAACGTACCTCAGGTCAGGCCGCGCCCCCCTGTTCGACGCGGTTGCGGCCCAGGTGCTTGGCCCGGTACAGGGCTTCGTCGGCGCGCTTGAGCACCGCGTCGCTGCGCTCGCCGGAGCGGAACGCGGTGACGCCCACCGACAGGGTGATGGTGACCCGCTCGCCCTTGAAGTGGAACGGACAGGCTTCCACCGCCGCGCGCAGGCTCTCCGCCAACTGTAGACCACCGGCCAGCGGCGTCTGCGGAATCAGCAGGACGAATTCCTCGCCGCCGAAGCGGGCGATGAAGTCCCGGGCGCGCAGGCGCTTGCGCAGTTCGTTGGCGACGATCTTCAACACCTTGTCGCCGGCCAGGTGGCCGTAGCTGTCGTTGATGCGCTTGAAGTGATCGAGGTCGAGGATGGCCATCAGCAGGTGGCCGCCTTTCTCCGACCACTCGGCTATTTCCAGGTCGAGGCGCTCGGACCAGGCGGCGCGGTTGGGCAGACCGGTGAGCGGATCGACCAGGGCCTTCTGCCGCTGCTCTTCGAGGTGCTCGCGGTAACCCTGGGCTTCCTGTTCCATATGCGCAACCCGCTCGGACAGGCCCTTGAGGCGCGTGGCCATCTCCTGTTCGCGCTTGTCGCGCTGGTGCTGGTGTTCGTCCATGGTGCCGAGCAGGCCTTCGAGGCGGCCTTCCAGTACATGCTTGAGGCTGTCCAGGTCGGCCGCGCCCTGCACGCTGCTGTGCAGGCCATCGACCTGTTCGCGCAACTGGCTGTTCAGGTCGCGTTCGGCGGACTGGTTGTCGGCGTGGCCTTCGCTGGCCTCCTGCAGATGGCTCTGGAACGACTCCAGGCGCTCGTTGAGCTGTTGCAGGTAGGCTTCGAATTCATGCTGGCCGCTGTCGGTGATCGCCAGCATCAGCACCGCCAGGTCATCCAGCACCGGCAGCAGTTCGTACCAGTTCAGGCCGTGCTCCAGACGCTCGCGCATCGACTCGGCCTGGGGCCGGTGGCGCTCGGGCAGGCTGAGGTCGTCGAGCAGTCCGAGCAGGGTGTTCTCGATATGATCAGCGACCGAACTGTAGGTCGGCTCGGTGCCGTCCGGCAGGGAATAGAGCAGCTCTTCCGGAGTCATTTCCGGTTCGCGGGAATCAGTAGCCTCGGGCTCTGGCGCGGGGGTTTCAGCGACAGGCTCGATAACTGCGTCAGCAACCACGGGCTGCGCTTGCACTTCCACCTGAGGCTCAGGTTCAGCGACCGCCGCCACGGCTTCGACCGCAACGGGCTCCTCGACCACCGGCTGGACCAGCACCATCGGTTCGGCTTCGACCAGGGCCGGACCCGCACGCGGAGGCTCCGGCTCTTCCGGCAGCGGTGACGACGGGCTCAACTCGTCCACATCGGCGATCGGCAGCACCTCGGGCTTGCGCGCCACGGCAGGTTCCGCCGGCTCTACCGCGGTGTTTTCCGCGACAGGCTCGGCCACGCCATCACGACCACCGAACAGGCGTTGCAGGAAACCCGGCTTGTTGTGTTCCTCAGGGTGGGTAAGCGCACCGAGGGCTTCGCCCTGCAGCTTGCTCAGCTCGCTCAGCAGCAACGGTACTTCCCGCGACTGGCCGGCGCGGGTTTCCACCTGCTTGCCAAGCTTCTTCAAGGGCCGCCGGACTTCGCTGGGCAGGGACAGCACCTGCAGCTGGTTGACCAGCGACGTCAGCGCGGTGGTCACCTGGGTCACGCGGGTGGCGCGACGCTGCTCGGAGTCGAGCACGGCTTTTTCAAGGCGGGGGATCAGGCCGGCGAGGGCGGCGTCCATGTTGTCGGTGCGGATGACGTCGCGCATTTCCTTCATGCACTCGTCCACCACGCGATCGCTGCCTTCCGCGGCCAGGGTGCTGCGCACGAGACCGCGACGCAGCAAGTCGAGCCGGGCCTCCCAACGGCGCTCCAGCTTTTCCTGCTGTTCGATGCTCTTGAGGTACTTCTCTTTCCAGCGCTCTGCTTCGTCGCTCATGCCCGGACCCGCGGACTAACGCAAAACCGGAAGCGTATCCACAGTCAGTGCATCAGGCAAACGAATCTCAACCGCGACCGGTAAATGATCGGAAATCGGCTGGGAAAGGACTTCGACGCGTTCCAGCGTCAAGCTCGGGCTGAGCAGGATGTGATCCAGGCAGCGTTGTGGACGCCAGCTGGGGAAGGTCGCCTCGACCTGCGGCGCAATCAGGCCGAGGTCGCGCAGGGGAGAGTGTTGCAGCAGATCGGTGGCGTGGGTGTTCATGTCGCCCATCAGCACCTGGTGACGGTAACCGCCGATCAGTTCGCGGATATAGGCCAGTTGCCGGGCGCGGGTCTTGGAACCCAGGGCGAGGTGCATCATCACCACCACCAGGGCGTCCTCGCCCTCGCCGAAACGCACCAGGATCGCCCCGCGTCCGGCCGGGCCGGGCAGCGGGTGATCCTCCAGCAACTGCGGCTTCAGGCGACTGAGCACACCATTGCTGTGCTGGGCGAAACGCCCGAGGTTGCGGTTGAGCTGCTGGTACCAGTAGGGAAAGGCACCAAGGTGGGCCAGGTGCTCGACCTGGTTGACGTAGCCCGAGCGCAGGCTGCCGCCATCGGCTTCCTGCAAGGCCACCAGGTCGAAATCGTTGAGCAGCTGGCCGATCTTCTGCAGGTTGCCGGAGCGTCCGGTGTGCGGCAGCAGGTGCTGCCAGCTGCGGGTCACGTAGTGCCGGTAGCGCTCGGTGCTGATCCCGACCTGGATGTTGAAGCTGAGCAGGCGCAGGCGACCGTCCCGTGGCAGGTTGTCGTCGCCCAGATGATGCTCGTTGACCCGTGGATCACACAGGCCAACGACCCGCTCGCTTCTCCAGCGTGCCATGGCGATCGCCGCTTACTTAGCGGCGCGCTCCTTGGCGATCAGCTGGTCAGCCACGTTCAGCACGGCTTCCGGACCGCCGGCGGTGCCCAGGTCGAAGCGGTACTTGCCGTTGACCACCATGCTCGGCACGCCGGTGATTTCATACTTCTTCGCCAGTTCCTTGGCCTGGTTGACCTGGCCCTTGATGGCGAAGGAGTTGAAGGTGGCGAGGAACTTGTCCTTGTCCACGCCCTGGGTGGCGAGGAAGTCAGCCATGTCCTGCGGGTCGGTCAGGCGCTTGCGCTGGTTCTGGATGGCATCGAAGACCGCGGCGTGGACGCTGTGCTCGACGCCCATGGCTTCGAGGGTCAGGAACATCTGGCCGTGAGCATCCCACGGGCCGCCGAACATGGCGGGCACGCGCTTGAAGTTGACGTCGGCAGGCAGCTTGTCGATCCACGGGTTGATGGTCGGTTCGAAGTGGTAGCAGTGCGGGCAGCCATACCAGAACAGCTCGACGACCTCGATCTTGCCTGGCTGGGACACCGGCACCGGGTTGCTCAGCTCGATATATTCCTTGCCCGCTACCGGCTCCGCAGCCTGGGCGGTCATACCGAAGACGCTGGCGGCCACCAGCGCGGCGCTGAGAATCAGATTACGCATGCTTCACTCCTGAGCAGTCTTTGAGTCGCCCCTTGAACGACGTGTCTTCTGACAGGCCAAGGCGGGTTCGAGTTCGTAAGTGTAACGGCAGAAACAATAAAAAAGGGCGGCCGAAGCCACCCTTTTCATGTTCCAGACGCGTCATTAACGCAGCGTTAACGTAGCGCCCGAGGATCAGTGCAGACCCTGGATGTAGCTGGCCAGTGCCTGGATGTCCTTGTTGCTCAGCTTGGAAGCGATGGTGCGCATGGTGGTGGCGTCGCCGTCGTTGGTGCGATCGCCTTCGCGGAAGTCGGTCAGTTGCTTGGTGATGTACTGCGCATGCTGGCCACCCAGGTGCGGGAAGCCGGCAGCGGCCAGGCCAGCACCATTTGGCGAGTGGCAACCGGTGCAGGCTGGAAGGCCTTTGGACAGGTCGCCGCCGTTGAACAGCGCACGGCCATGCTCGACCAGCTTCGGATCGGCGGCACCGACGCTGCCTTTCTGGGTGGCGAAGTAGGCGGCGATATCGGCGAAGTCCTGGTCATTGAGGTTGGTCAGCAGACCGGTCATTTCCAGGACGGTGCGCTTGCCAGACTTGATGTCGTTCAGTTGCTTGACCAGGTAACGCTCGCCCTGGCCGGCCAGTTTCGGGAAGTTCGGAGCCAGGCTGTTGCCGTCGGGATTGTGACAAGCGCCACAAACCGCCGTTTTCGCCTGACCGGCAGTAGCATCGCCAACGATAGTGCCAGCGGCATTGGCGCCGCCTGTAACGCCCAGGGTCAACAGCAGACTCACGATAAGTTTGTTCATCAGCTAATCCAACTACGGCTAAGGGTGAAAGAGTTATGTATCGGGTCTACTGGCTCATCCAATGGATGATTGCCTGGTAGTCCTCGGCACTGCAGTCCATGCACAATCCACGCGGCGGCATAGCCTTGAAACCCTGGGTTACATGCCCGACCAATATCTCCATACCCTGCGCCAGCCTTGGCTCCCAGGCTGCACGGTCGCCCGCTTTCGGCGCCTGTGGCAGCTGCCCGGCGTGACAGGCCGCACACGTGCGGTTGTACAACGCCTCGGGATCCTGTGTAGCCTGAGCGCTGGAAAACGGTATCAAGACACCGATTGCAAGCAGCCATTTCGTCATCGAACGACCCTTCAGGGTTGGGGACTCATTGCGTTCTGTCGCGCAAGCTTTAAAGTCTGGGCCCCCGTGCACATCGTCCTACGCTGGGATAATGCGCACACAAAATCTAGGGCATTATATACTCCAGTTGCCGAAACGGAAACGACACACCCTGCCGCACCCACCCCGGGCAACGCTCACCTCGGACATCCCATGCAAGTCAAAAACCCCATCCTCGGACTTTGCCAGACGGCAAAATTCGCCCTCAGTGCCGCCAAGGTCGACCAGTGTCCACCTGACGAAGGCTACGAAGTCGCCTTCGCCGGTCGCTCGAACGCCGGCAAGTCCAGCGCCCTCAACACCCTGACCCACGCCAGCCTGGCGCGCACCTCGAAAACCCCGGGTCGGACTCAGTTGTTGAACTTCTTCAGTCTGGACGACGATCGGCGTCTGGTCGACCTGCCGGGCTACGGATATGCAAAAGTGCCGATCCCGCTCAAGCAGCACTGGCAGCGCCACCTGGAGGCGTACCTGGGCAGCCGCGAGGCGTTGAAGGGCCTGATCCTGATGATGGACGTGCGCCATCCCATGACCGACTTCGACAAGATGATGCTCGACTGGTCCAAGGCCAGCGGCATGCCGATGCACATCCTGCTGACCAAGGCCGACAAGCTGACCTTCGGCGCGGCCAAGAACACGCTGCTCAAGGTGCAGTCGGAAATCCGCAAGGGGTGGGGCGACAGCATCACCATCCAGCTGTTCTCGGCACCGAAGCGCCAGGGCCTGGAAGAGGCCTACGGCGTGCTCGCGCGCTGGCTGGAACTGGCTGACAAGCTCGCGGAATAAGGGCTGCCCGGTAAATTCCGGGCAAAAAAAACCCCGGACTTCGTATGGGGAGGGGGAAGTTCGGGGTTCAAGTTCCGAACCGCTAGGGCGGGGTCCGGATATCTGCCAACACTTAACACAACATAGGAGCATTGAAGGGCTTCACCAGCCATTCAGTACCTCTGAGTGTCGATTCACCGGATTAGTTCCGGGCATGTAGAAACTATTTGCGATAAGTAGGAAACCTCTTAATGCCCGATAAATTCCGTCGGGCATTGTCTGCGACCTTATGTCGCAACATTTCCCCGCATGATCAGTGCGCTTCGTCCCAGTTCGAGCCAACTCCAACGTCCACCACCAGCGGAACATCCAGTTGCGCGGCGTTGCTCATGTGCGGGCGAATTTCCTCGCGAACCTGCTCGATGAGGTCTTCGCGCACTTCCAACACCAGTTCGTCGTGCACCTGGAGGATCACCCGGGCATCCAGGCCGGAGCTTTCCAGCCAGTTGTCCACCGCCACCATGGCGCGCTTGATGATGTCTGCCGCAGTGCCCTGCATCGGCGCGTTGATCGCCGTGCGCTCGGCGCCGGCACGCTCCATCGGCCGGCTGGAGTTGATCGCCGGCAGGTACAGCCGACGGCCGAACAGGGTTTCCACGAAGCCTTGCTCGGCGGCCTGCTTGCGGGTGCTGTCCATGTACTCGCGCACACCCGGGTAGCGAGCAAAGTAGGCATCGATGTAAGCCTTGGCCTGCTTGGTCTCGACACCGATGTCCTTGCCCAGCTTCTTCGCGCCCATGCCATAGATCAGACCGAAGTTGATCGCCTTGGCACTGCGCCGCTGGTCGGAAGTCACTTCGTCCAATGCAACGTTGAAGACTTCGGCGGCGGTGGCGGTGTGGACGTCCAGGCCGTCACGGAAGGCGTTCATCAGCCCTTCATCGCGGGACAGGTGGGCCATGATGCGCAGCTCGATCTGCGAATAGTCCGCCGCCAGCAGCTTGTAGCCCTTCGGCGCGATGAACGCCTGGCGGATGCGCCGGCCTTCGGCGGTACGTGCCGGGATGTTCTGCAGGTTCGGGTCACTGGACGACAGGCGACCGGTGGCGGCCACCGCCTGGCCGTAGGAGGTATGGATGCGCTGGGTACGCGGGTTGATCTGCTCCGGCAGGCGATCGGTGTAGGTGCTTTTCAGCTTGCTCAGCGAGCGGTACTGCATCAGCACTCGTGGCAGCGGATAGCCTTCCTCGGCCAGTTCGTCGAGAACCTCCTCGGCGGTGGACGGCTGGCCCTTGGCAGTCTTCTTCAATACCGGCAGGCCGAACTTGTCGTAGAGGATCGCTCCCAACTGGCGCGGCGAGCCCAGGTTGAACGGCTCGCCGGCCAGCTCGATGGCCTCGCGTTCCAGTTCGGCCATCTTGTCGCCCAGCTCCTGGCTCTGGATCTTCAGCAGTTCCGGGTCGACCAGCGCGCCCTGGCGCTCGATGCGCGCCAGCACCGGGACCAGTGGCATCTCGATGTCGGTCACCACGCTGGCCAGGGTCGGGATGGCCTGCAACTGCGGGAACAGGGTCTGGTGCAGGCGCAGGGTCACGTCGGCGTCTTCGGCTGCGTAGGGGCCGGCCTTGTCCAGGTGGATCTTGTCGAAGGTCACCTGCTTGGCACCCTTGCCGGCGATGTCCTCGAACTTCACCGTGGTGTAGTCGAGGTACTTCTTCGCCAGGCTGTCCATGTCATGGCGGATCGCCGTGGAGTTGAGCACGTAGGATTCGAGCATGGTGTCGAACGCCACGCCGCGCACAGTGATGCCGTTGGCCTGGTCGCCATCGATGGCGCAGTTGGCGAGGATGTTCATGTCGAACTTGGCGTGCTGGCCGACCTTGAGCTTGCCCGGGTCTTCCAGCAGCGGTTTCAGGGCCTTCAGCACCGCATTGCGGTCCAGCTGCGGCGGGGCGTCCGGGTAGCTGTGGGTCAGCGGGATATAAGCTGCCTCGAAGGCCTTCACCGCGAAGGACACGCCCACCAGCTGCGCCTGCTGCGCATCGATGCCGGTGGTCTCGGTGTCGAAGGCGAACAGCGGGGCGTCCTTGAGCTTCTGCAGCCAGGCGTCGAAGCGGGCCTGGTCGAGGATGGTCTCGTAGACCGGCTCCACCGGCACTTCCACTTCGGCAACCACCACCGCGTCATCGCCAACCACGGCCACGGTCAGGTCCAGTTCCGCCACCGGCGCCGGTTGGGTGGCACGGCGGGCTTCGCGTTCCAGCTCGCCGATCCAGCCCTTGAACTCCAGCTCGGTGTAGAGCTCCAGCAACTTGTCGTGATCCGGCTGGCCCAGGTGCAGGTCATCCAGGCCGACCTCCAGCTCGACATCGCACTTGATGGTCGCCAGCTGGTAGGAGAGGAACGCCATTTCCTTGCTTTCCAGGAGCTTGGCCGGCAGGGTCTTGGCGCCGCGGATCGGCAGGGTCGGAACGATGTCGAGGTTGTCGTACAGCTCTTTCAGGCCGCCATTCACGCCGACCAGCAGGCCGACTGCAGTCTTCTCGCCGACGCCCTTGACCCCGGGGATGTTGTCGGCGGTATCGCCCATCAGCGCCAGCAGGTCGATGATCTGCTCCGGAGCGACACCGAATTTCCCTTTTACGCCTTCGATATCCAGCACGGTTCCGGTCATGGTGTTGACCAGCGTAACGTGCTCGTCCACCAGTTGGGCCATGTCCTTGTCGCCAGTGGAAACCACTACCGGGCGCGCTGCGGCGGCGCTGCTGCGGGCCAGGGTGCCGATCACGTCGTCAGCCTCGACGCCTTCCACGCACAGCAGCGGGAAGCCGAGGGCGCGCACGGCGGCGTGCAGCGGCTCGATCTGCACGCGCATGTCGTCGGGCATGCTCGGGCGGTTGGCCTTGTAGTCGGCGAACATCTCGTCGCGGAAGGTTCCGCCCTTGGCGTCGAAGACCACGGCGAAGGGGCTGTCCGGGTACTGCTTGCGCAGGCTCCTGAGCATGTTCAGCACACCCTTGATCGCACCGGACGGCATGCCCTTGGAAGTGGTCAGCGGCGGCAGCGCGTGGAAGGCACGGTAGAGGTACGAAGAACCGTCCACCAGGACGAGGGGGGTTTGGCTCATGAGCGGAATCAACCTTTTCGACGGGCCCGGCGCTAGAATGTCCGGATCATTGACGACAAAGGGACAAGGTTATCATGGGTACACTCAATCGCCTGTTGTTGCTCGGTCTGCTGGTCGGTACGCCTGTCGCGGCCCTGGCGGCGGACGACGCGCCCTCTGCCGAGCCGGAAGTAACCATTCGCCAGGAAGGTGACAAAACCATCCAGGAGTACCGTCAGAACGGTTTCCTGTATGCCATCAAGGTCACACCGAAGAACGGCAAGCCGTACTTCCTGGTGCGCGCCGATGGTACCGACGCCAATTTCATCCGGTCCGACCAGCCCGACATGCTGATTCCCTCGTGGAAGATCTTCGAGTGGTGATGCGGACCCTTAACATCCACCCGGCACGTCGCGACGACGTGCCTGCATGAGCCGTTTTTGACCATGTCTGTGTTCACCCCCCTGACCCGGCCCGAGCTGGAAACCTTTCTGGCCCCCTATGGACTGGGTCGCCTGCTGGACTTCCAGGGCATCGCCGCCGGTACCGAGAACAGCAACTTCTTCATCAGCCTCGAACAGGGGGAGTTCGTGCTGACACTGGTGGAACGCGGGCCGATCCAGGACCTGCCGTTCTTCATCGAACTGCTCGACGTGCTCCACGAAGCCGACCTGCCGGTGCCGTACGCGCTGCGCGCCACCGACGGCGTGGCCCTGCGCGAGCTGGCCGGCAAGCCGGCGCTGCTGCAACCGCGCCTGGCCGGCAAGCACCCCAAGGCGCCGAACGCCCAGCATTGCGTGCAGATCGCCGAGTTCATGGCGCACCTGCACCTGGCGACCCGCGACAAGGTGCTGGAACGCAAGACCGACCGCGGCCTGGACTGGATGCTGGAAGCCGGCAACGAGCTGATGGCCAGGTTGAATGCAGGGCAGCAGGCGCTGCTCAAGGGCAGCCTGGAGGAGATCGCCGCCAATCATGCGCGGATCATGGCGTTGCCACGGGCCAACGTGCATGCCGACCTGTTCCGCGACAACACCATGTTCGAAGGCACCCACCTGACCGGGGTGATCGACTTCTACAACGCCTGTTCCGGGCCGATGCTGTACGACCTGGCGATTACCCTGAACGACTGGTGCTGTGATGACGCCGGGCAGATCGACGGGACGCGGGCGCGCGCGTTCCTCGGTGCCTATGCGGCGTTGCGGCCGTTCACGGCGGCGGAAGCGGAGCTGTGGCCGGTGATGCTGCGGGTGGCGTGCGTACGGTTCTGGTTGTCGCGGTTGATCGCGGCCGAATCGTTCGCCGGGATGGACGTGATGATTCACGATCCGGCGGAGTTCGAGGTGCGCTTGAAAGCCCGTCAGGACGTGAGCCTGGCACTTCCGTTCGCCCTGTAAATACTGTGGGAGCGGGTTCACCCGCGATTACGGTGGTGAACCCACTATCGCAATCGCGGCTGAAGCCGCTCCCACAGGGTCCGCGTCGTGGCCTTTACAGGCTTTCCAGGCACCCCGCCAAACCGTTGCCCAGGTTATCCAGCAACGTCTCATAGCCATTGGCGTCCACCGGCAGAGTCCCGCCCAGCGCATCCAGCTCTGCCAGCTTCACCGGCAAGCCCGCAGTCAGCGTCTCGGCCAGCCTTGGCCGCAATGGCGGCTCGCTGAACACGCAGGTCTTGCCCACTTCCTGCAGGCGCTTGCGCATGGCAGCCACGTGCTGGGCCCCCGGCTGTACCTCCGAAGCCACACTGAAGACGCCCGTGTGCTGCACGCCATAGGCCGACTCGAAATAGTCGAACGCTTCGTGGAAGACGAAATACGGCTTGCCCGCCACACCTGCCATGCGCGCTTTCAGGCGCTGGTCCAAGGCGTCGAGACGGGCGTCGAAGGCCTTCAGGTTGCTCTGGTAGCGCGCCGCGTTGGCCGGATCGGCCGCGCTCAGGTCGCTGGCCATGCGCGCGGCGATCACCCGGGCATTGACCGTGGACAGCCACAGGTGCGCATCGAGGCTGCCGGGACGGTGGTCATGATCGTGCTCGTCGGCATCGTCACCGTGTTCTTCATGGGAATGGCTGTCCTCGCCGAAGTGACGCAGCTTCATGCCCGGCAGGCCCTGCACCGCCACCGTCAGCTTGTTGCGGCTGCCCACCACACGGGGCAGGAAGCCCTCCATGTCCGGACCGATCCAGTACAGCAGGTCGACCTCCGCCACGCGCCGTACGTCGGACGGCCGCAGCGCGTAGTGGTGCGGCGAAGCCCCCGGCGGCAGCAGCACTTCCGGCTTGCCGACACCGTCCTGGACCGCCGCGGCAATCAGCTGCAGCGGCTGGATGCTGGTCAGTACCCGGACCTCGGCCTGGGCCGGGGACAACACGGCCAGGGTTGAGACAAAAGCGACAAAAAGGGCAAAAAATCGGGACACGGTGAGCACTCACTGATGCAAGAACAGGTAACATAATAACGTCTCCGTCCAGAACCGTCGCCGCCCATGCCGAATACTCCCCTGGCCAATCGTCCCCACGACCATTCCCACTGCGTCCACACCGCCCTGGCCGAGGCCGATGCCCTGTGCGCACGCCAGGGGCTGCGTCTGACCGCCCTGCGCCGGCGTGTGCTGGAGCTGGTCTGGCAGAGCCACAAGCCGCTGGGCGCCTACGACATCCTCGCCGTGCTGAGCGAACAGGACGGCCGCCGCGCCGCGCCGCCGACCGTCTATCGGGCGCTGGATTTCCTCCTGGAAAACAGCCTGGTGCACCGCATCGCCTCGCTCAACGCCTTCATCGGCTGCAGCCACCCGGAGCACGCGCACCAGGGCCAGTTCCTGATCTGCCGCAACTGCCACGTGGCCATCGAACTGGAACAGCCGGCGATCAGCAACGCCATCGTGGCCAGCGCCAACGACGTCGGTTTCAGCGTCGAGGCGCAGACCGTCGAAGTGGTCGGACTCTGCGGCAACTGCCGGAGCGCGTGATGAGCAATGCCTTGATCCGCCTGCAACAGGTGGGCGTCGCCATTTCCGGGCAGACCATCCTCGACAGCATCGACCTGACCGTCGAGCCCGGGCAGATCGTCACCCTGATCGGCCCCAACGGCGCTGGCAAGACCACCCTGGTGCGCGCCGTGCTCGGCCTGCTCAAGCCGGGCAGCGGCAGCGTCTGGCGCAAGCCGAAGCTGCGCATCGGCTACATGCCGCAGAAGCTCCAGGTGGACGCCACCCTGCCGCTCTCGGTGCTGCGCTTCCTGCGCCTGGTTCCCGGCGTGGACCGTGCAGCGGCGTTGTCCGCGCTGGAGGAAGTCGGCGCCGAGCAAGTGATCGACAGCCCGATCCAGACCATCTCCGGCGGCGAGATGCAGCGCGTGCTGCTGGCCCGCGCCTTGCTGCGCGAGCCCGAGCTGCTGGTACTGGACGAACCGGTGCAGGGCGTCGACGTCGCCGGCCAGGCCGAGCTGTACAGCCTGATCACCCGCCTGCGCGACCGCCACGGTTGCGGCGTGCTGATGGTCTCCCACGACCTGCACCTGGTGATGAGCACCACCGACCAGGTGGTCTGCCTCAATCGTCACGTCTGCTGTTCCGGGCACCCGGAGCAGGTCAGCGGCGACCCGGCCTTCGTCGAGCTGTTCGGCAACAACGCGCCGAGTCTGGCGATCTATCACCACCATCACGACCACAGCCACGACCTGCACGGCTCGGTGGTCGCCCCGCATGTCCACGGAGAAAACTGCAAGCATGGCTGATTTCCTGCTCTACGCCCTGCTCGCAGGCCTGGCCCTGGCCCTGGTCGCCGGCCCGCTCGGCTCCTTCGTGGTCTGGCGGCGCATGGCCTATTTCGGCGACACCCTGTCCCATGCCGCGCTGCTCGGCGTGGCCCTCGGCTTCATGCTCGACATCAGCCCGGCGCTGGCGGTGACCGTCGGCTGCCTGTTGCTGGCGATCCTCCTGGTGACCCTGCAGCAGCGCCAACCGCTGGCCTCGGACACCCTGCTCGGCATCCTTGCGCCGAGCACCCTGTCCCTCGGCCTGGTGGTGCTGAGCTTCATGCACGACGTGCGCATCGACCTGATGGCCTACCTGTTCGGCGACCTGCTGGCGATCAGCCCGGGGGACCTGGCCTGGATCCTCGGCGGCAGCGCTGCGGTGCTGTTGCTGATGGTCGCCCTGTGGCGACCGCTGCTGGCGGTCACAGTGCACGAGGAACTGGCGCGGGTCGAAGGCCTGCCGGTGGCCGGGCTGCGCCTGGCGCTGATGCTGCTGATCGCCGTGGTGATCGCCGTGGCGATGAAGATCGTCGGCGTGCTGCTGATCACCTCGCTGCTGATCATTCCCGCCGCCGCCGCCCAGCGCCACGCCCGCTCGCCGGAACAGATGGCCCTGGGCGCCAGCCTCATCGGTGTGGCCGCGGTCTGTGGCGGCCTGGCCATGTCCTGGTTCAAGGACACCCCCGCCGGCCCTTCCATCGTGGTGTGTGCCGCGGTGCTATTCTTGCTGAGCCTGGCCCTGCCCAAGCGCTGATTGCCCCCCGGGCACCTCCCGCACGGGGGTGCCCGCCGCCTGAATCCAGGAAGGAGTGATGTTCCCGCCCACGGACTGGGTGTAGACTTGCTCGTTTTTCGCGCAAATAGAGAGTCGTAGGAATGAAGCCGTTCGCCTCCCGTTATCTGCTCCTTGCCGCGTTTTCCCTGATTCTGTCCGCCTGCGCCAGCAAGCCGGTGGAAAGCCCGGTCGTGCCCGCCACGCCGGACGCCTGGCAGCAATTGCAGCAGAGCATCGCCAGCAATGAGCTGGCCACCGCCGAGGACCAGTTGGCCACGCTCCAGGCGCAAGCGCCGGACGACAGCCGCCTGGAGCAGTACCAGCGGCAGTTGGCCGAGGCCTATCTGCAACGTAGCCAGATCGTGCTGCAGAAGGGTGATGTGAACGCCGCGGCCACCGCCCTGAGCCGCGCCCGCGCGCTGATGCCCAAGGCACCGGCGCTGACCGGCGGGGTCAATGGTGCGATCGCCCAGGCGCGCAAGGCCGAGCTGGAACGGGCCGAAGCGGCACTGAAGGCGGCCGAGGCCAAGCCGAAAGCCAAGGTGATCGATCCGACCGCGCCAAGTACAGTGATCGCCCTGGAGATTGGTGATATCGGCAAGTTGCGTCGCCAGCTCGACGATATCGCCAGCGACGTGGTGAATTACCAATGCGAGGTGGTCTTCCAGGTGCCGCGTACGGCCGACTACCCGTGGTTGTCGACCTTGCTGGCCAAGCGAGTCGACAAACGCGACCCGTCCTTCGACTTGCAACAGCGCCATGAAATCCACCGCAGCCAACCGGCGCAGGTGGTGCTGACACCGAAGCGCAGCGACCAGTAATCTCGAACAGCACGCGTCCCCCTGTAGGAGCGGGTTCACCCGCGATTGCGGTAGTGGATTCACCCTTGCAATCGCGGGTAAACCCGCTCCCACAGGGGACGGTGATCAGGCCGGAATAGCCTTGGCCGCCGCCTCCCGCGCCCACACCCGATGCATGCCGATGGCCTTGACGAAGGCCTTGTAGGTCTTCGCATCGCTGCCTGCGAGCAAGCCGGCATCGGCCTTCAGCCGGAGCTCGTCGAACCAGGCCTTGGCGTCCTTGTCGCCGGCCAGTGGCTTGAGGTGCTTGTAGGCTTCAAGGACGAAGTGCACCGCCGTCCCGTCGGCCTTGAGCGCATCCACCACGCCCTTGCCGCCCGCCACCCACACGGCATCGAACGCCACGGAAGGCAACCCTTCCATCGAGGCATCCACCGCCAGGCTCTTGCCATCCGCTGTCTTCACCGGCGCGGACGTAGGGCCAAGCACCTTGATCTGCAGACTCTCGGCTTCCAGCGCCTTGGTCAGCTTGTCGGCCAGGGCGCCATCGACACCATCCGCCACCAGCAGCGCCACCTTGCGGCCTTTCACGCCTTCGCCCGGATGATTCAGCTGGCTCAGCGCCGGCGAAGCCTTCAGCGACAGCTTCGGCACCTCCACCGTCCCGGCCTTCGGCGCCGGCAGGCCCAGGTTGGCCGCCACCTTGGCAGCCAGGTCGAGGTCGATGTTGGCGAGGATCTCGTTCACCTCGCGCACCCGGATATGCTCGCGCTCCACCTTGCCCAGCTCGAAGCTGTAGGCGTTGACGATATGCTGCTGCTCGTTGGGGCTCATGCTGTGGAAGAACAGCCGCGCCTGGGAGAAGTGATCGGCGAACGACGGGCTGCGCTCGCGGATCTTGTGCGCGTCGATCCGCTCCTGATACGACTCGAAACCGCCATCCCGCGCCGCCGGAGGGGTTTCCTTCGGCCAGCCACCGTCGATGGAGTTGGGCTCGTAGGCGGCCCGACCCTTGTCCAGGGTGACCCGGTGCATGGCATCACGCTGGCCGTTGTGGTTCGGCGCCAGCGGGCGGTTGATCGGGATCTCGTGGAAGTTCGGCCCACCGAGACGGCTGATCTGCGTGTCGGTGTAGGAGAACAGGCGGCCCTGCAGCAGCGGGTCGTTGGTGAAATCGATGCCGGGCACGATATGCCCCGGGCAGAAGGCGACCTGCTCGACCTCGGCAAAGAAGTTGTCCGGGTTGCGATTGAGCACCATCTTGCCCAGCGGCGTTACCGGCACCAGTTCCTCGGGAATGATCTTGGTCGGGTCGAGCAGGTCGAACTCGAACTTGTGCTCGTCCGCCTCCGGGACAATCTGTACGCCCAGTTCCCATTCCGGATAGTTGCCGGTCTCGATGGCTTCCCAGAGGTCGCGGCGGTGGTAGTCGGTGTCCTTGCCGGCGAGCTTCTGCGCTTCATCCCACAGCAGCGACAGCACGCCCTGCTTCGGCTTCCAGTGGAACTTGACGAAGCTGGCCACGCCCTCGGCGTTGATCAGGCGGAAGGTATGCACGCCGAAGCCTTCCATGGTCCGCAGGCTTTTCGGGATGGCCCGGTCGGACATGGCCCAGATGACCATGTGCGCCGATTCCGGCACCAACGAGACGAAATCCCAGAAAGTGTCATGGGCCGAACCGCCGGTGGGGATCTCGTTGTGCGGCTCGGGCTTCACCGCGTGGACGAAATCGGGAAACTTGATCGCGTCCTGGATGAAGAACACCGGCATGTTGTTGCCCACCAGGTCGAAGTTGCCTTCGTCGGTGAAGAACTTCACGGCAAAGCCACGCACGTCGCGCACCGTGTCGCCGGAGCCGCGCGGCCCCTGCACGGTGGAAAAACGCACGAACACCGGAGTGATCTTCTCCGGGTCCTGGAGAAAGCCGGCCTTGGTCAGCTCGGCGTGGTTGCCGTAGGACTGGAAGTAGCCGTGGGCGCCGGTGCCGCGGGCATGGACGATGCGCTCCGGGATGCGCTCATGGTCAAAATGCGTGATCTTCTCGCGCATGATGAAGTCTTCCAGCAGCGACGGGCCGCGGGCACCGGCCTTCAGGCTGTTCTGGTTGTCGGCGATCTTCACGCCCTGGTTGGTGCGCAGGGCCTGGCCGGTGGCATCGCTGCGCACCGACTCCAGGCTCTGCAGCTTGGCATTGGTGTTGGCCCGGTCGGGCGTGCGGGTTCCGGCGAGCTGGCTTTCCTTGGGCGCGTCTTTCTTGCTGGGCATGGCGTACGGTCCTCATCGGTTCATCACGTGTCGCCCGTTGCGGGCTGTTTTGCTAGTGACTGAGGCGACTTCGCCGACGTTCCATCGGATTGACCACTGATCGCGTTATGCCGGCGGCATTGGTCGATTACGAAATAAATGCTAAGAACCTCTAAGCGAACAGGCTAAAATGCGCGACCGGCTAACCGCTGATCCCATTCCCATGCGCCCCACAAGGTTCGCTACGTGATCGAGTTCCAACAAGTCCACAAGACCTACCGCGTCGGCGGTAGGGATATCCCCGCGCTGCACCCCACCAGCCTGAGCATCGAGAACGGCCAGGTGTTCGGCCTGATCGGCCACTCGGGTGCCGGCAAAAGCACCCTGCTGCGCCTGATCAACCGCCTGGAAGCGCCCAGCGGCGGCAAGATCATCGTCGACGGCGAAGACGTCACCGCGTTCGACGCCAGCCACCTGCGCCGTTTCCGCCAGCAGGTCGGGATGATCTTCCAGCACTTCAACCTCCTGGCCTCGAAGACCGTTGCCGACAACGTCGGCCTGCCGCTGACCCTGGCCGGCGAGCTGTCGCGCAAGGAAATCGACGCGCGGGTCGCCGAGCTGCTGCAGCGCGTCGGCCTGTCCGAGCATGCGAAGAAGTACCCGGCGCAACTGTCCGGCGGCCAGAAGCAGCGCGTCGGCATCGCCCGCGCCCTGTCGACCCGGCCGAAGATCCTGCTGTGCGACGAGGCCACCAGCGCCCTCGACCCGCAGACCACCGGCCAGGTCCTGCAACTGCTGGCGGAGATCAACCGCGAGCTGAACCTGACCATCGTGCTCATCACCCATGAAATGGACGTGATCCGCCGCGTCTGCGACCGCGTCGCCGTGATGGATGCCGGGCGCATCGTCGAGCAGGGCCCGGTAGCGGACGTGTTCCTGCACCCGCAGCACCCGACCACCCGGCGTTTTGTCCAGGAAGACGAGCAGGTCGACGAAGCCGAGCAGCGCGACGACTTCGCCCACGTGCCAGGCCGCATCGTGCGCCTGACCTTCCAGGGCGACGCCACCTACGCGCCGCTGCTGGGCACCGTGGCCCGCGAGACCGGCGTCGACTACAGCATCCTTGCCGGCCGCATCGACCGCATCAAGGACACCCCCTATGGGCAATTGACCCTGGCCGTCACCGGCGGCGACATGGAAGCGGCCTTCGCCCGCTTCACCGCGGCTGACGTTCATATGGAGGTACTGCGCTGATGGACGCCCTGAGTTTCTTCGCCAACGTCGACTGGTCCGAGATCTGGCTGGCCACCGGCGACACCTTCATCATGCTGTTCGGCTCGCTGTTCTTCACCGTGCTGTTGGGCCTGCCGCTGGGCGTGCTGCTGTTCATGTTCGGCCCGCGGCAGATGTTCGAGCAGAAGGGCATCTATGCCGTGCTGTCGCTGGTGGTGAACATCCTGCGCTCGCTGCCGTTCATCATCCTGCTGATCGTGATGATCCCGATCACCGTACTGATCACCGGCACCTCCCTGGGCGTTGCCGGGGCCATCCCGCCGCTGGTGGTGGGGGCCACGCCGTTCTTCGCACGCCTGGTGGAAACCGCGCTGCGCGAGGTGGACCGCGGCATCATCGAGGCGACCCAGTCCATGGGCGCCAGCACCCGGCAGATCATCGTCAACGCACTGCTGCCGGAAGCGCGGCCGGGCATCTTCGCCGCCATCACCGTCACCGCCATCACCCTGGTGTCCTACACCGCCATGGCCGGCGTGGTGGGCGCCGGCGGTCTCGGCGACCTGGCGATCCGCTTCGGCTACCAGCGTTTCCAGACCGACGTGATGATCGTCACCGTGGTCCTGCTGCTGATCCTGGTTCAAGTTCTGCAGAGCGTCGGCGACAAACTGGTGGTGCACTTTTCCCGTAAATGAAGGGTCGGCGTGACCGACACACCGGGGGCCGAGCGGTCCCCTCAAGGAGTGATGGAATGAAGAAACTGCTTGCTGCTGTCGCCGCCTTCGCGGCCATTTCCGCCAATGCTGCGGAAACCCTGAGCGTCGCCGCCACTGCGGTGCCGCACGCCGAGATCCTCGAATTCGTCAAGCCGACCCTGGCCAAGGAAGGCGTGGACCTGAAGATCAAGGTCTTCACCGACTACATCCAGCCGAACGTGCAGGTTGCGGAAAAGCGCCTGGACGCCAACTTCTTCCAGCACCAGCCGTACCTGGATGAGTTCAACAAGGGCAAGGGCACTAACCTTGTGAGCGTGGCCGGCGTGCACGTCGAGCCGCTGGGCGCCTACTCCACCAAGTTCAAGAAGCTGGACGAAGTGCCCTCGGGCGCCAACGTGGTGATCCCCAACGACGCCACCAACGGCGGGCGTGCCCTGCTGCTGCTGCAGAAGGCCGGCCTGATCAAGCTGAAGGACGCCGCGAACATCCTGTCGACGCCGAAGGACATCGCCGAGAACCCGAAGAACCTGAAGATCCGCGAACTGGAAGCCGCCACCCTGCCACGCGTGCTGACCCAGGTCGACCTGGCGCTGATCAACACCAACTACGCGCTGGAAGCCAAGCTGAACCCGGAGAAGGACGCACTGATCATCGAAGGTGCCGACTCGCCTTACGTGAACATCCTGGTGGCCCGTCCGGACAACAAGGACTCGGACGCGCTGAAGAAACTGGTCGGTGCCTTGCACTCGCCTGAGGTGAAGCAGTTCATCCAGGAGAAGTACAAAGGCGCGGTGCTGCCGGCGTTCTGAAACACTCCGCCAAGCAACTGTGGGAGCGGGTTTACCCGCGATTACGATAGTGAATTCACCGACGTAATCGCGGCGGTCCGGCGTCCCGGTAAACCCGCTCCCACAGGTTCATCTGCTCCAGGCAACTCAATCCCGCTTCACCAACCCCGGCAATTGCGCCACCAGCTTCTGGTTGTTGAACGGCGCCCGAATGAACCCCCGCTGCGCCCCGTCCGGCCCGATGATCGCCAGGTTGCCGCTGTGATCCACGGTATACCCCGGCTTGCTGGTATCCGCCGGAATGAACGGAATGCTCAGGGCATTGGCCAGCTTCTGCGTGTTCTCCAGCGAGCCGGTCAGGCCGCGGAAATCCTTGTCGAAATAGCCCAGGTACTGCTTCAGCTGAGTCGGCGTGTCGCGGTTCGGGTCGACGCTCACCAGCACCACCTGCATGCGCTCCACCGCCTCTTTCGGCAACTCGCTCTTCACCTGGCGCAGTTGCGCGAGGGTGGTCGGGCAGATGTCCGGGCAGAAGGTGTAGCCGAAGAACACCAGCGACCACTTGCCCTTCAACTGATCGACCTTGACCGGCTGGCCGTCCGCGTCGGTCATTTCCAGGTCGGGCACCGAGCGGCTCTGCGGCAGGAGGATGATACCGGCATCGATCAGCTCGGCCGGGTTGCCCTGGCTGCGGCCGCTGAGCACCTTGTTGATGGTAAGCCCGAGAATCAATGCGACCAGGGCGACGAGGATAAAGACGGTTTTCTGGGTTCGAGTCATAGATTCAGCAGTAAGTAGTGGTCTACGAGCAGCGCGATGAAGAGCAGGAACAGGTACCAGACAGAGTACTTGAAGGTCTTGATCGCAGCGTGCGGCCGAGCGTCACGGTACAACACCCAGGCCCACTGCAGGAAGCGCAGCCCCAGGAGCACGGCGCAGGCGAGATAGAGCGGCCCACTCATATGGATGGCGAACGGCAGCAGGCTCACCGCAAGCAATACAAAGGTGTAGAGCAGGATGTGCACCTTGGTGTAGTGCTCGCCGTGGGTCACCGGCAGCATGGGGATGTCCGCCTTGGCGTACTCGGCCTTGCGGTGGATGGCCAGGGCCCAGAAGTGTGGCGGGGTCCAGGCGAAGATGATCAGCACCAGCAGCAGCGGCTCGGCACTCAGGTGCCCGCTGACCGCCACCCAGCCGAGCAGCGGCGGCGCTGCCCCGGCCAGGCCGCCGATCACGATGTTCTGCGGCGTGGCGCGCTTGAGAAAGCCGGTGTAGACCACCGCGTAGCCCAGCAACGAGGCCAGGGTCAGCCAGGCCGTGAGCGGGTTGGTGAAGGCCAGCAGCAGCGCCATTCCGGCCAGCGCCAGCAGCAGGGCGAACAGCAGGGCCGGCAGCGGCGCGACCCGCCCTTCGGCCAGCGGGCGCTTGTGGGTGCGCGCCATCAGGGCGTCGATGCGCCGGTCCACCACGTGGTTCACCGCCGCCGCCGCGCCGGCGCAGCAGCCGATGCCGAGGTTGCCGAACAGCAACACGGTCCACGGCACCCCGGCGCGGGTGGCGAGGAACATGCCCACCAGCGAGGTGATCAGCATCAGCACCACCACCTTGGGCTTGGTCAGTTCCAGGTAGTCACGCCAGCCGGCGCGGGCCTGGCTTTCGCTCAGAAGCGCTGCCATGGATTGTCTCCGAGATAGTGGACGTCACCCGCCAGGCGCAGCGGGGTGAGGCGCCAGCCGATGCTGACGCGCCGCGCCCGCGGTTGCATGGCCAGGCGCGTGCGGTAGTTGACCAGGACCATGGTCAGCAGCAACCCGGCGCCCCCGGCGTTGTGCGCCACGGCCACCGCCAGCGGCAGGTGGAACAGCACGTTGCTGATGCCCAGGCCGACCTGCAGCAGCAACGCCGCGACCACCAGCTTCGCCAGGCGGCGCAGGCCGACCCGGTGCAGTTGCCAGGCCAGGGTCAGCAGCACGCAGGTGACGATCAGCGCGCCGAGGCGGTGGGTGATATGGATCGCGGTGCGGGCCTCGCTGTCGAGCTGGCCGCCCAGGTAGTTGGGGCCGATGTGCTGGGTCAGGTGGAAACCGTTGGCGAAGTCCGCGTTCGGCCACCACTCGCCGTGGCAGGTGGGCAGGTCGATGCAGGCCACCGCCGCATAGTTGGCGCTGACCCACCCGCCCAGGGCGATCTGGCCGATCACCAGCGCCAGCGCCAGCGCCGCCAGCCGCCGCAACCGGCGTGGCAGCCCGGGCAACGGCATATAGGCGCGGGACAGGCGCAGGCTGAGCAGGAACAGCAGGCTCAAGGTGGCGAAACCGCCCAGCAGATGGGCCGTCACCACCTGCGGCCACAGCTGCAGGGTGACGGTCCACATGCCGAACGCCGCCTGCATGAACACCACGCCCAGCACCAGCAATGGCAGGCGATAGGGTTGGCCGTCACGGCCATGGCGACGCAGCGCCTGCACCGCCAACATGGCGATCACCAGGCCCAGGGTGCCGGCAAAATAGCGGTGCACCATCTCGTTGCGGCCCTTGTGCGCTTCCACTGGCGAATCGGGGAAGTGCAGCTCGGCATGGGCCAGTTGCGCCTCGGTCTTGGGCACGCTGATGAAGCCGTAGCAACCGGGCCAGTCCGGGCAACCCAGGCCGGCGTGGGTCAGGCGGGTATAGGCGCCGAGCAGCACCACCAGCAGCGCCAGCCCGGTGGCGAACACGGCAAGGCGATATCCAGGTCGGGTCATGGTGCGCTCCTAACCGATATTGGACAGCTTGAGCAGGTGGCGGAGGTCGTTGAGCACGTCCTTGCCCTTGACCCGCGCGTCATAGCGCAGCACCAGGTTGCCGTGGGGGTCGACGATCCACAGCTGCGCCTCGCTGCGGTTGGGGGCCAGGGCGCCATAGCGCGTGGCGTCCAGCGGGTAGCGCTGCAACTGCGGGTATTCGCTTTCCAGCTTGCCGAGGTAGGCGCCGCTTACCGGCTCGACACTGGCCAGGGCATGGCTGGCGCGGCTGGCATCGCGGCCCAGGCCGATATTGAGCTGCCGTGCCAGGTAGACCAGTTGCTGGCAGTCCACCGCGCACTCCTTCGGCGCGCTGACCAGCAGTTGCCAGCGCGCGTCCTCGGCCTGCACGCCGAGGTCGGCGAGGGTCTTGCCGTCGCCGATCATCTCGCCGTGGTAGCTGCGCCCGTCCGGCACCCAGAACTGCAGCTTGTACATGCCGGTGGCGAGCATCATCGGCCCGATCACCACCAGCAGGATGAGGATCAGTTGCAGGCGTCCCTTGGCCCGGCTGCGCGGGGCCTTGCCGTCAGACATGTCGAGTGGTCCCGTGGCGACTCCCATGGTCTTTCTCCTTTTTATTGTGTCGATGCCAGCCGAAGTACAGGTAAAGCGCGATCAGGGCCGTCGCCAGGGCGAACCACTGCACGGCGTAGCCCAGGTGTTTTTCCGGACCGAGGGCGACCAGCGGCCAGTCCACCCGGTAGGCGGCCGGGCCCGGTTCCAGGCGCAGCTCGTGGGCGTAGCCATCGCGGGCCAGTTGTTCCCAGAGATGCGCCGGCTCGGCGCTGTTGAGCAGGCGGGGGAAATCGCCGCTGGGCGCATCGGCGCGCAGCAGGAAGCTGGCGCCGGGGGCGATGTAGATCCAGGCGCTGAGATCGAGGGCCTGTTGTGGGGTGTCGAAGCTCACCGGTACGCGGCGGTCCGGCCACGGCAGCCAGCCGCGGTTGACCAGCCACCAGCGGCCGCTGGGCTCGTCGAGGAAGGGTTGCAGCAGTTCGACACCAGCCTGGCCGTCGCGCATGCGGCTATCCAGCAGCAGGCTATGCTCGCCATCGAAATGGCCGCGCAGATGGACGCGGCGATAGGCCGGGTCAGGCTGTTCCAGCAACTGTCCGGCAGGCACCGGCGTCTCGACCTCGCGCTCGGCGTAGACCTCCAGCAGCGCCCGCTTCTGATCGGCACGACCGAGCTGCCAGAAACCCAGGCCGACCAGCACCGGCAGCAGCGCCAGCACCACCAGGGTCGGCACCAGGCCGGGCCGAAAGGGTCTCATCGGGCCCCCGCGGGGGCTGTCGCTATACTGAAAGGCATCACGTCCCCCGGAGTTGTCGCCATGCTCAAAGCCGCGATCGTTGTCATGTTGCTGGCTACCATCGCCAGCCTGTTCAGCGGCCTGGTGTTCCTGGTCAAGGACGACGGGCACTCCACGCGCCTGCTCAAAGCCCTGACCATCCGTGTCTGCCTGGCCGCCGTGACCCTCGGCCTGATCACCTGGGGTTTCGTCAGCGGCCAACTGGTGTCCCACGCGCCCTGGTAAGCCCTCCCGTCACAGCACGTAGACGAAGATGAACAGCCCCACCCAGACCACATCGACGAAGTGCCAGTACCAGCTGGCCGCCTCGAAGCCGAAGTGCTTGTCCGCGTTGAAGTGCCCCTTGAGGATGCGCATCAGCATCACGAAGAGAATCAGGGTGCCCATGGTCACGTGCGCGCCGTGGAAGCCGGTGAGCATGAAGAAGGTCGCACCGTAGATCCCCGAACCCAGGGTCAGGCCCAGCTGGGTGTAGGCCTCGTGGTACTCGTAGGCCTGGAGGACGAGGAAGGCGATGCCGAGGACCACGGTCAGCGCCAGCCAGAACTTGAGCGGGCCGCGATGATCCTTGCGCAGGGCATGGTGGGCGATGGTGATGGTCACGCTGGAACTGACCAGCAGGATGGTGTTGATCAGCGGCAGGTGCCAGGGGTCGATGACCTCCTTGGGCGGCGGGAACAGTTTCGGATCCGGGGTGTGCAGCAGCGGCCAGGCGAACTGGAAGTTCGGCCACAGCATGTGCGTCACGCCCTTCGCCCCTTCGCCGCCAAGCCAGGGCCCGGACAGGTGCCGCACGTAGAACAGCGCGCCGAAGAAGGCGATGAAGAACATCACCTCGGAAAAGATGAACCACGACATGCCCCAGCGGAACGAACGATCCATCTGCGGGCTGTAGAGGCCGGCGTGGCTTTCCTTGATCACCGCGCCGAACCAGCCGAACAGCATGTAGGCCAGGCAAAGCGCGCCGACGAAGAAGATCAGCGGCCCGTGGGAATCCGGATGCCCGGCCTTCATGTCGTTGAACCAGGTGCCGAGGCCGAACACCGTGATGAACATGCCGATGGTGGCGATGATCGGCCACTTGCTTTGCGCCGGTACGTAGTAGTGCTCGTGAGAGGCCATGGATTGTTCTCCTTATCGGGCGCTCTGCGGGGTCGTGCTGGCCACGTGGGCGACCGGCGGTTGGCGAGCGGTGATATCGAACAGCGTGTAGGCAAGGGTCAGGTGTTTCACATCCTTGGGCAGGTCGCGGTCGACGATGAAGCGCACCGGCATCTCGATGCGCTCACCCGGCTGCAGCACCTGCTGGCTGAAGCAGAAGCATTCGGTCTTGTGGAAGTACGCCGCCGCCTCGGCCGGTGAAATGCTGGGGATGGCCTGGGCGGTCATGGGTTTGTCGGTCGGGTTGTGGGCGACGAAGATCATCTGGTTCACCGCCCCCGGGTTGACGTCGATCTGGTCGGCGGTGGAATAGAAGTCCCAGACCATGTCGATGGCGTTGGTGGACAGGAACTGCACCTTCACCGAACGCTGCGGGTCGACCACCTGCGTGCCCTGGTACTGGCCACCGGTCTTGCCGTTGATGCCGAAGGCGCGGCACATCACGTCGTAGATCGGCACCAGGGCGAAGCCGAAGGCGAACATCACCACCGCCAGCAGCAGCAGGCGACTGACCAGGCGCTTGATCGAGATGCCCTCGCTCATGTCCGCGGCCCTCCTTTATTTCACGTCCGGCGGCGTCTGGAAGGTGTGGTAGGGCGCCGGCGACGGCACAGTCCACTCCAGGCCATCGGCGCCGTCCCACGGCTTGGCCGGCGCAGGCGCGCCGCCACGGATGCACTTGATGACGATGAACAGGAACAGCAACTGCGTGGTGCCGAACATGAAGGCGCCGATGGAACTGATCATGTTGAAGTCGGCGAACTGCAGGTTGTAGTCGGGGATGCGCCGCGGCATGCCGGCCAGGCCGACGAAGTGCATGGGGAAGAAGGCCATGTTCATGCCGACGAAGGACAGCCAGAAATGCAGCTTGCCCAGGGTTTCGTCGTACATGTGCCCGGTCCACTTCGGCAGCCAGTAGTAGGCCGAGGCGAAGATGCCGAAGATCGCTCCCGGCACCAGCACGTAGTGGAAGTGGGCGACCACGAAGTAGGTGTCGTGATACTGGAAGTCCGCCGGGGCGATGGCCAGCATCAGCCCGGAGAAGCCGCCGATGGTGAACAGGATGACGAAGGCGATGGCGAACAGCATCGGCGTCTCGAAGGTCAGCGAGCCTTCCCACATGGTGCTCACCCAGTTGAACACCTTCACCCCGGTGGGCACGGCGATCAGCATGGTGGCGTACATGAAGAACAGCTCGCCCACCACCGGAATGCCGACCACGAACATATGGTGGGCCCAGACGATGAACGAGAGGAAGGCGATCGCCCCGGTGGCGTAGACCATCGAGGTGTAGCCGAACAGCGGCTTGCGCGAGAACGCCGGGATGATCGAGCTGACCGCGCCGAAGGCGGGCAGGATCATGATGTACACCTCGGGGTGGCCGAAGAACCAGAACACATGCTGGAACAGCACCGGGTCACCGCCGCCGGCCGCACTGAAGAAGCTGGTGCCGAAGTGGATGTCCATCAGCATCATGGTTACCACGCCGGCCAGCACCGGCATCACCGCGATCAGCAGGAACGCGGTGATCAACCAGGTCCAGACGAACAGCGGCATCTTCATCAGGGTCATGCCCGGGGCGCGCAGGTTGAGGATGGTGGCGATCACGTTGATCGCGCCCATGATCGAGCTGATGCCCATCAGGTGGATGGCGAAGATGAAGAAGGTCACGCTCTGCGGCGCGTAGGTGGTGGAGAGCGGGGCGTAGAAGGTCCAGCCGAAGTTCGGTCCGCCGCCCGGCATGAACAGGGTCGAGACCAGCAGCCCGAATGCGGCGGGCAGCAGCCAGAAGCTGAAGTTGTTCATCCGTGGCAGGGCCATGTCCGGCGCGCCGATCATCAGCGGGATCATCCAGTTGGCCAGGCCGACGAAGGCCGGCATCACCGCGCCGAAGACCATCACCAGGCCGTGCATGGTGGTCATCTGGTTGAAGAATTCCGGCTGGACGATCTGCAGGCCGGGCTGGAACAGCTCGGCGCGGATCACCATGGCGAAGGAGCCGCCCAGCAGGAAGGCGCAGAAGGCGAACCACAGGTACATCGAGCCGATGTCCTTGTGGTTGGTGGTCAGCACCCAGCGCATCAGGCCCTTGGCCGGGCCGTGGGCGTGGTCATGCCCGGCATGACCGTGGTCGTCGATCACTGTGCTCATGTCCTGTCTCCTGAAAACCGGCTCATTTGCTTTCCGCCTGTTTGATCGCCAGCACGTCTTTCGGCGTGACCATGTCGCCCTTGTTGTTGCCCCAGGCGTTGCGTTCGTAGGTGACCACCGCAGCGATGTCGACTTCCGAGAGTTGCTTGCCGAAAGCGGCCATGGCGGTGCCGGGCTTGCCGTGGAACACGATGCTCAGGTGATCTTCCTTGGGACCGGTGGCGATCTTCGAGCCCTTGAGCGCAGGGAACATCGGCGGCAGGCCCTGGCCTTCGGCCTGGTGACAGGCCACGCAAGTGGTGTGGTAGACCTTGTCGCCGCGCTCCACCAGTTCCTGCAGGGTCCATTCCTTGCTGGTCAGCTCCTTGAGCTTGGCCGCCTCGGCCTTGCGCTCGCCGAGCCAGGCGTCGTAGTCCTCTTTCGATTTCACCTCGACCACCACCGGCATGAAGCCGTGGTCCTTGCCGCACAGTTCGGTGCACTGGCCGCGGTAGATGCCGGGTTTCTCGACGCGGGTCCAGGCTTCGTTGACGAAGCCGGGGATGGCGTCGCGCTTGACCGCGAAGGCCGGTACCCACCAGGAATGGATGACGTCGGCGGCGGTGACCAGGAAGCGCACCTTGGCGCCCACCGGCAGTACCAGCGGCTGGTCGACTTCGAGCAGGTAGTGTTCGTCCTTGGGCGCCTTGCCGTGGATCTGCTCGGCAGGGGTCGCCAGGTTGCTGAAGAACTCGACGTCCTGGCCCAGGTATTTGTAATGCCACTTCCATTGGTAGCCGGTGACCTGGATATCGACGTCCGACTCACTGGCGTCGTAGATCTCGATCAGCGTCTTGGTCGCCGGGATGGCCATGGCCACCAGGATCAGGAAGGGCACCACGGTCCACATGATCTCGACCCAGGTGTGCTCGTGGAAATGCGCGGGCTGCTGGCCGGTGGAGCGGCGGTGGATGATCATCGACCAGAACATCGCGCCGAATACCACGAGGCCGATCACCACGCAGATCCAGAAGATGGTCATGTGCAAGTCGAACACGGCGTTGCTGACGACGGTCGCCCCTGGTGCCATGTTCACCGTCCAGGCGGCGTGCGCCGGGGTGAATAGCGACCACAGCAGGAGGCCCATCCAGACATGTGGATGTCGCATCATTGCGGGTTCCCCTTATCGTTCTTGTTATCCCGGAGGCGGGGCCTGCGGTTGGGGGCACGGCGTCAAGACTGCGGACTTTGACGACGGCCCCCCGCTGCACTTCAGGCGGGCCTCATCAGCCAAAACTCACTCACAGCGGAGTATAGACAGGGGTCCGGACCACGCAATGCGCTCTCTGAAATCGTCCATCGGGCGCTAATCCATCGGCCCGGAACGCTGTAAGACATTGACTTATAACGGTGATGGCACTTCGATATAACCCTGGTGCGCGAATGGGCATAAGGGTTATGAGAAATGAGTATTAGCGCACAGAAAAACTTGGCTAACTTAGTGTCTTCCGTTTGTCATTGCTTGTCCCTGGAGTTGTCATGAACATTGCCGCATTGCGCGAGCAGATTACCCGAGCCCAACAACACGAATCCGAAACCGGCCAACTGCAACAACAGCTCATCCATCAGTTGCCACACCTTCATCCGTTGATCCAACTACCCGAGCAGGACGCCCAGGGGGCGTTGAACCGCTTCGTCAACGCCTACATCGACCAGGTCCCGGAAATGCTCGAAGCGGCCAATGCGGTTGCCCGCGAGGCGGGAATCGAGTCGCAGATCAAGCCGGTGCTGAAGATCGCCGAGGAATATTTCATCACCCCGCCGCAGATCATGAATGGCCATGTCGGCCTGGATTGCCTGCTGGACGAAGCCTACCTGGCCCATCGCCTGGTGGAAGAAGTGAACGACCTGTACATCAAGCATTTCCAGCAGCCGCTGATCCCCCTGGACACTACGGTTGCCAACCTGATCGCCCACCAGTTGATCGGCGAGGAGTTCGCCAACCAGCTGGATGAAGTGGTGCATCACTCACTGGACAACATGCTCGACGACGAGAGCTTCGCCCTGGAGTCGGTGGAAGCGTATCGCGAGAAACTCAGCAGCCCGACCACCGGTGCTGCCTGGAAGCGCTGGCCTTGCCTGTCCCGCCAACTGGGCGTGGGGCTGGAACTGAGCCAGCAACAGACCGCCTGAGAACAAGCTCCGCTAACCCTGTGGGAGCGGGTTCACCCGCGAATGCGTCAGTGGATTCACCACCGCAATCGCGGGTAAACCCGCTCCCACACAGTTCATTCCCTCCGGCTCGATGATCGCTGAGCGTCAGGCTCACCAGTTGTAACTGACCGTCCCCATCACCGTCCGCTCTTCACCCCAGTAGCAACGCCCGGCGTTGTTGCAGCCCGCCACATACTCCTGGTCGAACAGGTTGCGCGCGTTGACCTCGGCCGACCAATGCGCATCCAGCTGGTAACCCACCGCCGCATCCACCAGGGTCACGTCACCGGTGTCCAGCTTGCCGTACAGCGACGGGCTGGTGTACGCGAAGGTACTGTCGAAGTGCCGCACGCCGGCACTCAGGCGCAGCCCCTTGAGCTGGCCATCGAGGAAGCGGTAGCTGCTCCACAGCGATGCCTGGTTGCGTGGCACGCCGGTGACCTGGTGGTCTTCCAGCAGCGAACCCGCCACGTCCTTGGTCACCCGCGAGTCGGTGTAGGTGTAGGCCGCCGTGACGTTGATGTTCTCGGTGATGTCGCTGTTCAGCTCCAGCTCCACGCCCTTGGCCCGGCTGCGCCCGATGTTGCGGTAGTTGCCGGTGGTGCTGTCGAGCAGCGAGTCGTCCTTCTTGCGCAGGTCGTAGACCGACGCGCTGATCAGCGTGTTCCAGCCCTTGGGCTCGTACTTCACGCCCACCTCATACTGCTCGCTCAGGGTCGGGTCGAGCGGCCCGGACGCATTGGAGACCTGCTGGATGGGGTTGTACGCGGTCGAGTAGCTGACATACGGCGAGACCCCGTTGTCGAACTGGTACATCAGGCCGGTCTGCCAGGTGAACTGACCATCCCAGTAATCGAGATCGGCGGCGGCGTTGAGGGTGCCGCGACGGTTGCGGAACTCGCTGTTGACCCGGTCGTAGCGCCCGCCCAGCAGCATCACCCAGTTGTCCAGGCGCGTCTGGATCTGGCTGTAGACGCCGTACATGGTCTGCTCCAGCAGGGCATCCTGGACCCGCGTCGAGGTCACCGGATCGCCGGTATACACCGGGTTGAACACGTTCACCGTGCCGCCGAAGCCGGCATTCCAGTCCTGGTTGAACGAGGTGCGGTCCAGGCTTGCACCCACCAGCAGGGTGTTCTCCAGTGCGCCGACGTTGAAGTGACCTTCGACCTGGTTATCCAGCGAGTAGGCGATGGACTTGTTGTAGCGGTCGTAGGCGGTGTTGTTGACGTTGGTACCGAAACCGCCGTTGTTCAGGTTGCCCGGCCAGATTTCCTGGCGATCGATGCGCGACTGCATGTAGCGCGAGTTCTGCCGGTACTGCCAGTCGTCGTTGAACTGGTGATGGAACTCGTAGCCGAGGGTCCAGACTTCGCGCTTGAAGTTGTCCCAGTCCGGGTTGCCCAGCAGCGCGTGCTTGCTGATCTTGCCGTTGGGGTTGTTCAGCAGCGTGCCGGCGGCTGGGTAGCCCAGTTCCATCAGGGTGCGATCGCGCTGGTAGGTGGCCAGCAGGGTCAGGTCGTTCTGCTCGTCGAAGTTCAGGGTCAGCGACGGCGCGATGTACAAGCGGTCGTCCGGCTGGTGATCGACCTGGGTGTCCGACTTGCGGCCGAGCAACACCAGGCGGCCGAGCACATTGCCGTTGTCGCTCAAGGGGCCGGAGACATCGATGCCCAGCTGACGCCGGTCGTTGGAGCCGTAGCTCAGTTGCACCTCGCCACGGGATTGCGCGGTCGGCCGCTTGCTGACCAGGTTGACCACGCCGCCCGGGGCGTTTTCGCCGTAGAGGATCGAGGTCGGGCCGCGGAACACTTCGATGCGCTCCAGGCCATAGGGCTCGCTGGTGGTGTCGTAGCGGTTGCCCTGCACCCGCAGGCCGTCACGCAGCAGGCCATAGCCGTAGTCGGTGGCGTTGAAGCCACGGATGAAGAACAGGTCGCCAGCCCCGCCGTCACCGGCGGCGAACGGCGGGGCGAAGATACCCGGCACGTAGCCCAGCACTTCGGTCAGGCTCTGGGACTTCTGGTCTTCCATGCGCTGGCGGGTCACCACCGAGACCGAGCGCGGCGTATCGGCCAGCGCGGTGCTGGTCTTGCTCGCGGTAGCCGAGTGGGTGGCGCGGTAGCCCTTGTCATCCTGGCCATAGCTGCTGGCCAGGCCCTGGCCATTGATGGCGGTCGCCTCCAGTTGCACGGCATCGCCTGGCGGCGCGGGTTGCAGCACATAGCCTCCGGCCCCCTGGGGCACGGCCACCAGCCCGGAGCCACCGAGCAACAACGCCAATGCCTGTTCGACGCTGTACTGGCCGTCCAGACCGGCGCTGCGCTTGCCATTCGCCAGGCTGTCGCTGCCGGCCAGGTAGATCCCGGCCTGGCTGCTGAAGTCGTTGAGCACGCTGCTCAGGCTGCCCGCAGGCACGTGGAAGGTCTGCACCCGGGCGCTGGTCTGGGCGGCCTGGACGGCGGCGGGCAGCAGGGCCAGTGGAGCAAAGCTGAGGATGGTCATCGGCACGAGGGCCAACACGCAGGAGCGGGGCGACGACATGGCAGTCCCTGTTGTGTTCATGCGGTAAGTGGGAGGGTTCTGCTGATGAACCGGGCGACGGCGAAAAAGGGGAACCGCACGCTGAAAAAAATTTCAGGCCGGTTCCACCGTCACCCACCAGTCGGTCAGACGCTTGATCCGCACCGGCAGCGCCGCTTCCAGCAGGCGCAGGGCATGGTCCGTATCGTCGAGGGGGAAGGTGCCCATCACCGCAAGACGGGCAACATCCGGGTGCAGGCCGAGGTGGCCGGAACGATAGCGGCCCAGGGTGTCGACCAGGTCCTGCAGCGGCATGGCCTCGGCGCTCAGGCGGTTGCGCACCCAGGATTCGCCGGAGGCCTGCGCGGGCGCGGCCGCCGAGATCGCCAGGGCGCTGAAGTCGACCCGCTGGCCTGCCTCGATCAGCGCCTGTGCGCCATTGCGGCTGAACAGCTCGACCTGGCCCTGGTAGACGTTGAGCCGGGCGTTGCCGTCGGCGAAGCGCAGGCCCATGCGCAGCGGCGTGGCGGCGATCTGCAGCACTCCCGCAGCGGTTTCCACCCGCAGTGGCCGGGGTTCCTTGATCGTCGACTGCAGGAGCATTTCGCCGAAATGCAGGTCGAGCAGACGTTCGCGGTGGTCGAAACGGGTATCCACCGCCGTGCGCGCGCCGAGCCACAGGGTGCTGCCATCGGCCAGGGCGACCTCGCGGTTTTCCCCGGTTGCGGTATGCAGGTCGGCGGTCCAGCCGTTGCGCGAGGCGGCCTGCCAGCCGCCCAGGCCGGCCATCGAACCGACCGCCAGCAGCAACAGCGATTTCACCGTCTGGCGTCGGCTCAGGCGCGCCGGCGCGCGCTCGCGCAGCGCCCGGCCAGCCCGCTCGCCTTCGCTGCGCAGCGGCGCGAAGCGCTCGCCGACTCGCTCCATGTAGCGCCATGCCGCCTGGTGTTCGGCATGCTGGTCGAACCACGATTGCCACTGCTCGCGGACGCTGCCCTGGTCGCCTTCTTCGAGCAAGCGCACGTACCACTGGGCCGCGTGTTCGAGGCTGGCATGGCTGAGTTTTTCCTGGCTGGCTCGCATCGCTTCACTCCACCAGCAGGCCGTCGAGCTCGGCTTCGAGTACGGCGCAATGGAGGAAAGCCTGGGCCATGTACTTCTTCACCATGCGCTCGCTGACGTCGAGGCGCCCGGCGATCTCGGCATAGGTGATGCCCTCGACCTGGGCCATGAGAAACGCCTCGCGGACATTGCCCGGCAGGCGCCGCAGCATGGCATCGACTTCCACCAGGGTTTCCAGGATCAGCGCCGTGTGTTCGGCGGAAGGCACGCAGGCTTCAGGCTGTGCCGCGACGCTTTCCCGCCAGGCCCGCTCGATCTCGGCATGCCGCCAGTGGTCGATGCACAGGCCCTTGGCGATGCGCGCCAGGTACGAGCGCTCGCCGGTCTGGCTGTCGAACTCGACAGGCCGGCGCAGCACGCGCAGGAAGGTGTCATGCAGCAGGTCGGCGGCATCCCAGCCATTGCCCAGGCGGCGGCGCAGGAACAGCAGCAGCCAGGGAGAGTGTCGAACGTAGAGGGTCTGGGAGGAAGACATGGACGATCCGCGCGGGAAGGATGCAAATGGTATTGATTCTTGATAGTAGGTGAGTGATGGCACCGCCTGCAATGCGCGCGTTATGCAGGCCGGTGCCATTGGTCGTCACGCGGGCGTCAGGTTCCCAGTCCCACGGTGGTGCGAACCCGGCCTTCGACCCGCCGTTTCAGGCGCCGCGACTCGATCACCAGGCGCGAGCCGTTCCCCGCGTTCGCCCGGCCCCAGTCTTCCAGCAACTCAAGGCAGGCATGGTCGATGTAGCTCAGGTTGGCCAGCGGCACATGCAGGGTGGTGCCCGGTGGAATGCCGTCCAGCGCCTGGGTCAGGGCCGGCACCTTGAGGAAGGTGGCGGCACCGCTCAGGCGCAGTTCCATATGCCCCTTGCGCGGCAGGCTGCTGACGCTGATCTTCAGCCGCGCCGCCTTCAGCGCCAGCTTCACCAGGGTCAGGGCGAAGCCCAGCAGCACGCCGGTCAGCAGGTCGGTGAAAACGATCGCCAGGGCCGTCGCCGCATAGACGAACATCGGCATGCGGCCATAGCGTCCCAGGCCGCGGAACGCCTTCAGGTCCACCAGCTTGACCCCTGTGAAGACCAGCACGCCCGCCAGGCTCGCCACCGGGATCTGCTGCAGCACGCTGCCCAGCAAGACTACGAAGGCCATCAGCCACGCACCATGGAAGATCGCCGACATTCGCGTCTTCGCACCCGCCTGCACGTTGGCCGAGCTGCGCACGATCACCCCGGTCATCGGCAGCGCCCCGAGCACACCGCAGACCATGTTGCCCACGCCTTGCGCCGACAGTTCGCGGTCGAAGTCGGAGCGCTGGCCGCTGTGCATGCGGTCCACCGCGGCGGCCGAGAGCAGGGTTTCGGCACTGGCGATGAACGCCAGGGCGAAGGCCGCCACCAGCAAGGTCGGGTCCGCCAGGGCCATCAGGTCGGCGGGACGCAGCCAGTCGATGGCGTCACTGAGGTTGGCCGGCACTTCGACACGATTCACCGGCAAGGCCAGGGCGATGCTCAGCAGGGTCATGGCGCTGACCCCGAGCAAGGCACCCGGCACGAAGCGCAGGCGCTGCGGCTTGAAGCGTTCCCAGGCCCACATCACCGCGATGGTGCCCAGGCCGAGCGCGCCCGCCTGCCAGCCGTTGCCGGCGGACTCCAACGGCAGCGCCTGGCCAATGACGGCGGGGAAACCGAGCAGGTTTTCCAGGCCCGAGGGCAGCGGCGAGCTGTCGAACATCACATGCACCTGGGACAGCACGATCAGCACGCCGATACCGGCGAGCATGCCGTAGACCACCGCCGGTGCCGTGACCCGGAACCAGCAGCCGAGGCGAAAGCGCCCCGCCAGCAATTGCAGCAACCCCGCCAGCAGCAGGATCGGCCCGAGCATGGCCATGCCATGCTGGCGCACCAGTTCGAAGACCAGCACCGCCAGCCCCGCCGCCGGACCGCTGACCTGCAATGGCGAGCCGGCCAGCCAGCCCACCAGCAGGCCGCCGACGATCCCCGTGATCAGCCCCTTGGCCGGCGGCATGCCGGAGGCGATGGCGATCCCCATGCACAGCGGCAGCGCCACCAGGAATACCACCATCGAAGCCAACAGATCCCGCGGCAGCGCCGCTTTGAAATGCGTCATGTTCATCCTGTTCTCCTGTTCTTCCCGGCCCGTTCCTCGGCCGCATTTACGCAGGCGTCGACGTGCCGCCCGATTCCCGGGCAGCCGAAAGCCGCCGACACTGCGGCAAGACATCAACACGTTTTCGAAGGCAGCCGACGCCCGTCCACTGGGCCGCGATCAGCGGCCAGTGGTGGGTCGTTCAGCGATGTTCAGGTGTCGCGAAAAAGGCTTAGAAACGGCCTTTGGGGGTAGCGCTTGGAATCGGCTGGCCGCGGGTCAGCGGCAGGAAGGCGTCGCTTTCGGCGTCGTAGGCGGAGATTTCGCTGGTCTCGATGTTGTAGATCCAGCCGTGGATATACAACTGACCGGCCGCCAGGCGCGAGGCCACCGACGGGTGGGTGCGCAGGTGGTGCAGCTGGGCGATGACGTTCTCGCGGGTCAGGACCTGCATGTTTTCATGCTCGGTGCCGCACTGGCAGTTGTCCTCGACCACGGTACGGGCCACTTCGGCGTGACGCAGCCAGGCCTTGACCGTCGGCATCTTCTCCAGGGTGTGCGGGTTGAGTACCGCGCGCATCGCGCCGCAGTCGGAGTGACCGCAGATGATGATGTGGTGCACGCCCAGGGCCATCACCGCGTACTCGATTGCCGTCGACACACCGCCGTTCATCTGACCGTAGGGCGGGACCACGTTGCCCACGTTACGGGTGACGAACAGGTCGCCGGGCGAGCTCTGGGTAATCAGTTCGGGAACGATCCGCGAGTCGGCGCAGGTAATGAACATGGCCCGCGGGGTCTGCGCGGTGGCCAGTTTCTTGAACAGCTCTTCCTGTTGCGGGAAGACTTCGTGATGGAAATGCAGGAAGCCATCGACGATATGTTTCAGGGCGCCATCGGCAGTCTCGGCTTCAGTCGTAGCCGGGCCGGTCGGAGAGGGTTCCTTGTTCGACATGATGCATCCTCTTTGACAGGTTCGAAGGTAAGTCCATTTTACCGGGTTGGATTCAGACAGGCTTACGTCACTTGGATTACAGATGTAGTCAACAAATCACATTTCTTGCCAGCTGAATTCTTACGCTACGTGGCGAAACTTAACTGAAACTGAATTGCGGACGCTCTAGAACGGGCGTTCCAGAAGTATTGGGCGGGCTTTCCATAGTATCAAAAAAACATTAATCGCCAATGGCCATTATTGTTTTTACAACAACGACAGCTGCCCGCCGGGCGGACAGAACGCCGTGCAATCCAGCGAATATCCACCTCGACGGTTGAGGCCATGACGTCGGATTGCCTTGTCGAAACGTTGCGCCAGCAGGTCGGCGAACACGCCCTCGCCGCGCATCCGTGCACCGAAGCGGCTGTCGTAGAGCTCACCGCCACGGCTTTGCCGGATCAGGCTGAGGACGTGGTCGGCACGCTGCGGGTAGTGGTCGCGCAACCATTGCTCGAACAGCGGCGCCACCTCCAGCGGCAGGCGCAGCAGCATGTAGGCGGCGCTCAGGGCGCCGGCCTCGCTGGCGGCTTCGAGCAGGCGTTCCAGTTCACTGTCGTTGATCATCGGGATCATCGGCGAACACAGCACCCCCACCGGGATCCCCGCCCCACGCATGACCCGGATCGCCCGCAGGCGGGCCTTCGGCGCCGCCGCACGCGGCTCCAGGGTGCGCTTGAGCTCGTCGTCGAGGGTGGTCAGGCTGATCATCACCGAGACCAGGCGCTGCTTCGCCAGCTCGGCGAGCAGGTCGAGGTCGCGCAGGATCAGGGAACCCTTGGTGACGATGGTCACCGGATGGCGGTAGCGCAGCAGCACTTCCAGCAGGCGGCGGGTCAGTTGCTGCTCGCGCTCGATGGGCTGGTACGGGTCGGTGTTGGAACCGAGGTTGATCGGCGCGCAGACGTAGCCCGGCTTGGACAGCTGCTGTTCCAGCACGGCGGCGGCGTTGGTCTTGGCGATCAGTTTGGTCTCGAAGTCGAGGCCCGGCGACAGGTCCCAGTAGGCATGGCTGGGCCGCGCGTAGCAGTAGATGCAGCCGTGCTCGCAGCCGCGGTAGGGGTTGATGGAGCGGTCGAAGGGCAGGTCGGGCGAGTTGTTGCGGGTGATGATGGTCTTGGCGGTCTCGATGCGGATCTCGGTGCCCTGGGTCATCGGCACTTCCTGGTACCAGCCGTCGTCCTCGGCCACCGAACGGTTGGGGGCGAAGCGATTGTGCGGGTTGTGGGCGGTGCCGCGTCCGCGGACCGGGGTGGGTGCAGTCATGCCGGCAGGCCTCGATACTGTTTATTTATACAGTATCAGCTTTATGCTCGGCGTCCAGTCGTTCCTGCCGGGCGGTGGCGCAACCTGATATTTCTGCCAGTTGTGCGAATTCCGACCAGGCACGACGCTGACAGCGCACATTCGCTCATTGCCGCTGGAGGCCTTGAAAATGACCGAAATCTACAAGGAACTCATCAAGAACGGTGATTTCGCCACCGGTAATCTCGATGGCTGGACAATCATCACTGAAAGCGATTTCTCGGTAATGGAGTATGAACCCGGCAAGAACTGCGCGGTGTTGCAATCCTTCACCGTTTCCCACGATGGCCTGCGGCAGGTGGTCTATGGAAAGCCGGGAATCTACGAGGTGTCCTTCCTGCATCGCACCACCGACAAGGCGGGCCAACCGGTGGATATAGGCACCCTGAATGGCGCCGGAATCATCTGGACCACCAGTGAAGGGATGGAATCCAAGACGCTGCTACTCGTTTCCGGGATGGAGTGGAGAAATGCGTTTCTGCGGTTCGAGGTACCGAAAGTGGAATCCCTGGTGAGATTCCACTTTGGCATCAGTAATATCGACAACAGCTTTCGCGCGGCCCTGCGCGACGACAGCCGGTTCGAGAATATCGAGTCGCCGATTGCCGTTGCCAACGTCAGCTTTCGAATGATCCTGTGAGTCAGGCAAGGGCCGTTCGGCATGTTTCACCGGACGGCCCCGAACCTCATTCCGAAGGCTTCTTCAGCTTCGGATTGGGGAAGAACTGCACCGTCTGCACCGCAGGTTTCGCCGCCTTCGGCTGCTCCTGGTTGACCCGCGTCCCCAGCTCCTTCGGTACCGACAGGCCCTGCTCGTTGAGGGTGTCGGAGAAGCCGCAGTTGACGCACTCGCGATGCGGCACGCCATCGACGCTCCACATCTTCAGCTTGTCCGGCTGGCTGCACGCCGGGCATACCGCCCCGGCGATGAAGCGTTTTGGGGTCGTGCTCATGCCGCCAGGTCCTCGCTCAGGCCACTGTGGCGCAGCAGCGCGTCGATGGACGGCTCGCGACCGCGGAAGTCGACGAACAGCAGCATCGGCTCCTGCGAACCACCCCGGGCCAGGATCGCCTCGCGGAAGGCGCGGCCGGTCTCGGCGTTGAGCACGCCTTCTTCCTCGAAGCGCGAGAACGCATCGGCGGACAGCACTTCAGCCCACTTGTAGCTGTAGTAACCGGCCGCGTATCCGCCGGCGAAGATGTGCGCGAAACTGTTGGGGAAGCGGTTGTACGCCGGTGGACGCATGACCGAGACCTCGTCGCGCACGCCTTCGAGCACTTCCAGCACGCTGCGGCCGTCGCCATGGCGGGCATGCAGTTCGAAGTCGAACAGGGAGAACTCCAGCTGGCGGACCATCATCAGGCCGGACTGGAAGTTCTTCGCCGCCAGCATCTTCTCCAGCAGGTCCTGCGGCAGCGGCTCGCCGCTTTCGTAGTGGCCGGAGATCAGCGCCAGGCCTTCCGGCTCCCAGCACCAGTTCTCCATGAACTGGCTCGGCAGCTCCACCGCATCCCAGGCCACGCCGTTGATGCCGGACACGCCGGCATGCTCGATACGGGTCAGCAGGTGGTGCAGGCCGTGGCCGAATTCGTGGAACAGGGTGGTCACTTCATCGTGGGTCAGCAGGGCCGGCTTGCCTGGCGCGGCCGGGGTGAAGTTGCACACCAGGTTGGCCACCGGGCTCTGCAGCGCGCCGCCGGCGGTGCGGCGACGGTCGCGGGCGCCGTCCATCCAGGCACCGCCACGCTTGTTGGCGCGGGCGTAGAGGTCGAAGAAGAAGCGTCCGACGTGCTGGCCGTTCTCCTTGATCTCGAACAGGCGCACGTCCGGGTGCCAGGTGTCGAAGCCCTTCTGCTCGGCGATCTCGATGCCGTACAGGCGCTGGACGATGGCGAACAGGCCGGACAGCACCTTGTCGATCGGGAAGTAAGCGCGCAGGGTTTCCTGGGACACGCTGTAGCGCTGTTCGCGCAGCTTCTCGCCGTAGAAACCGCTGTCCCAGCTTTGCAGGTCGGCGCAGCCTTGTTCGGCGGCGTAGGCCTTGAGCTGGGCCAGGTCCTGGACAGCGTAGGGTTTGCTGCGCTGCGCCAGGTTGCGCAGGAAGCCCAGCACCTGGTCGCTGGATTCGGCCATCTTGGTCGCCAGGCTCAGCTCGGCGAAGTTGGCGAAGCCCAGCAGCCCGGCGAGCTCCTGGCGCAGGTCGAGGATGTCGTGCATCACCGGGCCGTTGTCGAACTGGCCGGCATTCGGGCCCTGGTCGGAGGCGCGGGTGCAGTAGGCGGCATAGACCTCTTCGCGCAGGGCGCGGTCTTGCGCGTAGGTCATCACCGCGTAGTAGCTGGGGAATTCCAGGCTGATCAGCCAGCCGTCGAGGCCCTTGGCCTGGGCGGCGGCGGCCATCTGCGCCTTGGCCGAGTCGGTCAGGCCGGCGAGGGCGGCTTCGTCGGTGACGTGCTTGGTCCAGGCCTGGGTGGCGTCGAGCAGCTGGTTGGAGAAGCGGCTGCCCAGCTCGGACAGCTTGCTCTGCACTTCGGCATAGCGCTTCTGCTGCTCCGGCGGCAGGTCGATACCCGACAGGCGGAAGTCGCGCAGGGCGTGTTCGAGGATGGTCTTTTGCGCCACGTCGAAGCCGGCGGCCTCGGGGCTGGCGGCCAGCGCCTCGTAGGCCTGGAACAGCTCGCGGTTCTGGCCGATTTCGGTGGAGTAGGCGCTCAGGGCCGGCAGGCAGGCCTCGTAGGCCTCGCGCAGTTCGGCGCTGTTGCACACGGCGTTGAGGTGGCTGACCGGGCTCCAGGCCGCGCCGAGGCGGTCGTTGAGCTCGTCCATGGCCAGGACCAGGCCGGCCCAGCTGGGGTTCTGGCCCTGGTCCTTGAGGATCGTGTCGATGGCTTTGCGGTTGTCGGCCAGGATCTGTTCGATCGCCGGCAACACATGCTCGGCGCGGATAGCCGAGAAGGGCGGCAGGTCATAGGACTGCAGAAGCGGGTTGTTCGCACTCACGGTTGGACACCTTGGCAGAAGAAACACCGGGCCATCTTAATTACAATCGCCGTCGCCCGCAGCTAATTAGCCTTAGAGAGGTTTCCTGTTCATGGCCATTCGCACCTATCAGCAGCACACGCCGAAGCTCGGCGAACGCGCCTTCGTCGACCGCAGCGCGGTGGTCATCGGCGATGTCGAGATCGGCGACGACAGCTCGGTCTGGCCGCTGACGGTGATCCGCGGCGACATGCACCGCATCCGCATCGGCGCACGGACCAGCGTGCAGGACGCCAGCGTGCTGCACATCACCCACGCCGGCCCGTTCAACCCCGACGGCTTCCCGCTGCTGATCGGCGACGACGTGACCATCGGCCACAAGGTCATGCTCCACGGCTGCACCCTGGGCAACCGCATCCTGGTGGGGATGGGCAGCACGATCATGGACGGCGCGGTGGTCGAGGACGAAGTGATCATCGGCGCCGGCAGCCTGGTGCCGCCTGGCAAGCGCCTGGAAAGCGGCTTCCTCTACGTCGGCAGCCCGGTGAAGCAGGCGCGGCCGCTGACCGACAAGGAGCGCGCGTTCTTCCCCTACAGCGCCGCCAACTACGTGCGCCTCAAGGACCAGCACCTGGCCGAAGGCTACGACCGGCCCGAGTGACGAATTCCACTTTTTGCGAGACCGACATGCACCAGCAGAACATCCTCTTCGACCTCGACGGCACCCTGACCGACCCGCGCGAAGGCATCACCCGTTCCATCCAGTACGCCCTGGCCAAGCTGGGCATCGACGAGCCCGACCTGGCCCGCCTGGAACACTTCATCGGCCCGCCGCTGCTGCAGGCCTTCATGCAGTTCTACAGCTTCGACGAAGCCAAGGCCTGGGACGCGGTGAATTTCTACCGGGAGCGCTTCAAGGTCACCGGCCTGTATGAAAACCGCGTGTTCGACGGCGTCGGCGATCTGCTGAGCGAACTGCAAGGGCAGGGGCGCACGCTCTATATCGCCACGTCCAAGCCCTGGGTGTTCGCCCGGGAAATTGCCCGGCATTTCGATTTCGCCCGGCATTTCAAGGTGATCTACGGCAGCGAGCTGGACGGCACGCGGACCAACAAGGTCGAGCTGATCGGGCATCTGCTGGCCGAAGAGGGCCTGGACCCGGCGCAGACCCTGATGATCGGCGACCGCAAGCACGACCTGATCGGTGCGCGCAGCAATGGGCTGGAAGCGGTGGCCGTGGGATACGGGTTCGGTAGCCGGGAAGAGCTGGAAGCAGAAACACCGGCTTATCACTACGAGACGCTGGCGCAGATGCATCAGGCCTTTCTGCGGTCTTGAGGGTCTCATCGCTGGCAAGCCAGCTCCCAGTTACTGTACAGGTCTCAAGGTCTGTGCTGACCCTGTGGGAGCTGGCTTGCCAGCGATGCTTTTTTAAGAAGGGCCTGGCGCTGATCGGTGGGCAACCGGCCGACGTCCTCGACCCGCCGATAGAACCGCTCCCAATCCCCGCCCACCTCGGCAAACAACGCCGCAAACGCGGGCACCCACTGGTCATACAGCCCGAACGGCAGCAGCCTGGCGTTGTTCATCGGCGCATTGATCCAGGCATCGAAACGACCGACGCCGCCCCACTCGCTATCCCGTAGCTGCCGGTATTCCCGGCGCATCCGCTCGAACTCCGCCTGCTTCCCCGCCCGCATCTCCTCGACGGACAGCGGCCTCGCATACAACGCCTTGAGCCGCTCCCGCGTCGCCAGCACCAAGGCGATGAACTGGGCCCGCTGCTTGCCAGCATCCGCCGCCTGCGCCGGCAAGCCTCGGAATGCCCGCCACTGCCGTGTGCCTTCCTGCTCGACGAAGGTGGCGAAGGACTCGTTGAACGCCGTGTCGTCCTTGACGTAGAAGCGCTGGTGCGCCAGCTCGTGGAAGATCACCGTGGCCAGGCGCTCGTCGCCCCAGCCGACCATGGAATTGAGGATCGGATCGTCGAACCAGCCCAGGGTCGAATAGGCCTCAACCCCGCCGATATACACGTCCATCCCCTCCAGCTTGCGCAGCGCCGCCTCGCCACGGGCGCCACCCTGGCTGTAGTAGCCGCGATAGGCCACGCAGCCGGCGATGGGGAAGCAGTGGGTGAGGGGATCGAGGGAAAGCTCAGGCGTGGCGAACACATTCCACACCACGTAGGGCCGGCCGATATCGGCATACACCCGGTAGCTGCGGTTGTCCGGCAGCTTGAGGTGCTCGCTGGCGAACACCCGGGCCTTCTGCGACCGCTGCAGATGACTGCGCAAGGTGGCATCGGTGGCCGGGTCGGCAATCACCTGTTCCACCGGCGTGCGCGCCCGCAGCAGCTGCAACTGGCCTTCGCCGAGCTGGCTGTAGTAGCCGAGGCTGCTGCAACCGTTCAGCAGGCCAAGCAGGAGTACGGGAACCAACACCCTGAAAACGCGGTCGAGTGCCCCGGAGCTTGAGCGCAGCAGAAGAAGAATTCGAATCATGCGTGGGGTGGTCTCGCTCAAGTCCTTTCGCCTCAAGACTATCCTGCCCGCCCGGAGTTTTGCCATGCGAACGATGCTCGCTGCCAGCACCCTGCTGGCGCTCGCCGGTTGTGCCGGCCTGCCCGATCCGGACCCGTCCCAGGCCTGGGTCGATCTCGCCCCTGGCCAGGACCAGACCCTGCATGCCGTCGAAGTCGACGACCGCGCCTGGGCCGACAAGCGCTATTTCCAGGTGCCCCCGGGCAACCACCAGCTCACCGTGCGCTACCTGTTCCCGGTCGATCCCAGCAATATCGGCCCGGTCAGCGAGCCGCTGTGGCGCGATTGCCAGCTCAACCTGAAGTTCGCCGACTTCAGTGCCGGCCAGCGCTACCGCCTGGAAACCGGCACCATCGGCTTCCGCCCCTGGGCAAAACTCTATGACGAACAGAGCAAGCTGGTGGGACGCGGCTTGCCGGCTGGCTGCCAGCGCACCTGATGGCCACTAATGGCGCTATGCTTGGGCTTTATATCGCCTGCCTGCGGAGACCCCTCATGCGCCAGCCAGCGATGTTGCTCGCTTTCAGTACCCTGGGCGCCTGTGCCAGCCCGATGCCCCCGGTCGACCAGAAACAGGCCTGGGTCGATTTCTACACCATCACCCCCGGCAAGCTGGTGATGGCCGAATCCCTCGACGGCAAGCGCCTGCAAGACGGCCGATTCTTCCAGGTGACGCCGGGCAAGCACGAGCTGGTGGTGCGTTTCGACTACGAACTGCAGACAGGCACCGGCTTCAACACCGACCCGACCGAGCGCACCTGCTACCTGACGGTGGAGTACGACGGCTTCAAGGCCGGCCAGCGCTACCGCCTGGAAGCCCGGGCCGTGGCCAACCAGCCCAACGCCCGGCTATACGACGCCGAACGGCGGGTGCTGGCCGAGGACCGGCTGACCCACTGCATCCCGTGAGTCAACGGTCGTTGCGCTGGTAGATGATCTTCCTGGTGCCACCGTCACAGCTGCCCACGACCATGTTCTGGTCGTGGACTTCGCTGTTGGGCACGATTTCCAGGGTGTAGGACGTCACCCCGCGGGCCTGGATCTTCGCTTCGATTTCAGCCTTCAATTCCTCGCACGGCTTGGGTGCGGCAAAGGCATTGACCGCCAGCAGCGAAGCCAGGACAGCAATTGCACTACGGATCATGAGCAGTTTCCTCGTGGCAAGAGAACTTCAGCCAACGAACGTTGGACCGAAGGAGCATGCCATGGTTCTGCTACCCACCGCTCACGACTGAAGCGTGGCGTCCAGGCTGATCTTCGCGTTGAGCACTTTCGATACCGGGCAGCCGGCCTTGGCCTTGTTGGCCAGTTCCTGGAACTGCTGATCGCTGGCGCCCGGCACCTTGGCCTTGAGGATCAGGTGCACGGCGGTGATGGCGAAGCCGTCGGGCTGCTTGTCCAGCGTCACTTCGGCGGTGGTGTCGATGCTGTCCGGCTTGAACCCGGCCTCGCCGAGGATCATCGACAACGCCATGGAGAAACAGCCAGCGTGGGCGGCGCCGATCAGTTCTTCCGGATTGCTGCCCGGCGTGCCTTCGAAACGCGTGTTGAAGCCATAGGGGATCTGCTTGAGCGCGCCGCTCTCGGTGGAAATATGGCCCTTGCCGTCCTTCAGACCGCCTTCCCAGTGCGCCGATGCTGTCTTTTTCATGATGCCTCCTCGGGTTGCCGGCGCGGTTGGCGCCGTTACTGATTTCAGAGGCCCGGCCTGCGGGCAAGTTCAGCCGGTTTGTCGCCCCGGGGATTGATTCCCCGGCAAGTGCCCCCACAGAAGCAACATCAGGCTGCCCATCCCGGCGGCTTTGTCTTGCCCTGGAGACTCCATGAAGCGACTCACGGACATCAAGATTTCCACCCTCGACCTGGTGCCGGTGCGCCAGGATGGCGGCCCGGCGCAGGCCCTGCGCAACTCGCTGGACCTGGCCCGGCACGCCGAGCGCTTCGGCTACCACCGTTTCTGGGTGGCCGAGCACCACAACATGGACGGCATCGCCAGCTCGGCCACCTCGGTGCTGCTGGGCTACCTGGCCGCAGGCACCTCGACCATCCGCCTCGGCTCGGGTGGCGTGATGCTGCCCAACCATGCGCCGCTGGTGATCGCCGAGCAGTTCGGCACCCTTGCCAGCCTGTATCCCGGCCGCATCGAGCTCGGACTCGGTCGCGCCCCCGGCTCAGACCAGATGACCGCCCGCGCCCTGCGCCGCGAGCGTTCCGGCAGCGCCGACGATTTCCCGGACGACGTCCTCGAACTGATGCGCTACCTCGGCCCGCGCACGCCTGATCAAAAAGTGATCGCCGTGCCCGGGCATGGCACCGAGGTGCCGATCTGGCTGCTCGGTTCCAGCCTGTTCAGTGCCCAGCTGGCCGGGCAGCTGGGCTTGCCCTACGCCTTCGCCTCGCACTTCGCGCCGCGCTTCATGCATGAGGCGATCCGCGTCTACCGCAACCACTTCAAGCCGTCGGCGGTGCTCGATGCGCCCTATGTGATGCTCGGGGTGCCGATGGTGGTGGCGGATACCGACGAGCAGGCGGAATACCTGGCGACCTCGGTGTACCAGCGCATCCTGGCGCTGATGCGCGGCCAGAGCCTGATGCAGAAGCCACCGGTGGAAAGCATGAACGGGCTGTGGCTGCCCCATGAGCGGGACGCGGTGGGGGATTTCCTCGGCCTGGCGATGATCGGCAGTCCGGCGAAGGTGAAGGCCAAGCTGGAAGTGTTGCTGGAGCAGACCGGGGCGGATGAGCTGATCTTCACCTCCGACCTGTATGAGCACGCGGACCGGATCCGCTCCTATGAGCTGATGGCGCAGACCGTACTCGGCAGCTAAGGGGCGGCGCGGACATTGTGGGAGCGGGGTGACCCCCGCGTACGGTATTGTAATAAACAGTGCCAAAGCCGGGGGAACCCCGGCCCCAAGGGCGGGGGGGCGGGTACTTTGTGGGTGGGGTTTCACCCGGTTTTACTTTAGTGAATTCACCATGGCAATCGCGGGTGAACCCGCTCCCACAGGGGATGGCGTCGTTCTTACCCGCGCTTGTAGACGATCTCCTTGGTCCCCGCCTCACAAGTGCCCACGACGTTTCCGCCCGCCCCCTTGCTGACGATCTCCAGCGAATAATTCTTCACCCCCTTGGCATCCAGCTTCGCCGCGATCTCGCTCTTCAACTCTTCACACGGCTTGCCCGCCGCGAACGCGCCACCGGCCAGGCCCATCAACGCTACCGCCAGAATCACCTGCTTCATTGATCGCTCTCCTTGTTGGACCAAAACGACAAAGGCCCCGAGTCCCCCTCGAAGCCCCTGCCCATGTAACCCGTCAATCATTTCAACTGTTGGCGATGCGGAACCCGACTTTCAGGGTCACCTGGAAATGCGCCGCCTTGTTGTCGCGGATATGCCCGCGGGTATCCACCACCTCGAACCATTCCAGGTGCTTGATGCTCTTGCCGGCTTCGGCCAGGGCATTGTTGATGGCGTCCTCGATGCTGGTGGGGGACGAGCCGACAAGCTCGATCTTCTTGTAGGTGTGATGATCGGACATCGCTGTTCTCCTTCTGGAATGTGCGCATTGAGCCTAGCAGCGCCGGGCCGTTTTACCTCTGAGATCGCCACGACGCAGAACGTTCGATCGCACTGCACTTTCCTGGCGGCCCGGAGTCGGAACCTACACACCTCACTCAACCCTGAAGGAGAGTCACCATGGCCAATAGCTCGCTACGCAAAGCCTCGCTGCAAAGCATGGAAGCGGAAATCGAAAGCCTGCTGAAATCCCTGGAGAGCCTGAAAGACGATGCCTCGGACGAATCGCGCAAGACCCTCAAGGCCCTGCGCGGCAGCGCCGAGAACGCCCTGCGCCATTCTCGGGAACTGCTCGGCGATGCGTACGAAGAGGTGAAGACCCGTACCCGCGAGACCGGTCTTGCCACCCGCGACTATGCCCAGCAACACCCCTGGACCACCGCCGGCGTGGTCATCGGCGCCCTCGGCCTGCTGGCCGCCTACCTGATGTGCAAGCGCGGCGACTGATCGCCCTGTTGCGCCAGCTCTGCGCGCAACCATCCCGCCAACTGCTCGGCGCGCCCATCCGCGGCGCGTCGTGGCACCCACAGCGCCAATGACGCCTCGGTCGGGCTGAAGCCCCAGGGCGCGGCCAGGCGGCCGCTGCGCAGGTCGTCGGCCACCAGCGGCCGTGGCGCGATCGCCACGCCAAGGCCGGCTCCCGCCGCTTCCAGCAAGTAGTACAGATGCTCGAACGCCTGTCCGTAGCGCAAGGCGCCGGGCTCGATGCCCTGTTGTCGCGCCCAGTCCGGCCAGGCCTGGGGCCGCGAGGTGGTGTGCAGCAGCGCTTCGTCGAGCAGGGCGCTGGCCGGTTTGTCACGCAGCCGCTCGAACCCGGCGAAATGCGGACTGAGCACCGGCCCCACGCACTCCTGCGCCAGCACATGCACCGCCATGTCCGCCGGCCAGGGCGGCTCGGCGAACACCAGCAGCGCATCCAGCCCCGGGCGGCGTGGGTCAAGATCGCCCTCGCCGGCGGACAGGTGCAGGCGCAGGTCCGGCAGATCAGCCTTCAGGCGTCCCAGACGCGGAATGAACCAGCGCGCCAGCAGGCTCCCCGAACAGCCAAGGACGAACGGCGCCTCCGCACCGCTCTGGCTCAGCTCGGCGCAGACCGCGCGCAGGCGCTCGAAGGCCTCGCCACTGACCTCCCGCAGGCGCAGGCCGGCATCTGTGAGTTTGAGGCCGCGCCCGTCCTTGACGAACAGGCTGACCCCGAGATGTTCCTCCAGCACCTTCAACTGCCGGCTGACCGCGCCGTGGGTCACGTGCAGTTGCTCGGCCGCCTGGCTGACGCTGCCCAGGCGGGCGGCGGCCTCGAAGGCGCGAAGGGCATTCAGCGGTGGCAGTTCCCTGGACATGACGTGTGAGTTTTCCTGACAGGTTGCGGCGATCTTATCGGTTTTCAGCAGGACGTGTCGTGGTTAGAGTAGGACCATTGTCAGCACAATCCTTCTTGACGGAGCGACCCATGACCCAGTCCAACCTTCGCAGCGGCCCCGACGCCAACGGCCTGTTCGGTGCCTTTGGTGGCCGCTACGTCGCCGAAACCCTGATGCCACTGGTCCTCGACCTGGCCCGTGAATACGAAGCGGCCAAGGCCGACCCGGAATTCCTCGAACAACTGGCGTACTTCCAGCGCGACTATATCGGCCGCCCCAACCCGCTGTACTTCGCCGAACGCCTGACCGAGCACTGCGGCGGCGCGAAGATCTTCTTCAAGCGTGAAGAACTGAACCACACCGGCGCGCACAAGGTGAACAACTGCATCGGCCAGGTCCTGCTGGCCAAGCGCATGGGCAAGAAGCGCCTGATCGCCGAGACCGGCGCCGGCATGCACGGCGTGGCCACCGCCACCGTCGCCGCGCGCTTCGGCCTGCCTTGCGTGATCTACATGGGCGCCACCGACATCGAGCGCCAGCAAGCCAACGTGTTCCGCATGAAGCTGCTGGGCGCCGAGATCGTCCCGGTCACCGCCGGCACCGGCACCCTCAAGGACGCGATGAACGAAGCCCTGCGCGACTGGGTGACCAACGTCGACGACACCTTCTACCTGATCGGCACCGTGGCCGGCCCGCACCCGTATCCGGCGATGGTCCGCGACTTCCAGTCGATCATCGGCAAGGAAACCCGCGCCCAGCTGCACGAGAAGGAAGGCCGCCTGCCGGACAGCCTGGTCGCCTGCGTCGGCGGTGGCTCCAACGCCATGGGCCTGTTCCACGACTTCCTCGATGACACCAGCGTGCAGATCATCGGCGTCGAAGCCGGCGGCCATGGCGTCGACACCGACAAGCACGCGGCCAGCCTCAACGGCGGCGTACCGGGCGTGCTGCACGGCAACCGCACCTACCTGCTGCAGGACGCCGACGGCCAGATCACCGACGCCCACTCGATTTCCGCCGGCCTCGACTACCCGGGCATCGGCCCGGAACACGCCTGGTTGCACGAGATCAAGCGCGTCGAATACGTGAGCATCACCGACGACGAAGCCCTGGGCGCGTTCCACACCTGCTGCCGCCTGGAAGGCATCATCCCGGCGCTGGAAAGCTCCCACGCCCTGGCCGAAGCCATCAAGCGCGCGCCGACCCTGCCCAAGGATCACCTGATGGTGGTGTGCCTGTCCGGGCGCGGCGACAAAGACATGCAAACCGTAATGAGCCATATGGCCGCGACCGCAGAGCAGGAGAAGCAGGCATGAGCCGTCTCGAACAACGTTTTTCCGAGCTGAAGCAGGAAGGCCGCGCCGCCCTGGTGACTTTCATCACCGCCGGCGACCCGGGCTACGACGCCTCCCTGAAGATCCTCAAGGGCCTGCCGGCGGCGGGTGCCGACGTGATCGAGCTGGGCATGCCGTTCACCGACCCGATGGCCGACGGCGTGGCGATCCAGCTGGCGACCCTGCGCGCCCTGGATGCTGGCCAGACCCTGGCCAAGACCCTGCAGATGGTTCGCGAATTCCGTGTGGATAACCAGACCACGCCGATCGTGCTGATGGGCTACTACAACCCGATCCATCGCTTTGGCGTGGAGAAGTTCGTGGCCGAGGCCAATGAAGCGGGCGTCGATGGCCTGATCATCGTCGACCTGCCGCCGGAGCACGATGCCGAGCTGGCGACCCCGGCCCAGGCCGCGGGCATCGACTTCATCCGCCTGACCACCCCGACCACCGACGACGCGCGTCTGCCGCGAGTGCTGGAGCGCAGTTCGGGCTTCGTCTACTACGTGTCGGTGGCCGGAGTGACCGGTGCCGGTTCGGCGACCACCGAGCACGTGACCGAAGCCGTGGCGCGTCTGCGCCGGCACACCGATCTGCCGGTGAGCGTTGGTTTCGGCATCCGTACGCCGGAGCAGGCCGCGGCGATCGCCCGGTTGGCGGAAGGCGTGGTGGTGGGGTCGGCGCTGGTGGACAAGATCGCTACCGCCGCAAGCCCCGAGCAGGCTGTGGATAACGTCCTGGCGCTGTGCTCGGCGCTGGCCGAAGGCGTGCGGGGTGCGCGCAAATCTTAAGAGCCCCGCGGACCCTGTGGGAGCTGGCTTGCCAGCGATGACTGTGGTGAATTCACCATTGCAATCGCTGGCAAGCCAGCTCCCACAGGTTTTCACAGGCCTCAAACTTTCAGCAGATCACTCGAAGATCGACAGATCCAGCGGCCTGATATCCCCCATCCAGATCGCATGATCCCGGTGATCCGCAAGCTCATCCCCGGTCAGCGGATGCAGGAACACCACCAACCCCCTCCGATACAGCGCCAGCCATGGCAACACCACCCCGATCAACTCCGACCCGAAGGCCAGCTGGCAGCTCCAGTCCGGATGCGGTCCCACCGGCTTTCGGTGCAGGCGGCCCATGGTCACCGGAAACAGCTTGGCCGTCTCCTCGCACAACTCCCGCGCCTGCTCGAACGTGCTCTCGTCGTAATAAACGTGGGCGTGATAGCCCTTGATCCTTTCCACGCCTGACTCCTGAAGTCGATAACTCGCTGCGCCGCAGTCTATACGAGCTGCCCGGCCTGTTCTTCCACCAACCACGTGACGAATCGTTCGATCAGTACGTTGCGCCGCTTACGCGGAGGACGTACTACGTAGTATCCCTTGCTGGAACGAATTGATGCATTCAGCGGCCGGCACAGCAGGCCCTGGTCGAGCAAGGCGTCGACCAGGTAGCGCCAGCCGATGGCCACGCCTTGCCCGGCGATCGCGGCCTGGATCAGCAGGGTGTAGTTGTCGAAACGCAGCGGCCCGGAGGTCGGCGGGCTGGCCAGGCCCAGCTCGCGAAATACCCCGCTCCAGTCGAACCAGCGGCTCGCCGACTCGCCACGCAGGTGCAGCAACGGCAGTTCGGCCAGGCTTTCCGCTGCCAGCGGAACAGGCTTTTGCTCCAGCAAACGCGGGCTGCAAACCGGAAAAACCTCTTCATCGAACAGCCACTGCGCCTCGCCCTGACGAAAGCGCCCGTCGCCGAACAGCACTGCCACGTCGATGTCCGGGCGCAGCATGCCGTGGCTGCGCTCGCTGGTGACCAGGCTCACGTCGACCCGCGGATTGGCCTGGTGAAAGCGCTGCAAACGCGGCATCAGCCAGTACGCGGCAAAGGCGAAATCGGTGGCCACCCGCAGCACTTCATGCTGGCCGCGTCCGGCCACCTGGGACACGCCATCGTCGAGATTGAGCATGCCCATGTGTACTTGCTCGTACAGCAGTACACCGGCCTCGGTCAGCTCTATTCCGCGGTAGATACGGTCGAACAGACGCGCGCCGAGTTGCTCTTCGAGGCGCTTGATCTGCTGGCTGACCGCCGGCTGGGTGGTACCCAGCTCGACCGCCGCCGCCGTGAAACTGTGGTGCCGCGCTGCGGCCTCGAACACCCGCAGCACGTCCAGGGACATCGCGCCCAATGCTTCAAACATAAGCTCAGCTAATCCTAGTCATTGTCGTCCACGGGCTTTACCCGGTATCGGTTGAAGAACAGGCTTGTCCACAGCCGTATCCCATAATGCCTGACGATGGAATGCCGTGATCTCATGAAACGCAAGAACATCCTCTTCATCATGGCCGACCAGATGGCCGCGCCGCTGCTGCCGATCTACGCAGCGTCACCGATCCGCATGCCCCACCTGAGCCGCCTGGCCGCCGAGGCCGTGGTCTTCGATTCCGCCTACTGCAACAGCCCGCTGTGCGCGCCGTCGCGCTTCACCCTGGTCAGCGGCCAGTTGCCGAGCAAGATCGGCGCCTACGACAACGCCGCCGATTTCCCGGCCGACATTCCCACCTACGCCCATTACCTGCGCCGCCTCGGCTACCGCACGGCGCTGTCGGGCAAGATGCACTTCTGCGGCCCGGACCAGTTGCACGGCTATGAGGAACGCCTGACCAGCGACATCTACCCGGCCGACTACGGCTGGGCGGTGAACTGGGATGCGCCGGACGAGCGCCCGAGCTGGTACCACAACATGTCCTCGGTGCTGCAGGCCGGCCCTTGCGTGCGCACCAACCAGCTGGATTTCGACGAAGAGGTGGTGTTCAAGGCCCGCCAGTACCTCTACGACCATGTTCGCGAGGGCGGCGAGCGGCCGTTCTGCCTTACCGTGTCGATGACCCACCCCCACGATCCGTACACCATTCCCAAGGCGTTCTGGGATCTCTACAGCGACGACGAAATCCCGACGCCACGGGTGCCCTTCGCCCAGCACGAGCTGGACCCGCATTCCCGGCGCCTGCTCAAGGTCTACGACCTGTGGGACAAGCCGCTGCCTGTGGATAAGGTCCGCGACGCCCGCCGCGCCTACTTCGGCGCATGCAGCTACATCGACGACAACATCGGCAAGCTGCTGCAGACCCTGGAAGAAACCCACCTCGCCGAAGACACCCTCATCGTCTTCTCCGGCGACCACGGCGACATGCTTGGCGAGCGCGGGCTCTGGTACAAGATGCACTGGTTCGAGATGTCTGCCCGGGTGCCGCTGCTGGTCCACGCACCGGGGCAGTTCGCGGCGAAACGGGTCGCCGCCTCGGTGTCCACCTGCGACCTGCTGCCGACCCTGGTGGAACTGGCCGGCGGCACGCTCGAAGCCGACCTGCCGCTGGACGGCCGCTCGCTGCTCGGCCACCTGAACGGAGAGGGCGGGCATGACGAGGTGATCGGCGAGTACATGGCCGAAGGCACCATCAGCCCGCTGATGATGATTCGCCGCGGCGCGTACAAGTTCATCTACAGCGAGGACGATCCCTGCCTGCTCTACGATGTCGAGGCCGACCCGCAGGAACTCGACAACCTCGCCGAGCGTCCACGGCATGCCGAACTGGTCGCGGTCCTGCTCGCCGAGTGCCGCCAGCGCTGGAACATCCCGCTGTTGCGCGAACAGGTGCTCGCCAGCCAGCGCCGTCGCCGCTTCGTCGCCGGGGCGCTGGCCACCGGCACGCTGAAGAGCTGGGACCACCAGCCCATGGTCGATGCCAGCCAGCAGTACATGCGCAACCACATCGATCTCGACGATCTCGAACGCAAGGCACGTTATCCACAACCAGGCCGTTAACCATCCGAGGACGGAGCATGAAAGGGTTATCCACACGCGTTGCTGCTGTTGTATTTACCCTCGTTGCCGGCGCCGTGCAGGCCGACGACAACAAGTGCGATACGGTGAAAATGGCCGATCCGGGCTGGAGCGACATCGCCGCCACCAACGCGGTCGCGCGCTTCCTGCTGGAAGGCGCGGGCTACCAGGCCAAGGTCGACGCGCTGGCCGTGCCGATCATCTACGGCGGCCTCAAGGACGGCCTGGTGGACGCCTTCCTCGGCAACTGGATGCCGGCGCAACAGGGCTTCCACGACAAGTTCGTCGCCAGCGGCGAGGTCGACAGCCTGGCGCGTAACCTCCAGGGCACCGAGTTCACCCTGGCCGTGCCGGAGTACGTGTGGGAATCGGGGATCAAGGATTTCGCCGACCTGCAAAAGCGTGCCGGCGAATTCGACAAGAAGATCTACGGCATCGGCTCGGGCGCCCCGGCCAACCTGTCGTTGCAGTCGATCATCGACAAGAACGACTTCAACCTCGGCGGCTGGAAGCTGGTGGAGTCCAGCGAGCAGGCGATGCTGGCCCAGGTGCAGCGGGCGGTGAAACGTGACAAGCCGATCGTATTCCTCGGCTGGACCCCGCACCCGATGAACGTGCAGTTGAAGATGCGCTACCTCACCGGCGGCGAGCAGTGGTTCGGCAGCAGCGGCAGCGTCCACACCCTGACCCGCAAGGGTTATGCACAGGCCTGTCCGAACCCGGCGAAGCTGCTGGCCAATCTGAATTTCACCCTGGACATGGAAAACACCATCATGGCCAACGTTGTGGATAACAAGGTCAGCTACGACGAAGCGGCCAAGGCCTGGATCCGCGCCAACCCCGGCGTGCTGGAGGGCTGGTTGCAAGGGGTGACCACCCGCGACGGCGGCGATGCCCTGGCGGCGGTGAAAGCCAGACTCTGAACGCATCCGGCTTGCAGCCACAAGCCGGAGCCGCCACCCTGACAGGCTTCCACCGGAGATAGAACGCGCCCATGGCCTGGCCCGACCGCCACCGACTATTGCCTTTTCTGCGCTGGCTGCCCCAGCAGACGCGCGGCAGCGTACGCCGCGACCTGCTGGTGGGCCTCAGCGGCGCGATCCTGGCCCTGCCGCAATCCATCGCCTACGCCCTGATCGCCGGCCTGCCGGCCGAGTACGGGCTGTACGCCGCCATCGTCCCGGTGCTGATCGCCTGCCTGTGGGGTTCGTCCTGGCACCTGATCTGCGGACCGACTGCCGCCATCTCCATCGTCCTCTATGCCGCCGTCAGCCCCATGGCCGTGCCGGGCAGCGGCGACTACGTCACCCTGATCCTCCTGCTGACCTTCCTCGGCGGCGTGTTCCAGTGGCTGCTGGGCATGCTGCGCTTCGGCGCGCTGGTGAACTTCGTCTCCCATTCGGTGGTGCTCGGCTTCACCTGCGGGGCGGCGGTGGTCATCGCCCTCGGCCAGCTACCGAGCCTGATGGGCCTCGACCTGGAGAGCCAGGCCACCGCGTTGAGGACCCTGGAAAGCCTGCTGGCCCACGCCGGCGAGCTCGACTGGCCGTCGCTGCTACTGGGCCTCGGCACGCTGCTCGCCGGCATCACGATCAAGCTGCTGCGCCCGCGTTGGCCGGCCCTGTTGATAAGTCTGCTGGGGGCGACCTTGCTGGTGCTGTTCTGGCCGGCGATGTTCGGCCATGTGGCCCTGGTGCCGGCCTTCACCGGCAAGCTGCCGCCACTGAGCCCGTTGCCGCTGTGGGACCTGGAAATGGTCCTGCGCCTGCTGCCCGGAGCCGTGGCGGTGGGCATGCTCGGGCTGGTCACCAGCCTGTCGATCGCCCGCTCGCTGTCGATCCGCTCCGAACAACTGATCGACGCCAACCAGGAGATCCGTGCCCAGGGCCTGTCGAACATGGTCGGTGCGTGGTTCTCTGGCTATCTGTCGTCGGGCTCATTCACCCGCTCCGGGTTGAGCTACGACGCCGGGGCGCAATCACCCCTGGCCGGAGTGTTCTCCGCCCTGTGGGTGGCGCTGTTCGCCGTGGCCGGCGCGCAGCTCATCGCGCATATCCCGATCCCGGCCATGGCCGGCAGCATCCTGCTGATCTGCTGGGGGCTGGTGGATCACCGGGCAATCCGCGCGCTGTACCGGGTCAGCCGGCCAGAGTTCGTGGTGATGACCCTGACCTTCTGCGCCACCCTGTTGCTGGAATTGCAGACCGCGATCTATGCCGGGGTGCTGGCGTCGCTGTTCTTCTACCTCAAGCGCACCTCGCAGCCGCGGGTGCAGCAGGCACGGGAAGGCGAGGCGGATGTGCTGCGGGTCGGCGGCTCGATCTTCTTCGGCGCCAGCCACTACCTCCAGGTGCGCCTGCAACGCTGCCAGGCGGCGCAGGTGGTGATCGACGCGCGGCAGATCAACTTCATCGACTACTCCGGGGTGGAGATGCTGCACCAGGAAGCGCGGCGCCTACGTCGGCAGGGCGGGGGGCTGACCCTGCGCCGGGCGCGACCGCAGGTGGTGGAGGAATTGCAGAAGCTGGAAGGGGTGGAGAAGTGCCCGATCACGTTCGAGGAGTGATGTCCGGGTGTTGCACATGCGGATTGCCTGTACTGATCTGACAGCGCAGCCTGCCGCTATTTCTGCGGCATGCAGAGGACCTGTGGGAGCGGGTTTACCCGCGATTACGGTAGCGAATTCACCGACGCCATCGTGGCGGTCCGGCGTTCCGGTGAACCCGCTCCTACAGGGTTCTCAGGATCAAGCGCGCGCCAATTGCCTGCGCAACTCCGCCAACACGGGCGCCGTATCCGGGCGCACACCGCGCCAGATGAAGAACGCTTCCGCCGCCTGCTCCGCCAGCATCCCCAACCCGTCCAGCACCTTGCCCGCGCCATGCTCGGCGGCCCAGATGCAGAACGGCGTCGGCTCCTTGCCGTACATCATGTCGTAGCACACCGTCTGGCCCGGGACGATCAGACCTGGGTCGATGGGCGGCAGCTCGCCGGCGAGGCTGGCCGAGGTGGCGTTGATGATCAGGTCCACCGGCTCTTTCAGCCAGTTGAAACCACTGGCGGCCACCGGGCCGAGGTCGGCGAACTCGCGGGCCAGTTGCTCGGCCTTTTCCACGGTGCGGTTGGCGATCACCAGCGACGCCGGACTGTGCGCCAGCAGCGGCTCCAGCACGCCACGCACCGCACCACCGGCACCCAGCAGGAGGATGCGCTTGCCGGTCAGTTCCACCCCGGCATTCACGGTGAGATCACGGACCAGGCCAGCACCATCGGTGTTGTCGCCCTGCAGGCGACCATCGTCCAGACGGGTGAGGGTGTTCACCGCCCCGGCGCGCCGGGCGCGGGGGGTGAGGCTGTCGACCAGGCGGAAGGCTTCTTCCTTGAACGGCACGGTGACGTTGGCGCCCAGGCCCTGCTTGAAGAAGCCCTGGGCGCAGGCGCTGAAGTCGTCCAGCGGGGCCAGCAGGGTGTCGTATTCCAGCTCTTCGCCCGTCTGGGCGGCAAACAGCCGGTGGATCAACGGCGACTTGCTGTGGCCGATCGGATTGCCGAATACAACATACTGGTCCATTCACGCGCTTCCTGGGTCAGACGGGGTGAGCACAATGGGCTCAGTGTACGGCCTTGTCCAGACCGAGCCAGTCGCGATCCTGCAGGAAATACTCGGTCAGGCGCGCTTCGGCACTGCCCGGTTGCGGCTTCCAGTCGTAGCCCCAGCGCACCTGCGGCGGCAGCGACATGAGGATCGACTCGGTACGCCCGCCGGACTGCAGGCCGAACAGGGTGCCGCGGTCGTAGACCAGGTTGAACTCGACGTAGCGGCCACGGCGGAATTCCTGGAATTCACGCTGCTCGGCGGTGTACGCCTCAGCCTTGCGGCGCTGGACGATGGGCAGGTAGGCGTCGATGTAGGCATCGCCGATGGCCCGGATGAAGGCGAAGCAGGTGTCGAAGTCCCAGTCGTTCAGGTCATCGAAGAACAGGCCACCGATACCGCGTGGCTCGCCACGGTGCTTGAGGTGGAAGTAGCGGTCGCACCAGGCCTTGTAGCGCGGGTAGACATCGGCACCGAACGGCGCGCAGGCCTGCTCGGCGACCCGGTGCCAGTGAATGCAGTCTTCCTCGTTGCCGTAGTACGGGGTCAGGTCGAAGCCGCCGCCGAACCACCACACCGCTTCCTCGCCTTCCTTCTCGGCGATGAAGAAACGCACGTTGGCGTGGGAGGTCGGCACGTGGGGGTTGTGCGGGTGGATCACCAGCGACACGCCGAGGGCCTCGAAGCCGCGGCCGGCCAGTTCCGGACGGTGGGCGCTGGCGGACGGCGGCAAGCCGCTGCCGAAGACGTGGGAGAAGTTGACGCCGCCTTTCTCGATGACCTTGCCGTCACCGATCACCCGGGTCCGTCCGCCGCCACCGGCTTCGCGGGTCCAGGCGTCCTCGACGAAACGTGCGCCGCCGTCTTCGTTTTCCAGGGCGGCGCAAATCCGGTCTTGCAGGTCGAGCAGGTAGGCTTTCACGGCCTCGGTGCGGCTAGTCATCAGGTCACCTTGAAGCGGGCTTGGCGGAAAATTCGGCGCACAGCATACCACCGTGCATGTGCCCCCCGGTGTTGACGGCGGTCAAGCAAAAGGCGTCCGATAGACCCTTTCCCCGATGTCCAAGGAGAGTGCAGATGGCCAAGCGTATCCAGTTCAGCCAGCATGGCGGCCCCGAAGTCCTGAGCCTGGTGGAGTTCGAGCCCAAGGCCCCCGCAGCGGGCAATGTCCGCGTGCGCAACCATGCCATCGGGCTGAACTTCATCGACACCTATTTCCGCAGCGGCCTTTATGCGCCGCCAGCGCTGCCGTCGGGCCTGGGCACCGAAGGCGCCGGGGTGGTCGAGGCGGTGGGCGAGGGCGTGACCCGCTTCAAGGTGGGCGACCGCGTGGCCTATGCCGGCGGCCCGCTGGGCGCGTACAGCGAGGTGCATGAACTGCCGGCGGCCAACCTGGTGTCGCTGCCGCAGAGCATCAGTTTCGAGGAAGCGGCGGCGGTGATGCTCAAGGGCCTGACCGTGCAGTACCTGCTGCGCCAGACCTACGACGTGCAGCCGGGCGAGATCATCCTGTTCCATGCGGCGGCGGGTGGGGTCGGGTCGCTGGCCTGCCAGTGGGCCAAGGCCCTGGGTGCGAAGCTGATCGGTACCGTGAGTTCGGCGGAGAAAGCCGAGCGCGCCAAGGCGCTGGGTGCTTGGGCGACCATCGAATACAGCCATGAGGATGTGGCCAAGCGCGTGCTGGAACTGACCGACGGCAAGAAATGCAAGGTGGTGTATGACGGCGTGGGGCAGGACACCTGGCTGACTTCGCTGGACTGCCTGGCGCCGCGCGGGCTGATGGTCAGCTTCGGCAATGCGTCGGGTGCGGTGAGCGGGGTGAACCTGGGGATCCTGGCGCAGAAGGGCTCGCTGTATGTGACCCGGCCAACCCTGGCGAGCTATGCCAATAACGCGGAAAACACCCAGAAGATGGCCGACGAGCTGTTCGCGCTGATTGCCAGCGGCAAGGTCAAGGTGGATATCCAGCAGCGTTATCCACTGGCCGAGGCGGCCAGGGCGCAGACCGAGCTGTCGGCGCGGCGGACGGTGGGGTCGACTGTTCTTATCCCCTGATTTTTGCTTTGGATCTGATGGCCTCATCGCGGGTGAACCCGCTCCTACAGGGATCGTATTGTGGGAGCGGGTTTACCCGCGATGAGGCCATCAGCCACACCGAGAATCAGCCTGCCCGAACGACATCCCCGGTCACCAGGTCGCGAATCACACTCGGATTCTTCCTGCCACCCAGCGCCCCGCCCAGCACCATGTCCAACTGACCATGGAAATACTGTTCCACCCGCAGCCGGCTCTTCGCCGCCGGACGCCCGGCCGGGTTGGCCGAGGTGGACACCAGCGGCCCCACCAGCGAACACAGGTCGCGCACCAGCGGATGATCGCTGACCCGCAGCGCCACGGTGTCGTGCACGCCGGTGATCCATTCCGGCAGCATCCCTTGGTGCGGCACCAGCCAGGTATTCGGCCCCGGCCAGGTGCTGGCCATGCGGTCGAGCCAGAGATCGGGGAAGTCCTCGAAGAGGAAGTCGAACTGGCGGATGTTGTCGGCGATCAGGATCAGGCCCTTGTTCACCGAGCGCGACTTGAGCGCCAGAAGGCGATCCACCGCCTCTTCGTTCCATGGGTCACAGCCCAGGCCCCAGACCGCTTCGGTCGGATAGGCGATCACCGCTCCGGCCCGGATTTCCCGCGCGGCTTGTTGCGCACGCCAACTGTTCACCATTTTCGTTTCACTCCGCTTCAAGGCTGATGCGCAGTTTACTTAGGCAGGGCGGGCAAACCAACGTCCCGCTTGATTGCAGACCAGCCCGTCCAGTTCCAGCTCGGTCAATGCCGCCAGCACCTTGGCCAATGGCTGGCCGCTACTGAGAGCGAGACCTTCGCTGGTCTGCGGTGCGGCGAGCAGCAAGGCGACCAACGGGTGGGCGGGTTTATCCACAGGCACCGGGGAGAGATTCTGCCAGCCGCGCACGCTTTCGAGGATCTGCTCGATGCTCTCCACCAGCAGCGCACCGTCGCGGATCAGCTGGTGGCAGCCCTTGGCCCCGGGATGGTGGATCGAGCCGGGGATGGCGTACACCTCGCGGCCCTGCTCCGCCGCCAGTTTCGCGGTGATCAGCGAACCGCTGGCCAAACTGGCTTCCACCACCAGCACGCCCAGCGAGAGCCCGCTGATGATCCGGTTGCGTCGCGGAAAATTGCCCGGCAATGGACCGGCGCCCAGAGGAAACTCGGAAACCAGCGCGCTGCCCTTCTCCAGCATGCTCCGTGCCAGCGTGCGGTGTCGCTGTGGATAAAGTTTTTCCAGCCCGCTGCCAAGCACGCCGATGGTCGCTCCGCCGGCATCGATCGCGGCCTGGTGCGCGGCACCGTCGATACCCAGGGCAAGACCGCTGGTGATGACGAAACCGGCCTTCGCCAGGCTGCGGGAAAACCCTGCTGCGGTACCCAATGCAGGTGGCGTGGCCCGGCGGCTGCCGATGATCGCCAACTGGGGTTTATCCACAAGCGCAGCGTTGCCGGCCACGAACAGCAGGGGCGGCGGGTCGGGGATTTCGGCGAGCAGGGCCGGGTAGGCGGGGTCGTCCCACATCAGCAAATGCTGGGCGGGATGCTCTAGCCAGCGCATCGCCGCTGTAGCGCCATCCCTCACCGTGGCGCTGCGCCGGGCATCGCAGGCTGCCTGCGGCATCCCCAGCGCCAGCCACGCCGAAGCCGGGGCACTGAGTGCCGCCGAAGCGCTGGCGAATGCCTGGATCAGTTTCTGGAAGCGCTGCGGGCCGATCTCGGGCAACTGCTGCAAACGCAGGCGTGCCTCCAGTTCAGCGGGCGGGCAGGCGGGAAATTCAGCGCAAGACATAAGACCATCCTTGATCTTCAGGTGAGCCTCCACCTTTTAAAACCTGTGGATAACTCTGTTGATAATGCTTTGACAACTCTCATCCGCAGAGCCGTCGACAGCCGGTTTTTCAACCCTAGCCGACCTTTTCACAGGTGCCGAACGCGGCGATTACCTTTATTATGTGCGTTCATGTTTGTCACATCGCACAGTGCAGCTCATACGCCTATGGCCATTCTGAACATCCTCGAATTCCCGGACTCGCGCCTTCGCACCATCGCCAAACCGGTGACGGAAGTCGACGACGCCATCCGCCAGTTGGTGGATGACATGTTCGAAACCATGTACGAAGCCCCCGGCATCGGCCTCGCCGCCACCCAGGTCAACGTGCACAAGCGCGTGGTGGTCATGGACCTCAGCGAAGATCGCAGCGAGCCGCGGGTGTTCATCAACCCCGAGCTGGAAGAGCTGACCCGCGACATGGGCCAGTACCAGGAAGGCTGCCTGTCGGTCCCGGGGTTCTACGAGAACGTCGACCGTCCGCTGCAGGTCCGGGTCAAGGCCCTGGACCGCGACGGCAAACCGTTCGAACTGATCGCCGAAGGCCTGCTCGCCGTGTGCATCCAGCACGAGTGCGACCACCTCAACGGCAAGCTGTTCGTCGACTACCTGTCGAACCTCAAACGCGACCGCATCAAGAAGAAGCTGGAAAAGCAGCACCGCCAGCAAGCTTGATCCCCCTCATTCCAGAAGGCTTGCTCCGGCAAGCCTTTTTCTTTTAAGCGAGAACTGCATGCGCATCGTCTTTGCGGGCACCCCCGAGTTCGCCGCCGAACACCTCAAGGCGCTGCTGGCCAGCCAGCACGAAATCATCGCCGTCTACACCCAACCGGACCGTCCGGCCGGGCGCGGGCAGAAGCTGATGCCGAGCCCGGTCAAGCAGCTGGCTGTGGATAACGGCATCCCGGTGCTGCAACCGCCGACCCTGCGCAACCCCGATGCCCAGGCCGAACTGGCCGCGCTGCAGCCGGATCTGATGGTGGTGGTGGCCTACGGCCTGATCCTGCCGCAGGTGGTGCTGGATATCCCCAGACACGGCTGCATCAACAGCCACGCCTCGCTGCTGCCACGCTGGCGCGGTGCTGCACCTATCCAGCGCGCGGTGCAGGCGGGCGATGCCGAGAGCGGCGTGACCGTAATGCGCATGGAAGCCGGCCTGGATACCGGCCCGATGCTGCTCAAGGTGAGCACGCCGATCAGCGCCGAGGATACCGGCGGCAGCCTGCACGACCGCCTCGCCGAACTCGGCCCGCCGGCGGTGCTGGAAGCCATCGCCGGTCTCGACGCCGGCACCCTGCAAGGCGAAGTGCAGGACGACGCCCTCGCGACTTATGCACACAAGCTGAACAAGGACGAAGCGCGCATCGACTGGAGCCGTCCCGCCGTCGAGCTGGAGCGTCTGGTGCGTGCCTTCAATCCTTGGCCGATCTGCCACAGCACCCTCGGCGGCGAAGCCCTGAAGGTGCTGGCCGCGACCCTCGCCGAAGGCCAGGGCGCGCCGGGTGAAATCGTCTCGGCGAGCAAGGACGGCCTGATCGTCGCTTGCGGCGAAGGCGCGCTGTGCCTGACCCGACTGCAACTGCCCGGCGGCAAGGCGCTGAACTTCAGCGACCTGTTCAACAGCCGCCGCGAGAAATTCACCCCCGGCACGGTGCTCGGCCAATGAACCCGCGTCTGGCCGCCGCCCGTGCCCTGGCCGCCGTGCTCAGCGGCAAGGCCTCGCTGAACAGTTCGCTGCCGACGCAGCTGGACAAGGTCGAAGCCCGCGACCGCGGCCTCACCCAGGACCTCGCCTTCGGCACCGCGCGCTGGCAGCCACGCCTGTCGGCCCTGGCCGAGCGCCTGTTGCAGAAGCCGTTCAAGGCCGCCGACGCCGACGTCCAGGCGCTGCTGCTGGTGGGCCTGTACCAGCTGTTCTACACCCGCGTCCCGGAACACGCCGCCATCGGCGAGACCGTGGGCTGCGCCGACAAGCTGAAGAAACCATGGGCCAAGGGCCTGCTCAATGCCGTGCTGCGCCGCGCCCAGCGCGAGGGCAACGACCTGCTGGCCGAGATGGAACGCGACCCGGTGGTGCGTACCGCCCACCCACGCTGGCTGCAGAAGTCGCTGAAAGCCTTCTGGCCGGAGCAGTGGGAAGCCATCTGCGCCGCCAACAACGCCCATCCGCCGATGATCCTGCGGGTCAACCGCCGCCATCACAGCCGCGAGGCCTACCTCGACCTGCTGCGTGAAGCCGGCATCGAAGCCGCGCCCTGCCAGTTCAGCCGCGACGGCATCCTCCTCGCCGAAGCCTGCGACGTGCGCAACCTGCCAGGCTTCGAGCAGGGCTGGATCAGCGTCCAGGACGAAGCCGCGCAACTGGCCGCCGACCTGCTGGAACTGGCCCCCGGCCAACGCGTGCTCGACGCCTGCTGCGCCCCCGGCGGCAAGACCTGCCACCTGCTGGAAGCCGAGCCGAAGCTGGCCGGCGTGGTCGCCATCGACCTGGAAGCCAAGCGCCTGACCCGGGTGCGCGAGAACCTCGACCGCCTCGGCCTCGACGCCCAGCTGATCGCCTGCGACGCCCGCGATACCGCGAGCTGGTGGGACGGCAAGGGCTTCCAGCGCATCCTTCTCGACGCACCGTGCTCGGCCACCGGCGTCATCCGCCGTCACCCGGACATCAAGCTGACCCGCCAGGCCGACGATATCGCCGCCCTCGCCGGTCTCCAGGGCGAGTTGCTCGACGCCCTGTGGCCGACCCTGGAAGTGGGCGGCATGCTGCTCTACGCCACCTGCTCGACCCTGCCCACGGAAAACACCGAGGTGATCGCGGCCTTCCTCGCCCGCACCCCCGGCGCCCGTGAGCTGGACCTGGCCACCGACGCCGGCATCCGCCAGCCCCACGGTCGCCAACTGCTCGCCCAGGAAGGCGGCCACGACGGTTTCTACTACGCCAAGCTGATCAAGATCGCCGCCGCGCGCGGCTAACAGGAAATAGGGAAGGGGACAGCGGATGAAGATCATCATCCTTGGCGCGGGGCAGGTCGGCGGCACGCTGGCCGAACACCTGGCCAGCGAAGCCAACGACATCACCGTGGTGGACACCGATGGTGACCGTCTGCGTGACCTGGGCGACCGCCTCGACATCCGCACCGTCCAGGGCCGTGGCTCGTTCCCGACCATCCTGCGCCAGGCCGGCGCCGACGATGCCGACATGCTGGTGGCGGTGACCAACAGCGACGAAACCAACATGGTCGCCTGCCAGGTCGCCCACACCCTGTTCCATACCCCGACCAAGATCGCCCGGGTGCGCGAGTCGGCCTACCTGACCCGCGCCGGCCTGTTCGACAACGAAGCCATCCCGGTGGACGTGCTGATCAGCCCGGAACAGGTGGTGACCCATTACATCAAGCGCCTGATCGAACACCCCGGCGCCCTGCAGGTGATCGACTTCGCCGAGGGCAAGGCCCAGCTGGTGGCGGTCAAGGCCTACTACGGCGGGCCGCTGGTGGGTCAGCAACTGCGGCAGATCCGTGCGCACATGCCCAACGTGGATACCCGGGTGGCGGCGATCTTCCGCCGCGACCGGCCGATCCTGCCCCAGGGCGACACGGTGATCGAGGCCGACGACGAAGTCTTCTTCATCGCCGCCAAGGCCCATATCCGTGCGGTGATGGGCGAACTGCGCCGCCTCGACGAGACCAACAAGCGCGTGGTCATCGCCGGTGGCGGGCAGATCGGCGAGCGCCTGGCCGAGGCCATCGAAAGCCGCTACCAGGTGAAGATCATCGAGATGAGCCCGGCGCGCTGCCGCTATCTCTCGGACACCCTCGACAGCACCGTGGTGCTGCAAGGCAGCGCCTCGGACCGCGACCTGCTGCTGGAAGAGAACATCGCCGATGCCGACATCTTCCTGGCCCTGACCAACGACGACGAGGCCAACATCATGTCGTCGCTGCTGGCCAAGCGCCTGGGCGCGCGCAAGGTGATGACCATCATCAACAACCCGGCCTATGTCGACCTGGTCCAGGGTGGCGAGATCGATATCGCCATCAGCCCGCAGCTGGCGACCATCGGCACCCTGCTGGCCCACGTGCGCCGCGGCGATATCGTCAGCGTGCACTCGCTGCGCCGCGGCGCGGCGGAAGCGATCGAAGCCATTGCCCATGGCGACTCGAAGTCGAGCAAGGTGGTGGGCAAGGCCATCGAGGACATCAACCTGCCACCAGGCACCACCATCGGCGCGATCATCCGCGACGAGGAAGTGCTGATCGCCCACGACGACACGGTGATCCAGAGCGGCGACCACGTGATCCTCTTCGTTGTGGATAAAAAGTACATCCGCGATGTGGAGAAGCTGTTCCACGTCGGCCTGACGTTCTTCTGACAGGAGTGGCGTAATGCGCGAATCGCTGGAAAAGATGCTGGCCAAGGGTGTGGATAACGCCCTGTTGCGGTTTGGCCTGGGCAAGTCTTGGCTGGATGAGGGGAATGGTGCGGAGGCGGCGCTGCACCTGGCGCGCTGCGTGGAACTGGACCCTACGTACTCGGCGGCGTGGAAGCTGCTGGGCAAGGCCTGGGTGGCGGCTGGGGATAACCTGGCGGCCCGTCAGGCCTGGGAACAAGGGATTGCAGCGGCGCAGGCCCATGGCGACAAGCAGGCCGAGAAGGAAATGGCGGTGTTTCTGAAGAAGCTGGACAAAGCCGGAAGCTGATTCACCACGGACCCTGTAGGAGCGGGTTCACCGGGACGCCGGACCGCCGCGATTGCGTCGGTGAATCCGCCACCGCAATCGCGGGTGAACCCGCTCCTACAGGGTCCGCGTACTGCCTCTAATACCAGCGAGCTTCCCCTGCCGGGCGCTTCTTGAAGCGCTTCATGCTCCACATGTACTGGCTCGGATAGGCCCGCACATACTTTTCCACAACCTGGCTCATGGCCGCCGCCGACGTCTCGGTATCGGTGCTGTACATCGCTTCCGGCGCCGCTTCGAGGATCACCTTGAAGCCACTGCCATCGGGCAGGCGCAGCGCATGCAGGAACACCCCCACCGCCTTGCCACCGGCCAGCATGTTCGGCACGAACTTGCTGGTCAGCGCCTTCGTCCCGAGGAACGGCACGAAGATCCCCGCCGATTCCGCCGGCTCCGGATCCGCCGGAATGCCCACCTGGCCACCCTTGCGCACCTCCTTGATGATGCTGAGGATGCCTTCCTTGGTCGACGGCGCCACACGGTTGCCCAGTTGCACGCGCTGCTCACGCAGCAGGTCGTCCACCGCCTTCAGCTTCGGCGGGCGGTAGAAGATGATCGGTTTGCACTGGCTGCAATAGAAGTGGTTGAGCACTTCCCAGTTGCCCAGGTGGCTGGTGATGCCGACCACACCCTTGCCCGAGGCCAGCGCATCCTTCAGCACGTCGAGGCCTTCGACCTCGCGCACCAGGTCGATGGAACGCTGCGCCGGCCAGATCCAGGCACAGGCACTTTCGGTGAAGGACTTGCCGATATCCATCAGCGTGCGCCCCACCAGCTTCTCGCGTTCGACCGGGTCCATCTCCGGGAAGCACTTGGCCAGGTTGATGCGCACCACTTCGCGCGAGCTGTTCGGGACTTTCCACATGATCCAGCCGATGGCCGCGCCGACGCGCTGCACCGCGCCCCACGGCAGCTTGGCAAAGAGTCGCAACGCCCCGACCATCAAGGCGCCCTTGAATTTATCCACAGGCAGGTTCCTCCGTTCACAAGCCGGGCATTGTAACCGTCAGCGCAGCAAGGCGGCGTATCGATCGCAATCGGTGGTGTGGTCCATGACCATGCCGGTGGCCTGCATGAAGGCGTAGCAGATGGTCGGGCCGACGAAGGTGAAGCCGGCTTTCTGCAGCGCCTTGCTCATGGCCTTGGCTTCATCGGTGACCGCTGGCACCTGGTCGCGGGCGGTGAAGTGGTTGACCCTGGGCGCACCACCAACGAAGGACCACAGCCAGGTCGCCGGGTCTTCCAGCGCCAGCCAGGCCCGCGCATTGCGCCGTGCGGCATTGAGCTTGAGACGGTTGCGGATGATGCCGGGATCGAGCATGCGCTCTTCGATTTCCTCGTCGCTCATCTGCGCCAGCCGGTGGGGATCGAAGCCGAACATGACCTCGCGATAACGCGCGCGTTTCTTCAACACGGTGATCCACGACAGGCCGGCCTGGAACCCTTCCAGCAGAAGCATCTCAAAGAGCTGCCCCGGGTCGCGCTGCGGCGTTCCCCACTCCTCATCGTGATAAGCCTGGTACAGCGGATCGTCGGTACACCAAAAGCAACGTGGCATAAAGCACCATGGGTAGAGGCCGGGGCGAATCGGGTTATACTCCCGCTCTTTATATTCGCAGCCCTAGAAACAGGTGAATTTCGTGAGCCAGCCTACGCCAGCCGTGCGTACCTTCCAAGACTTGATCCTCGCGCTCCAGCAGTACTGGGCCGAGCAAGGTTGTGTGGTGCTTCAGCCCTACGATATGGAAGTGGGCGCCGGCACTTTTCATACCGCCACGTTTCTGCGCGCCGTAGGCCCTGAAACCTGGAACGCCGCCTATGTCCAGCCAAGCCGCCGTCCGGGCGATGGCCGCTACGGCGAAAACCCCAACCGCCTGCAGCACTACTACCAGTTCCAGGTGGTCCTGAAGCCGAACCCTTCGAACTTCCAGGAGCTGTACCTGGGCTCGCTGAAGGCCATCGGCCTGGATCCGCTGGTCCACGACATCCGTTTCGTCGAGGACAACTGGGAATCGCCGACCCTCGGCGCCTGGGGCCTGGGTTGGGAAATCTGGCTCAACGGCATGGAAGTCACCCAGTTCACCTACTTCCAGCAGGTCGGCGGCATCGAATGCCTGCCGGTCACCGGCGAAATCACCTACGGTCTCGAACGCCTGGCCATGTACCTGCAGGGCGTCGACTCGGTGTATGACCTGGTCTGGACCGACGGTCCGTTCGGCAAGGTCACCTACGGCGACGTGTTCCACCAGAACGAAGTGGAGCAGTCGACCTACAACTTCGAGCACGCCAACGTCGAGAAACTGTTCGAACTGTTCGACTTCTACGAAAGCGAAGCGAACCGCCTGATCGAACTGGAACTGCCGCTGCCGACCTACGAAATGGTCCTCAAGGCCTCGCACACCTTCAACCTGCTGGACGCCCGCCGCGCCATCTCGGTGACCGAGCGCCAGCGCTACATCCTGCGCGTGCGCACCCTGGCCCGGGCGGTTGCCCAGAGCTACCTGCAGGCCCGTGCCCGCCTCGGCTTCCCGATGGCGACCCCCGAATTGCGTGACGAAGTGTTGGCCAAGCTGGAGGCTGCGGAATGAGTGCTCAAGATTTCCTGGTAGAACTGGGCACCGAAGAACTGCCACCCAAAGCCCTCGCCAGCCTCGGCGACGCCTTCCTCGCCGGCATTGAAAAAGGCCTGCAGGCCGCCGGCCTGAACTACAGCGACAAGACCGTCTACGCCGCGCCGCGCCGCCTGGCTGTGCTGATCCGCAACCTGGACACCCAGCAGCCAGACCGCAGCATCAACGTCGACGGCCCGCCCCGCCAGGCCGCCTTCGATGCCGAAGGCAACCCGACCCAGGCCGCCCTGGGCTTCGCCAAGAAGTGCGGCGTCGAGCTGTCGGAGATCGACCAGAGCGGTCCGAAACTGCGCTTCTCCCAGCACATCCCGGGCAAGGCTACCGCCAGCCTGCTGCCGACCATCGTCGAGGACTCGCTGAACGACCTGCCGATTCCCAAGCGCATGCGCTGGGGCGCGCGCAAGGAAGAGTTCGTGCGTCCGACCCAGTGGCTGGTGATGCTGTTCGGTGACGAGGTGGTCGACTGCACCATCCTCGCCCAGCAGGCCGGTCGCGAATCCCGCGGCCACCGCTTCCACCACCCGGAAAACGTGCGCATCAGCGCCCCGGCCAACTACCAGGAAGACCTGCGCAAGGCCTACGTCCTGGCCGACTTCGCCGAACGTCGCGAGCTGATCAGCAAGCGCACCGCCGAACTGGCCCTGCAGCAGGAAGGCACCGCGATCGTGCCGCCGGCGCTGCTGGACGAAGTGACCGCGCTGGTCGAGTGGCCGGTGCCGCTGGTCTGCTCGTTCGAGGAACGTTTCCTCGAAGTACCGCAGGAAGCCCTGATCACCACCATGCAGGACAACCAGAAGTACTTCTGCCTGCTGGACGTCGACGGCAAGCTGCTGCCGCGCTTCATCACCGTGGCCAACGTCGAGAGCCGCGATCCGAAGCAGATCATCGAAGGCAACGAGAAAGTAGTGCGTCCGCGCCTGACCGACGCCGAGTTCTTCTTCAAGCAGGACAAGAAGCAGCCGCTGGAAAGCTTCAACGAGCGCCTGCAGAACGTGGTGTTCCAGGCCCAGCTGGGCAGCGTCTTCGACAAGGCCGAGCGCGTAGCCAAGCTGGCCGCGTTCATCGCCGGCAAGATCGGCGGCGACGCCACCCGCGCCGCGCGCGCGGGCCTGCTGTCGAAATGCGACCTGGCCACCGAGATGGTTGGCGAATTCCCTGAAATGCAGGGCGTCGCCGGCTACTACTACGCCCTCAACGACGGCGAGCCGGAAGACGTCGCCCTGGCGCTGAACGAGCAGTACATGCCGCGCGGTGCCGGCGCCGAACTGCCGTCGACCCTGACCGGCGCGGCCGTGGCCATCGCCGACAAGCTCGACACCCTGGTCGGCATCTTCGGCATCGGCATGCTGCCCACCGGCAGCAAGGACCCGTACGCCCTGCGTCGCGCCGCCCTGGGCGTGCTGCGCATCCTGATCGAGAAGCAACTGGACCTCGACCTGACCGAGGCGGTGGAGTTCGCCGTCAAGCAGTTCGGCGCCAAGGTCAAGGCCGCCGGCCTGGCCGAGCAGGTGCTGGAGTTCATCTTCGATCGCCTGCGTGCACGCTACGAAGACGAAGGCATCGACGTCGCCACCTACCTGTCGGTACGTGCCCTGAAGCCGGGTTCCGCCCTGGACTTCGACCAGCGCGTGCAGGCCGTGCAGTCGTTCCGCAAGCTGCCGGAAGCCGCCGCCCTGGCTGCGGTGAACAAGCGCGTGTCGAACCTGCTGGGCAAGGCCGAAGGCACCATCGCCAGCCACGTCGAGCCGAAGTACTTCGACAACGCCAACGAGTTCTCCCTGTACTCGGCGATCCAACAGGCCGACCAGGCCGTGCAGCCGATGGCCGCGCAGCGCCAGTACACCGAGTCGCTGGCTCGCCTGGCCGCCCTGCGTGAGCCGGTGGACGCGTTCTTCGAAGCGGTGATGGTCAATGCCGAGGACGCCAACGTGCGTGCCAACCGTTACGCCCTGCTCAGCCGCCTGCGCGGCCTGTTCCTGGGCGTGGCCGACATCTCGCTGCTGGGGTAAGCCTTGAAACTGCTGATTCTCGATCGTGACGGAGTGATCAACCAGGACTCCGACGCCTACATCAAGTCGCTGGACGAATGGATTCCGATTCCCGGCTCGATCGAGGCCATCGCGCAGTTGAGCCAGGCGGGCTGGACGGTGGCGGTCGCCACCAACCAGTCCGGCATCGCCCGCGGCTATTACCCGCTGTCGACCCTCGACGCCATGCACGCGCGCCTGCGCGAGCTGGTGGCCGGGCTCGGCGGCGAGGTCGGCCTGATCGTCCACTGCCCGCACGGGCCGGACGATGGCTGCGATTGCCGCAAGCCCAAGCCGGGGATGCTGCGGCAGATCGCCGGACACTACGGCGTCGGCCTGACCGGCGTGTGGTTCGTCGGTGACAGTCCGGGTGACCTGGAGGCCGCGAAGGCCGTCGATGCACAACCGGTCCTGGTGCGCACCGGCAAGGGCGAAAAGACCCTCGCCAAAGGCGTGCCGCCGGATACACTGGTTTTCGACGACCTGGCCACCCTCGCCAGAGAACTTATCCACAAATAGCGCGCCCGCCTCATGGGCGCGTTCTTGCTAAGGCGGGTGCTCCCCGCAACGGTACAAGCCGCTATGTCGATCCTGCAGGCGATCAGAATTGCACTCTTCTATGTGCTGCTGGGGACCAGTGCGCTGCTCTGGTGCTCGCTGAGTTTCTTTGTCGCGCCTTTCCTGCCTTTCCGTATCCGTTATCGCTTCATCAACGTGTACTGGTGCCGTTTCGCACTGGTGCTGGTGCGGCTGTTCCTCGGCATCAAGGTCAAGGTGACCGGCGCCGAGCACATCCCCGAGCGCCCCTGCGTGATCGTGTCGAACCACCAGAGCACCTGGGAGACCTTCTTCCTCTCCGCCTATTTCCAGCCCTTGAGCCAGGTGCTCAAGCGCGAATTGCTGTACGTGCCGTTCTTCGGCTGGGCGATGGCCATGCTGCGGCCCATCGCCATCGACCGCGACAACCCCAAGGTCGCCCTCAAGCAGGTCGCCAGCAAGGGCGACAAGTTGCTCAAGGAACACACCTGGGTGCTGATCTTCCCGGAAGGCACCCGCGTGCCCTTCGGCCAGATCGGCAAGTTCTCCCGCAGCGGCGCGGCGCTGGCGGTAAACGCCGAGCTGCCGGTCCTACCGATCGCCCACAACGCCGGCAAGTACTGGCCGAAGGAAGGCTGGGGCAAGCGCGCCGGCACCATCGAGGTGGTAATTGGCGAACCGATGTGGGCTGAGGGCAGTGGTCCACGGGCCATTGCGGAGCTCAACGATCGCGCCGCCGCGTGGAACGAAAAGACCCAGCGCGAGATGGGTTCGCTGCCGGCGCAACCGGCGTCGAGCGAAACCTCGTCGGTAGCCTGAGCGTTCTGTGGATAACTTGTTGACAATATTTGGATCACTCGCGAAAAACAGCGCTAAGTAGTTAATTCATATACATATTTCTGTGTATGACTGCTTCATGTAAATCGTGCATAAGTTTTTTCGCGGAATAAAAAAACCGGCGGTTACGCCGGTTTTTTTGTGCCCGGATTTTCTTCAGACCTTGTCGATATCCACATCGCGGGTTTCTTTCAGGCAGAACAGCCCGACCACCAGGCTGACCCCGGTGATCAGCACTGGATACCAGAGCCCGTAGAAGATATCGCCGGTGTACACCACCAGGGCGAACGACACCGTGGGCAGGAAGCCACCGAACCAGCCGTTGCCGATGTGATAGGGCAGGGACATCGAGGTGTAGCGGATGCGGGTCGGGAACAGTTCGACCATGACGGCGGCCAGCGGGCCGTAGGTCATGGTGGCGATAAGGATCATCACCACGATCAGCAGCACCACCATCGGCTGGTTGACGTTGGCAGCATCGGCCTTGGCTGGGTAGCCGGCCTTCTCGATGGCCGCCCGCATGGCCGCCTCGTCGAAGCCGTCGATGCGCTGCTCGCCGATGGTCACCGCCACCGCGCTGCCGGCCGGCAGCGACTGCGAGCTGTACGGCAGGCCCTGCTTGACCAGGAAGGTCTTGACCTTGTCGCACGGACTGTCGAAACGGGCTTTACCCACAGGGTCGAACTGGAAGGTACAGGCGGCCGGATCGGCCATCACCACGATGGGCGACTGCCGGCTGGCAGCGTCGATCTGCGGGTTGGCGTAATGGCTGAGGGCCTTGAACAGCGGGAAGTACAGCACGGTGGCCAGGAGCAGGCCGAGCATCAGGATCGGCTTGCGCCCGATGCGGTCCGACAGCCAGCCGAAGAAGACGAAGAACGGCGCGCCGATCACCACGCTGATGATCAGCAGGGTGTTGGCCTGGGCCGGGTCCATCTTGAGCATCTGGGTCATGAAGAACAGCACGTAGAACTGCGCGGTGTAGAAGGTCACCGCCTGCCCGGCGTTGATGCTGAACAGCGCGGTGAGCACCACCTTGAGGTTCGGCCAGGAGGTGAACGACTCGCGGATCGGCGACTTGCTGACCTTGCCCTGGGCCTTCATTTTCACGAAGGCCGGCGATTCATGCATGCTCATGCGGATCCAGGTGGAGATCGCCAGCAGCACGATGGACAGCAGGAAGGGCAGGCGCCAGCCCCAGGTCTCGAACTGGTCGCCGCTGATGTAGCGGCTACCCAGCACCACGAGCAGCGAAAGAAGCAGGCCGAGGGTCGCGGTGGACTGGATGAAGCCGGTGTGGAAACCGCGCTTGCCGGGCGGTGCGTGTTCCGCCACGTAAGTGGCCGCACCGCCGTACTCACCGCCCAGGGCCAGGCCCTGGAGCATGCGCAGCACCACCAGGATGATCGGCGCGGCGATGCCGATGCTGGCGTAGGTGGGCAGCAGGCCGACGGCGAAGGTCGACAGGCCCATGAGGACGATGGTCACCAGGAACGTGTACTTGCGGCCGATCATGTCGCCCAGGCGGCCGAACACCAGCGCGCCGAAGGGACGGACCAGGAAGCCGGCGGCGAACGCCATCAGCGCGAAGATGAACGCCGTGGTGTCGTTGACCCCGGCGAAGAACTGCTTGCTGATGACGGCGGCCAGGGCCCCGTAGAGAAAAAAGTCATACCACTCGAAAACTGTCCCGAGGGATGACGCGAAAATGATCTTGCGCTCTTCGCGGCGGCTGCCTGCCGTCGCGGTCGCGCCCTGTTGCTGGAGGGTGTCCGACATCGTGCTGTCCTCTCGGCCCCTTGTGGGGGCACAGTGATTATTGTTGTTGTCCACTGTCGACACCGGTCGACTGCTGCCGGTGTCACTGTTGCGCGCCGCCCCGGGTTCAGGGCGTCGTTATCGTTGCTCGGTCACTGCGGTTGCCGACGGCCTCATGGCCCTGGCGGATGAGCTGCGCGGCCTTCTCCGCGATCATCAAGGTGGGGGAACAGGTATTGCCGGACACGATGTTCGGCATGATCGAGGCATCCGCGACCCGCAGGCCGGGGACGCCGTGCACGCGCAGCTGCGCATCCACCACATCCAGCGGACCGCTGCCCATGCGGCAGGTTCCGGCGGGGTGGAAGATGGTGGTGCCGATCGCGCCGGCGGCCTTCTGCAGTTCTTCCTCGCTGTTCAGCGCCGCGCCGGGCAGGTATTCCCGTGGCGAGAACGGCGCAAGGGCAGGGGAGCCGACGATGGCGCGGGTGATGCGGATGGCCTGGGCGGCGACCTTGAGGTCCTGCGCATCGCTGAGGTAATTGGGGTCGATCACCGGCGCCACCGACGGATCGGCAGAGCGGATATCCACACGCCCGCGGCTGACCGGACGCAGGTTGCACACCGAAGCGGTGAACGCGGCGAAGCGATGCAGCGGCTCGCCGAAGCGGTCGAGGGACAGCGGCTGCACGTGGTACTGCAGGTTCGGCGAGGCGTGTTCCGGGCCGGAGCGGACGAAAGCACCCAACTGGCTCGGCGCCATCGCCAGCGGACCGCTGCGGTCGTAGAGATAGCGCAGGCCCATGCCCATCTTGCCGAACAGGCTGTTGGCGACCTGGTTGAGGGTGCGAACGTTGTCCACCTGGTAGATCAGGCGCAGTTGCAGGTGGTCCTGCAGGTTGCCGCCGACGCCCGGCAGTTCGTGCTGCACACCGATGCCGAGACGCTCCAGCAGCGGCCGCGGGCCGATACCGGAACGCTGGAGGATGCCCGGCGAGCCTACGGAGCCGGCGCACAGGAGGATCTCCCGGCGCGCGGCGAACGCTTGCCACTGACCTTGCCGGCGTCCCCTTACCGCCACTGCGCGGCCGCTCTCCAGCACCACGCGGTCGACTTCGACGCCGGTCAGCACATCGAGGTTGGGGCGGTTGGCGATCGGCCGCAGGAAGGCCTTGGACGCGTTCCAGCGCACCCCGGCCTTCTGGTTGACCTGGAAATATCCACAACCCTGGTTGTCGCCACCGTTGAAGTCGTCGACGCTGGCGATGCCCTGCTGCGCCGCCGCCTCGCGGAAGGCATCGAGGATCGCCCAAGAGTAGCGTTGCTGCTCAACCCGCCATTCACCCTCGCCGCCATGGAATTCCGCGCTGCCGGCAAAGTGCCGTTCGCTGGCCTTGAACAGCGGCAGCACGTCCTTCCAGGCCCAGCCGGCATTGCCTTCTTCAGCCCAGCGATCGTAGTCGCCGGACTGACCGCGCATGTAGATCATGCCGTTGATCGACGAGCAGCCCCCCAGCACCTTGCCTCGCGGATAGCCCAGGCTGCGCCCGTTGAGACCGGGCTGGTTCTCGGTCTTGAAGCACCAGTCGGTGCGCGGGTTGCCGATGCAGTAGAGGTAACCCACCGGGATGTGAATCCAGGGATAGTTGTCGCGCCCACCCGCTTCGAGCAGGGCGACACGGCAGGACGGATCGGCGGACAGGCGGTTGGCCAGAAGGCAACCGGCAGGGCCGGCACCGACGATGACGTAGTCGTAGGACGGATCGGCTGATGGCATTTCACACCTCGCGCCTGATTTTTATTCTTGTCTTCCTCCAGTGTTGTTGATTACTTTCGAGATGAAAACGAGAGATTTCACTCAACCGCTGTGCGTTTTAACGCAACGCCGGCACCACCAGTGATCAACGGGAACAGCATGTTCGACTGGAATGATCTGCGGTTTTTTCTCGAACTCCAGCGCAGCGGGCGCCTGCTCACCGCCGCCAAGCGCCTCAATACCACCCACAGCACCGTGGCCCGGCATATCGAGAATATCGAGCAGAGCCTGGGCACCGCGCTGTTCGTCCAGCATGCCCAGGGCTATGAGCTGACACCATCCGGGCAGGCCCTGCTCAAGCACGCGGAGGCGATGGAGAACGTCGCACTGCTGGCGCAGGAAGAGATCACCCAGGCAATCGCGCCACTGGGCAAGATCCGCCTCGGCGTGACCGAGGGCATCGGCATCGTCTTTTTCACCCCGCGTCTGAGCGGGCTGTTCGAACGCTACCCGGGACTGGAAGTGGAACTGGTGGCGGTGCCGCGCTTCGTCAGCATCATCAACCGCGAGGCGGAAATCAGCATTCACCTGGAACGGCCCAACGCCGACCTGCTGATCACCCGCAAGCTCACCGACTACCGCCTGGCGCTCTACGCCAGCCGCGACTATCTGGCCCGGGCGCCGGCGCTGAACAGCCGCGAGGACCTGGCCCGGCACAGCTGGATCGGCTATGTCGACGACCTGTTGTTCAGCCAGGAGCTGCTGTTCCTGCACAGCTTCTGCCGCGCGCCGAACGTGGTGTTCCGCAGCACCAGCGTGATCGCCCAGCAGTATGCCGCGCGGGCGGGGCTGGGCATCGCCGTGCTCCCCAACTACATGGCCCGCCACGACCCCGATCTGGTGCGCATCCTGCCCAGCGAGACGATCCAGCGCAGCTACTGGATCAGCACCCGCCGCGAGCTGCACAAGTCGGTGCGCCTGCGGGTGGTCTGGGACTACCTGCTGGCGCTGTGCGCGGAGGAACAGGCCGAGCTACTGGCCGAGTAGGGTGTTGCCCGCCAGCAGCAATGCCGCGCCGATGCCGACCACGGCGAAGGCCTGCTGCAGGCGTGGCCCGGCCAGATGGCGGGCGACCTGGCGGCCACCGAGCAGACCGACCAGGGCGCCGATGGCAAAGGGTGCACCGACCGCCCAGTGCATCACGCCACTGAGGCTGGCAGTCAGCACGCTGCCGGTGGAGACCAGGGCGATCACCGCCAGCGACGTCGCCACCATGCTCTTCATGTCCAGGTTGGTGTAGCGACCCAGCGCGGGAATGATGACGAAGCCGCCACCCACCCCGAGCAAGCCCGACAGCAAGCCGCTGAGCATGCCGGTGACGGCCAGGGCGCGGGCGCAGGGCAGGGTCCAGCGCAGTCGCCCCTGCAGCGGGTTGAGCACGCAGGGTTGCAGCTTGCGGTTGGCACAGGGCGACTCTCCGCGCAGCTCGCGGCGAGCCTTGAGGAACATGCGCGAGCAGGCGTAGACCAGCACCACGGAAAAGCCTAGCGCCAGCGGTGCGTTAGGTAGGCGATGCGCCAACCACAGGCCGAACGGAGCCATCACCAGGCCGAGCGCGGCGATAAAGAACGCCGCGCGATAACGCACCAGGCCTTGGCGCCAGCCGAGGATCGCACCGACCGCGGCTGCCAGTCCTACCGCCAGCAAGCCGATCGGTGCCGCCTCGACCATGCTCAAGCCAAGGCCGAACACCAGCAGCGGCACGGCCAGGATCCCACCGCCAGCGCCCGTCAGCGCCAGAATCAGGCCGACGATGGCACCCAGCCCGCCGCCCAGCAGATCGTGATCCATCACGAGCGCGCCTCTTGCACCGGCTTGGCCAGCCATTCACGGCCCTTGAGCATTCCGCGCCAGTACAGCGGCGGCAGTACCCGCGCCTTCAGCCACCAGGCCAGGCGCGTTGCCTTGCGACCATCCAGCAGCCAGGCGGGGAAGCTGGGCGCCAGCTTGCCGCCGTAGGTGAACTCGGCGAGGACGATCTTGCCGCGGGCCACGGTCAGCGGACAGGAGCCATAGCCGTCATAGGCCATGACCTTCGACAAGCGACCCAGGGCCGCCAGCACGTTGTTCGCCACCACTGGGGCCTGCTTGCGCGCGGCGGCGGCGGTCTTGGCGTTGCCGGTGTTGAGCACGTCACCCAGGCCATGGATGTTGGCGAAGGTACGGTGACGCAGGGTCGACGGGTCGACATCCAGCCAGCCCCCGGTATCGGCCAGCGGGCTGTTGCGGATCACCTCGGGCGCCACTTGGGGCGGCACCACATGCAGCATGTCGAAAGGCTCCACCACGGTCTCCGCAGTGCCATCGGGCAATGTACGGATAAAGGTGGCGCGCTGGTTCGGTCCGTCGACGGCTACCAGGCGGTGGACGTAGTTGAGCTCGATGGCGTAGCGGTCGACATACTCCATCAGCGCCGGCACATAGTCGGCGACGCCGAACAGCACCGCGCCGGCATTGAAGAAGCGAGCTCGGACCGGGCCGATCCGGCCATTGCTCAGCCAGTGGTCGCAGGACAGGTACATGGCCTTCTGCGGTGCACCCGCACACTTGATCGGCATGGGTGGCTGGGTGAACAGGGCGCGGCCTTCGCGCAGGTTCTGCACAAGCTCCCAGGTGTAGGGCGCCAGGTCGTAGCGGTAGTTGGACGTGACGCCATTGCGCCCGAGGGTTTCTTCCAGGCCCTCGACGGCGCTCCAGTCGAGCTTCAGGCCGGGGCAGACAATCAGCTGTTGATAACTCATCCGGCGGCCATCCGTGAGGATCACCCGTTGCGCCTCGGGATCGAAGCTGCTGACTGCGGCCTTGATCCAGCGCACCCCGGCGGGAATGGTAGAGGCCATGGTGCGGGCGGTGCTGGCAGCCTTGAAAATACCGCCGCCGACCATGGTCCAGCCGGGTTGGTAGTAGTGCACGTCGGCAGGGTCGACTAGGGCGATGTCCAACGAGCGATCACGCGCCAGCAGGCTGGAGGCGACGGCGATCCCGGCGGCACCGGCGCCGATGACGAGCACGGCATGGTGATCCGCCTCGCGGCGGCTGGCAGAGGAGGAGGCAGCAGGCATGGGGTACATCCTTTCTAATAATGATTGGGGTGCGGCGACTCAGAGGGCGTTGAGCGGGATCTTCAGGTAGCTCACGCCATTGTCCTCGGGCTCGGGAAACTGGCCGCTGCGCATGTTGATCTGCACCGCCGGCAGCATCAGCACCGGCATTTCCAGGGTGGCATCGCGGGCCTGGCGCATGGTGACGAAGGCGTCTTCGCTGATGCCTTCGCGGATGTGGATGTTGCTGGCGCGCTGTTCTTCCACAGTGGTCATGTAGCGCAGCTCGCGACCACCGGGCAGGTAGTCGTGGCACATGAACAGGCGGGTCCGGGCGGGCAGGGCGAGGATGCGCTGGATGGAGCGGAACAGGGTGCGGGCATCGGCACCGGGGAAGTCACAGCGGGCGGTGCCGTAGTCGGGCATGAACAGGGTGTCGCCGACGAAGGCGATGGTCTCGCCTGCACTTTCGATCAGGTAGGTCATGCACGCCGGCGTATGGCCGGGGGTGTTCCAGGCGCGGGCGCGAAGGTTGCCAATGGCGAAGGTGCTTTCGTCATCCAGCAGCACATCGAACTGGCTGCCATCGCGGGCGAAACCGGGGCCGGCGTTGAACAGGCTGCCGAAGGTCTTCTGCACCTGGGTGATCCGGCTACCGATCGCCAGTTGCCCGCCAAGCGCCTGCTTCAGGTAGGCCGCGGCGGACAGGTGATCGGCATGCACGTGGGTTTCCAGTATCCACTGCACGCTGGCGCCGAGGTCACGCACCCGGGCGATCAGGCGGTCGGCGCTGCTGGTATCGGTGCGACCGGACTTGGGATCGTAGTCGAGGACGCTGTCGATCAGGGCGCAGTGCCGGCTCTGGTTGTCCATCACCAGGTAGCTGATGGTCCAGGTCACGCTGTCGAACAGCGCTTCCACATAGAGGTTGCCGCCAATGATCATGTGCCCATTCTCCGGGGTTCAGGCTGGCGCCTTGCACGCAGGCGCGCCAATCAGTCGTTGCCGGTGTTTTTCAAGATGCATGCCACTGCCGTTGTGCTTGAAAGCGCCCGGCTTCATTGAGTCTGGCTCATCTGGCAGACAACGACTGCCGTGGCAGATGGCAGGTCGCTGGCAGACCTTGGCAGTCTTTGGCAGTGCCCGGGTCTTCGGTTAAGCTCGCGGCACGTTCTGCCAGGTGTAGCCATGACCCCGATCTCCCACCCCGCCATCCAGGCGCTGGTGTCCTATCTCGAACACGACCCGCAACCCTCGATCGTGCTCGACACCGACTACAACATCCTTGCCGCCAATGGCGCCTATCAACGGCAGTTCGGCGAAGGAGCGGTGGGTGCCAAGTGTCATCGCGTCTCTCATCACTACGCCGTGCCCTGCGATCAGGCGGGGGAGGTCTGCCCGATGCGCAAGGCGCGGGAGAGCCGGGTCGCCGAGCGCATGTTGCATGTGCATCACACGCCGCGAGGACCGGAACATGTGGATGTGGAACTGCGGCCGATCCTCGATGAGCACGGGCTGGTGATCGCCTTCGTCGAACGGATGAACCGCATCACCATGGCTTCCGCGCAGCCGCAGCAAAATGGACTGGTGGGGCGCTCCGCAGCGTTCAAGATCGCACTGGAAGGGTTGCAGCGCGCGGCACCCGCGCAGATTCCAGTATTGCTGCAAGGCGAATCGGGTACAGGCAAGGAGCTGTTCGCCCGCGCTCTGCATCTGGGCAGTCCGCGCGCCGAGGGTCCGTTGGTGGTGGTGGACTGTACCGGGCTGACCGAGTCGCTGTTCGAAAGCGAGTTGTTCGGCTACGAGAAGGGCGCCTTCACCGGCGCTCTGCAACGCAAGACCGGCCTGGCAGAAGCAGCACATGGCGGAACGCTGTTCCTCGATGAGATCGGCGAGGTGCCGCTGGCGATGCAGGTCAAGTTGCTGCGCCTGATCGAGTCGGGGAGTTTCCGTCCGGTGGGCAGCCTGCGTACCGTCCACTCCGATTTCCGTCTGGTCTGTGCCACCCACAAGCCCCTTCGCGAGATGGCGACGGCGGGGACGTTCCGCGAAGACCTCTACTACCGCATCAGCGGCTTCCCCATTCGTTTGCCGTCGTTGAGGGAACGGACGGAGGATCTGCCGCTGCTGATCGAGACCCTGCTACAACGCATCGCCGGCTCCGCTGCACCGCAGGTCGACAAGCAGGCGTTGAACCTGCTGCAGACCTATAGCTTCCCGGGCAATATCCGCGAGTTGCGCAATATCCTCGAACGGGCTCGACTATTTGCCGATGACGGTGTTATCCGGGTGCAGCACTTGCCGCCGGAGATTGTCGGGGAGGGCGCCAGCGTTGCGCAGCGGCGAGGGGGACAAGACGAGCGCGGCCGCTTGGCCCATGCACTGGAAAGCTTCGAAGGATCGCGTAGCGACTTGGCGAAACACCTTGGCCTGAGTGAGCGCACCCTCTATCGGCGCTTGAAGGAACTCGGCCTTTAGTGTTTCACGTGGAACATCTTTAAAAACGCCCCAATAAAAAAGGCCAACCCTTCGCAGGATTGGCCTTTTTGTCGAGCGGGAATCCCGGATCAGAAATCCAGGTTAGCCACCGACAGGGCATTGCTTTCGATGAACTCGCGGCGAGGTTCCACCGCGTCGCCCATCAGGGTGTTGAAGATTTGATCGGCAGCGATCGCGTCTTCGATGGTGACCTTGAGCATGCGACGCACGGTCGGGTCCATGGTGGTTTCCCACAGCTGGTCCGGGTTCATCTCGCCAAGACCTTTGTATCGCTGGATGGTGTGACGCTTGGTGCTTTCCGTCATCAGCCAGTCGAGGCCTTCCTTGAACTCGTTGATCGCCTTCTTGCGCTCACCACGCTGGACGTAGGCACCGTCTTCCAGCAGCGAAGCGAGCTGCGCGCCGAGAGCTGTGACGGTGCGGTAGTCGTTGCTGCCAAAGAAGTCGCGGTTGAAGGTGACGTAGCTGGCCAGGCCGTGGGAAGTGATTTCCACTTCCGGCAGCCAGACATTGCGCTCGCGATCTTCACGCAGACTGGCCTTGTACAGCAGGCCGGACTTCTCGCTGACGCTCAGACGCTCCTGGAACTTGCCCAGCCATTCCTGCATCTTGCCGTGGTCGGACAGTTGCTCCAGGGAAACCGCTGGCAGGTACAGCAGGTGCTCGGTCAGTTCCTGTGGATAAAGACGCGACAGACGCTTGAGGGTCTTCATCACCGAACGGAACTCGTTGACCAGGCTCTCAAGGGCGGGGCCAGAAATCGCCGGGGCCGACTCGCTCAGGTACAGGGCCGCGTCTTCGAGGGCCGACTGGGTCATGTATTCCTCCATGGCCTCGTCGTCCTTGATGTACTGCTCCTGCTTGCCTTTCTTGACCTTGTACAGCGGCGGCTGGGCGATGTAGATGTAGCCGCGCTCGATCAGTTCAGGCAACTGACGGAAGAAGAAGGTCAGCAGCAGGGTACGGATGTGCGAACCGTCGACGTCAGCATCGGTCATGATGATGATGTTGTGATAGCGCAGCTTCTCGATGTTGTACTCTTCGCGACCGATACCGCAGCCCAGCGCGGTGATCAGGGTGCCGACTTCCTGCGACGAGATCATCTTGTCGAAGCGGGCTTTCTCGACGTTGAGGATCTTGCCCTTCAACGGCAGGATCGCCTGGGTCTTGCGGTTACGGCCTTGCTTGGCCGAGCCACCCGCAGAGTCACCCTCCACCAGGTACAGTTCGGACAGGGCAGGGTCTTTCTCCTGGCAGTCCGCCAGTTTGCCCGGCAGGCCCGCGATATCCAGGGCGCCTTTGCGACGGGTCATTTCTCGCGCTTTACGTGCTGCTTCACGGGCACGGGCAGCGTCGATCATCTTGCCGACAACGGCCTTGGCTTCGTTCGGGTTTTCCAGGAGGAAGTCGGAGAAGTACTTGCCCATCTCCTGTTCCACTGCGGTCTTCACCTCGGAGGAAACCAGCTTGTCCTTGGTCTGCGAGCTGAACTTCGGATCAGGTACCTTGACCGAGATAATTGCGGTCAAGCCTTCACGGGCATCGTCACCGGTGGTCGCGACCTTGTTCTTCTTGGCCAGACCTTCCTGTTCGATGTAGTTGTTCAGGTTACGGGTCAGCGCCGAACGGAAGCCCACCAGGTGGGTACCACCATCGCGCTGCGGAATGTTGTTGGTGAAGCACAGCAGGTTTTCGTTGAAGCTGTCGTTCCACTGCAGGGCAATCTCGACGCCCACGCCATCGTCACGCTGGACGCTGAAGTGGAACACCTGGTTCACCGCGGTCTTGTTGGTGTTCAGGTATTCAACGAAGGCACGCAGGCCACCTTCGTAACGGAAGAATTCGTCCTTGCCGCTGCGCTCGTCCTTCAGCAGGATGCCGACACCGGAATTGAGGAAGGACAGTTCGCGAATCCGCTTGGCCAGGATGTCCCAGCTGAAGTGGATGTTCTTGAAGGTTTCTGCCGAAGGCTTGAAGTGAATCTGGGTACCGGTGGTTTCGCTTTCGCCAACGATCTTCATCGGGGCTTGCGGGACACCGTGGACGTAGACCTGCTCCCAGATCTTGCCACTGCGGCGAACGGTCAGGGTCAGTTCTTCGGAGAGGGCGTTTACAACCGAAACACCTACGCCGTGCAGACCGCCGGAAACCTTGTAGGAGTTGTCGTCGAATTTACCGCCGGCGTGGAGAACGGTCATGATGACCTCTGCCGCGGAAACCCCTTCTTCTTTGTGCACATCGACCGGAATGCCGCGACCGTTGTCGCGCACGGTGATGGATTCGTCAGGGTGAATGATTACGGTGATGTCGTCGCAATGGCCGGCGAGGGCTTCGTCGATCGAGTTGTCGACCACCTCGAACACCATGTGGTGCAGGCCGCTACCATCATCGGTGTCGCCAATGTACATACCGGGACGTTTGCGTACGGCATCAAGCCCTTTCAGCACCTTGATGCTGGAGGAGTCGTACGTTTGATTTTCGCTCATGCCTTCACTCCCGATGGTCGTGGGTCTGGGTGATACGGCCCTGTTCCACGTGGAACAGAGCAACTGGCGTATCCGTGTGCCAGCCTTCCCTCAGTAATTCGTAATCTACACAGGTGATAAACACCTGGCAGCGTAAGTCTTCCAGCAAGCGGCAAAGTGCACGACGGTGCTGCTCGTCCAGCTCGGACGGCAGGTCATCCACCAGGTAAATACACTGACCGCGGCGCGCCTGGCTGACCAGGTGTCCTTGGGCGATACGCAGTGCGCAGACCACCAGCTTCTGCTGACCGCGGGACAAGATGTCCGCGGCATTGTTGGCGCCCAGTCGAAGGCGCAAATCCGCACGCTGCGGACCAGCTTGGGTATGTCCCATCTGCTGGTCGCGTTGAAGAGAGGCCGCGAGCACATCATTCAGCTCCCGGTCCTTGTCCCACCCTCGGTAATAACTGAGGGTCAGTCCTTCGAGCTCCAGCAGTTCGCCAAGAATCTGCTCGAAGACAGGCTTCAACGCTTTGATGTAATTACGGCGATACTCGTCAATTTCTGCACTGGCCAGGCACAATTCCCGGTCCCAGGCCGCTTGGGAAATAGCGTCGAGTGTACCATGCCGGAGCCATGAGTTTCGCTGCCGAAGCGCCTTCTGCAGCCGTTGCCAGGTTCCCATGAAACGAGGTTCCACGTGGAACACTCCCCAATCGAGGAACTGTCGACGGATCTTCGGCGCGCCTTCCAGCAGGCGAAAACTGTCCGGATTGATCAGTTGCAACGGCAGGATTTCCGCCAGTTGCGCGGTACCGCGGGCGTTCTGCCCGTCGATTCGAATGGAGAAATCGCCCTGGCGTTCCCGCGAAACACCGAGGTTGCTGCTGGCGCCATCGCCCAACGCCACTTGGCCAAAGACCGTGCAGGTGGGTTGCTCGTACTGAATCACCGGATTCAGGCGCGTGCTACGGAAGGAACGCGCCAACCCCAACAGATGAATGGCTTCCAGCACGCTGGTTTTGCCACTGCCATTGGCACCGTAGAGGATGTTGATGCGCGGGGAGGGAGAGAAGGTCACCGGGTGCAGGTTGCGCACCGCGGTGACAGAGACACGACTGAGGGACATCTAGAATTGTCTGGAAAAATTACAGACGCATCGGCATGACGACATAGGAGGAATCGTCATTGCCCGCTTCCTGCAGCAGCGCACTGCTGTTGGAGTCGGACAGGATCAGACGAACCTGCTCAGTGGTCATGACGCCCAGCACGTCCAGCAGATAGCTGACGTTGAAGCCGATTTCCAGCGAACCGCCGTTATAGTCGACGCTGATTTCTTCTTCCGCTTCTTCCTGTTCCGGGTTGTTGGCCTGGATCTTCAACTGGCCGGCGGCCAATTGCAGACGGATACCACGGTACTTCTCGTTCGACAGGATGGCGGTACGGCTGAACGCTTCACGCAGTGCCTGGCGATCACCCAGTACCAGCTTGTCGCCGCCCTTCGGCAGAACGCGCTCGTAGTCGGGGAACTTGCCGTCCACCAGCTTCGAAGTGAAGGTGAACTCGCCGGTGGTCGCACGAATGTGGTGCTGGCCGAGAACGATGCTGACGGTGCCGTCCGGCTCGGTGAGCAGACGCGCCAGTTCCAGGATACCTTTGCGCGGCACGATGACCTGATGGCGGTCAGCCTGGCCAATGTCGGCGCTCATCGAGCACATGGCCAGGCGGTGGCCGTCGGTAGCGACCGCGCGCAGCGTACCTGTGGATACTTCCAGCAGCATGCCGTTCAGGTAGTAGCGCACGTCCTGCTGGGCCATGGCGAAGCTGGTGCGCTCGATCAGGCGACGCAGGCGGCTCTGCTCAAGGGTGCAGGTCAGCGAACCCGGGCCTTCTTCCACGGTCGGGAAGTCATTGGCTGGCAGGGTCGACAGGGTGAAGCGGCTGCGACCGGCCTTTACCAAGAGCTTCTGCTCGTCGACCTTGATGTCGATCAGCGCGTCGTTCGGCAGGCTCTTGCAGATATCCATCAGCTTGCGCGCAGGTACGGTGATCTCGCCCGGCTCGGCAGGCTCTTCCAGCTGGACGCGGCCAACCAGTTCCACTTCCAGGTCGGTACCGGTCAGCGACAGCTGCTGACCCTGGACCACCAGGAGCACGTTGGACAATACCGGCAAGGTCTGGCGGCGCTCGACGACGCCTGCGACCAGTTGCAGGGGTTTCAACAGGGCTTCGCGTTGAATGGTGAAATGCATGGTCTAGTCCCTTGCCTTAAATAGCTGCGCTGACATCAGGTCGTCAGGGTACGCAGCAGGTTCTTGTAATCCTCGCGGATATCCGCGTCGGATTCCTTGAGTTCGTTGATCTTGCGGCAGGCGTGCAGCACGGTGGTGTGGTCACGGCCGCCGAATACGTCGCCGATTTCCGGCAGACTGTGGTTGGTCAGTTCCTTGGACAAGGCCATGGCCACCTGACGCGGACGGGCCACCGAGCGCGAACGACGCTTGGACAGCAGATCGGAAATCTTGATCTTGTAGTACTCGGCGACGGTGCGCTGGATGTTATCCACACTCACCAGCTTGTCCTGCAGCGCCAGCAGGTCCTTCAGCGATTCACGAATCAGCTCGATGGTGATGTCGCGGCCCATGAAGTGCGAGTGAGCGATCACCCGCTTCAGTGCGCCTTCGAGTTCGCGGACGTTGGAACGGATGCGCTGGGCGATGAAGAACGCCGCGTCGTGCGGCAGCTCGACCTTGGCCTGGTCGGCCTTCTTCATCAGGATCGCCACGCGGGTTTCCAGCTCCGGCGGCTCGACCGCGACGGTCAGGCCCCAGCCGAAACGCGACTTCAGCCGCTCTTCCAGGCCTTCGATTTCCTTCGGATAACGGTCGCTGGTGAGGATCACCTGCTGGCCGCCTTCGAGCAGGGCGTTGAAGGTGTGGAAAAACTCTTCCTGGGAACGTTCCTTGCGGGCGAAGAACTGGATGTCGTCGATCAGCAGGGCATCCACCGAGCGGTAGAAGCGCTTGAACTCGTTGATCGCGTTCAGCTGCAGCGCCTTGACCATGTCGGCGACGAAGCGCTCGGAGTGCAGGTAGACGACCTTGGCGTTCGGATTCTTCTTGAGCAGGTGGTTACCCACAGCATGCATCAAGTGGGTTTTACCCAAGCCGACGCCGCCGTACAGGAACAGCGGGTTGTAGCCGTGCTTCGGGTTGTCCGCTACCTGCCAGGCCGCAGCGCGGGCCAACTGGTTGGATTTACCTTCGACGAAGTTCTCGAAGGTGAAGGTGCGGTTCAGGTAGCTGGTGTGCTTGAGCGCGCCTTCGACCTGTACGGTCCGCTGCTCGGTACGGCCATTGGCGGCGACCGGTGCGCTGGCGGGGGCATCGCCGCCCATGGCATCGAAGCTGTCCCGCGAAGGAGCCACTTCCACTTGCGCCTCTGCAACCGCAGCCACCGGCGCAGCGCTGACCGGCTCGCTCGGTGCTGACGGCTTGGCCTGGGCTGCCTGTGCCGCGGCCTGTGCTTGGGACGCGGCTACGGCGGCGGCCAGCGGTGCATTCGGCGCTGCGCGCGGTGCCGAGCTGCGACGGCTGCCTATTAACAAGGAAAGCACGGGCACGGAACCGTTGCCGTGTTCGCCGAGCAGTTCGAGCAAGCGGCCCAGGTATTTTTCATTGACCCAGTCGAGCACGAAGCGGTTGGGCGCGTAGACGCGCAACTCGTCGCCTTCGGCTTCGACTTGTAGCGGACGGATCCAGGTATTGAATTGCTGGGTAGGCAGTTCGTCGCGCAGAAGCTCCACGCACTGCTGCCAAAGTTCCACTGACACGGATATCCCCTGAATGTGTAAGCCGGTGAGGGCCGGTGAGGCAAAAACAAGCCGCCATTGTACCGGGCACCCGTCCACTTATCCACACGCGGGATGCCCAAGAGAGGCGATAAATCAGTCGTTTACTGACCAAAATGCACTTCTGCCCATGTGAATAAGCTCTGTGGATAACCGCCCATGAGCGCTATGCACAACCCTGGGCTCAACCCTGTGGAAAACTCGCCTGTTGATAAGTACCCTTTTTATCCACTGCTTTTCCGCTGCCGCGGCACAGGCAAGACACCGTTTCCAGACAGACTTACAAATCTCTGTACATAACGTAAAACGTGGCTTTCCGAGATCTATCCACAGAAAATGTCGAGCTAAGATCTATAAGTTCTTCAGAAAAGCTTTAAATACCTCTTCTCTTTTTTTCTATGTTTAACCGCGATGACCCTGACGAACCCACCCGGACCTGAAGAGAAGGCGGCTTCGCTGCCTGTCGCTCTCTATAAGGAAAAGCTGGTTGGAAATTGACCTATGGACTTGCTTTCTCTAGAATCGCCGGTCTCTTAAAACGGGGGCCATTCCGGCCCGTTGTCACGAACCAGGTAACACGCCATGAAACGTACTTTCCAACCAAGCACCATCAAGCGCGCTCGCACTCACGGTTTCCGTGCTCGTATGGCCACCAAGAACGGCCGTGCCGTACTGTCCCGCCGTCGTGCCAAAGGCCGTAAGCGCCTGGCAGTTTGATTTTTCGGCACAGGTGGTGAGTCAGGACTTCAGTCGGGAAAAACGTCTACTGACACCCCGACACTTCAAAGCGGTCTTTGACTCTCCATCAGGCAAGGTGCCCGGCAAGAGTCTCTTGCTCCTTGCCCGCGAGAACGGCCTCGATCATCCCCGCCTGGGCCTGGTGATCGGCAAGAAGGCAGTCAAGCTTTCCGTTCAGCGAAATCGCTTGAAGCGTTTGATGCGCGATTCGTTTCGTCGCCACCAGGAATTGCTGGCTGGCTGGGACATTGTGATCGTCGCGCGCAAAGGCCTTGGCGATGTAGAAAACCCGGAATTGCACCAACATTTTGGCAAGCTCTGGAAGCGCCTCGCTCGTAGTCGCCCATCTCCAGAGGTCAAGACCGAATCTGTAGGGGTGGACCGTCCAGATGCGTAAACTGGCACTCGTTCCGATCCAGTTTTACCGTTATGCCATCAGCCCTTTGATGGCCAGTCATTGCCGTTTCTACCCAAGTTGCTCCTGCTATGCGTACGAAGCCATCGAAACACATGGCCTTTTGCGTGGCGGGTGGCTGACCGTTCGTCGCCTGGGTCGTTGTCATCCCTGGAACGCAGGCGGCTTTGATCCGGTCCCGCCAGTTCCATCTTCCCGTACTTCTTCGATAGCCGAGTAATCATGGATATTAAACGCACGATCCTGATCGCCGCCCTGGCAATCGTGTCCTATGTCATGGTCCTCAAGTGGAACCAGGACTACGGCCAGGCTGCCCTGCCGACTCAGAATGCTGCCTCCAGCACCATCGCGCCGTCCCTCCCGGACAGCCCGACCGCCGGCAACACCAATGCGGACGTCCCGACCGTCAACGCCGAAGGCCAGCCAGTGGCACCGGCACCGGTGGCTGTCAGCAAGGATCTGATCAGGGTCAAGAGCGATGTGCTCGATCTGGCTATCGACCCAACCGGTGGCGACATCGTCCAGCTGACCCTGCCGAAGTACCCCCGCCGCCAGGACCATCCGGACATTCCATTCCAGTTGTTCGACAACGGCAACGAGCGTGTCTACCTGGCCCAGAGCGGTCTGATCGGCAGCAATGGCATCGACCGTTCGAGCGGCCGTCCGCTGTATTCCGCCGAGCAGAAGAGCTATCAACTGGCCGATGGCCAGGACCAGCTGGTCGTCGACCTGAAGTTCAGCCAGGACGGTGTCAACTACATCAAGCGTTTCACCCTGAAGCGTGGCGAGTACGACCTGAAGGTCAGCTACCTGATCGACAACCAGAGCGGCCAGCCGTGGACCGGCAACATGTACGGCCAGCTGAAGCGTGATGCCAGCTCCGATCCGTCCTCGTCGACCGCCACCGGTACCGCCACTTACTTGGGTGCCGCCCTGTGGACAAGTTCCGAGCCCTACAAGAAAGTGTCCATGAAGGACATGGACAAGGGTCAGTTGAACGAAACCGTGACCGGTGGCTGGGTCGCCTGGCTGCAGCACTACTTCGTGACTGCGTGGATTCCTGAAAAATCCGGCAACAATCAGGTCACCACCCTCAAGGACGCCCAAGGCAACTACGTGATCCGCTTCATCGGCCCGGCAACCAACGTTGCCGCCGGTGCCCAAGGCGAGATCAGCAGCACCCTGTACGCCGGTCCGAAGATCCAGAGCCACCTGAAAGAGTTGTCCCCAGGCCTGGAACTGACCGTCGACTACGGCTTCCTGTGGTTCATCGCCCAGCCGATCTTCTGGCTGCTGCAACATATCCACAGCCTGCTCGGCAACTGGGGCTGGTCGATCATCGTCCTGACCATGCTGATCAAGGGCCTGTTCTTCCCGCTGTCTGCCGCCAGCTACAAGTCGATGGCGCGCATGCGTGCCGTGGCGCCGCGCCTGGCCCAGCTGAAAGAGCAGTTCGGTGACGATCGCCAGAAGATGTCCCAGGCGATGATGGAGCTGTACAAGAAAGAGAAGATCAACCCGCTGGGCGGCTGCCTGCCGATCCTGGTACAGATGCCGGTCTTCCTCTCGCTGTACTGGGTACTTCTGGAAAGCGTGGAAATGCGCCAGGCCCCATGGATGTTCTGGATCACCGACCTGTCGATCAAGGATCCGTTCTTCATCCTGCCGATCATCATGGGCGCGACCATGTTCATCCAACAGCAACTGAACCCGACTCCGCCGGATCCAATGCAGGCCAAGGTGATGAAGCTGATGCCGATCATCTTCACCTTCTTCTTCCTGTGGTTCCCGGCCGGTCTGGTGCTGTACTGGGTTGTGAACAACTGCCTGTCCATCGCGCAGCAGTGGTACATCACCCGCAAGATCGAGGCCGCTACCAAGAAGGCCGCAGCCTGACGGATTAGCCAGCTAATCTGTGGATAAACGCCCCACTCGTGGGGCGTTTTGCTATCTGACGTTTTTGTTCGAGGCCATCACATGAATTCCCGCCGCGAAACCATCACCGCCATCGCCACCGCCCAAGGCCGTGGCGGGGTCGGCATTGTGCGTATCTCCGGGCCGCTGGCGAGCCAGGCCGGGCAAGCCATCACCGGCCGCAACCTGACACCGCGGCACGCCCACTACGGCCCGTTCCGCAGTGACGACGGGCTGGTTCTCGATGAAGGCATCGCCTTGTTCTTCCCGGGCCCGAACTCGTTTACCGGCGAGGATGTCCTGGAACTGCAGGGCCATGGCGGTCCGGTGGTTCTCGACATGCTCCTGCAGCGCTGTGTACAACTCGGTTGCCGCCTGGCGCGGCCGGGGGAATTCAGCGAACGCGCGTTCCTCAACGACAAGCTCGATCTTGCCCAGGCCGAGGCCATCGCCGACCTGATCGAAGCCAGCTCGGCGCAGGCCGCGCGCAATGCCTTGCGCTCGCTACAGGGCGAGTTTTCCCGCCGTGTGGATAACCTCACCGAGCGCCTGATCAGCCTGCGTATCTACGTGGAAGCGGCCATCGACTTCCCCGAGGAAGAAATCGACTTCCTCGCCGACGGTCACGTACTGGGCATGCTCGACGGCGTGCGCGACGACCTGGCCGCCGTAATGCGCGAAGCCGGGCAGGGCGCGTTGTTGCGCGACGGCATGACGGTGGTCATCGCCGGGCGGCCGAATGCCGGCAAATCGAGCCTGCTGAACATGCTCGCCGGCCGCGAGGCGGCGATCGTTACCGATATCGCCGGCACCACCCGGGACATCCTCCGCGAACATATCCACATCGACGGCATGCCGTTGCACGTCGTCGACACCGCTGGCCTGCGCGACACCGAAGACCATGTGGAAAAGATCGGCGTGGAACGCGCGCTGAAGGCGATCAGCGAGGCGGACCGGGTCCTGCTGGTGGTGGATGCCACAGCGCCGGAGGCCAGCGATCCGTTTGCCCTGTGGCCGGAGTTCCTCGATCAGCGCCCTCGTCCGGACAAAGTCACCCTGATCCGCAACAAGGCCGACCTCACCGGGGAATCCATCGGCATGGAACAAAGCGAGGATGGCCACGTCACCATCACCCTCAGCGCCAAGGCGCCGGACATGGGCCTGGACCTGCTGCGCGAGCACCTGAAAGCCTGCATGGGTTATGAACAGACCGCGGAAAGCGGCTTCAGCGCCCGTCGGCGTCACCTTGAAGCCCTGCGCCAGGCCAGCGCCAGCCTCGAACATGGTCGTGAACAGCTCACCCTGGCCGGCGCCGGCGAACTGCTGGCCGAGGATCTGCGCCAGGCGCAGCAGGCTTTGGGTGAAATCACCGGCGCATTCAGTTCCGACGACCTCCTGGGTCGCATCTTCTCCAGCTTCTGCATCGGCAAGTAAGCATTCTTATCCACAACCGGGCCTGACCTGACAGGCTCGGTTGTCACATCCCGCATCACTTCTCCCTTTTCCACAGACGAAAGCTCCGGCATGGCTCCGGGGCATTCGCCTGTCCGCTCGTCCACAAACTGAAGAATAAGCCCTGTGGAAAACCCGCCTCCAGGTCCGTTGATAACTGGCCTTCAGGGCTGGAGATAAATCCGCCTGTGGGTAAACGGCAATTTAATCCACAGGTTCAAGGCGCTTATCCATAACTCTCATGCTCACTGGATAACAGGGTTATGATTCTCTGTACACAGCGTGAAATATGGGCTGTAGCAGCTTATCCACAGATCGGGAGGGCACTAAGAATAAACATAAAAACAAAGCTTTTATAAATCTTCCTTTCGTTATTTCTATTGCCGGCCATTCATCCACAGGCTGGTTAAATTTTGTGCAAAAGGTTCCTTTAGGAGGGCGGAATTCCCTATACTTGCCAGCTATCCCTTTTTAATTCCCGAAACAGGCACGAGGTGCGTGGTGGATTTCCCTTCCCGTTTTGAAGTGATCGTCATCGGCGGCGGCCATGCCGGTACCGAGGCTGCGCTTGCATCAGCACGCATGGGCGTGAAAACCCTGCTGCTGACCCATAACGTGGAAACCCTCGGGCACATGAGCTGCAACCCGGCCATCGGTGGCATCGGCAAGAGCCATCTGGTCAAGGAAATCGATGCGCTCGGCGGCGCAATGGCGCTGGCCACCGACAAGAGCGGCATCCAGTTCCGCGTGTTGAACAACCGCAAGGGTCCGGCCGTGCGCGCTACCCGCGCCCAGGCCGACCGCGCCATCTACAAGGCGGTGGTCCGCGAGATCCTGGAAAACCAGCCCAACCTGTGGATATTCCAGCAGTCCTGCGACGACCTGATCGTCGAACAGGACCAGGTCCGCGGTGTGGTCACCCAGATGGGCCTGCGTTTCTTCGCCGACTCCGTGGTCCTGACCACAGGGACTTTCCTGGCCGGACTTATCCACATCGGTCTGCAGAACTATTCCGGCGGCCGTGCCGGCGATCCGCCGGCGATCGCCCTGGCACACCGCCTGCGTGAACTGCCGCTGCGCGTCGGTCGCCTGAAGACCGGTACGCCACCGCGTATCGATGGGCGTTCGGTGGATTTCTCGGTGATGTCAGAGCAGCCAGGCGATACACCGATCCCGGTGATGTCGTTCATGGGCTCGAAAGAGATGCACCCGCGCCAGGTCAGCTGCTGGATTACCCACACCAATGCGCGGACCCACGAGATCATTGCCTCCAACCTGGATCGCTCGCCGATGTACTCCGGCGTGATCGAGGGCATCGGCCCGCGTTACTGCCCGTCGATCGAGGACAAGATCCATCGCTTCGCCGACAAGGAAAGCCACCAGGTGTTCATCGAGCCGGAAGGCCTGACCACCCATGAGCTGTATCCGAACGGGATATCCACATCCCTGCCGTTCGATGTGCAGTTGCAGATCGTCCGTTCGATCCGCGGCATGGAGAACGCCCATATCGTTCGCCCGGGCTACGCCATCGAGTACGACTACTTCGATCCGCGCGACCTGAAGTACAGCCTGGAAACCAAGGTGATCGGCGGCCTGTTCTTCGCCGGCCAGATCAACGGCACCACCGGTTACGAAGAAGCCGGCGCCCAGGGCCTGCTCGCCGGGACCAACGCCGCGCTGCGCGCGCAGGGTCGCGAAAGCTGGTGCCCGCGGCGCGACGAGGCGTACATCGGCGTGCTGGTCGACGACCTGATCACCCTCGGCACCCAGGAGCCGTACCGCATGTTCACCTCGCGCGCCGAATACCGGCTGATCCTGCGCGAGGACAACGCCGACCTGCGCCTGACCGAGAAAGGTCGCGAACTGGGCCTGGTGGATGACGAGCGCTGGGCGGCCTTCAGCGCCAAGCGCGAAGGTATCGAGCGTGAGGAACAGCGCCTGAAATCCACCTGGGTGCGCCCGGGTACCGAGCAGGGCAACGCGGTTGCCGAACGTTTCGGCACCCCGCTGGCCCACGAGTACAACCTGCTCAACCTGTTGAGCCGGCCGGAAATCGACTACGCCGGCCTGGTGGAAGTGACCGGTGGCAGCGATGCCAGCGAACAGGTCGCCGAACAGGTCGAGATCAAGACCAAATACGCCGGCTACATCGACCGGCAACAGGAAGAAATCGCTCGCCTGCGCGCCAGCGAAGATACCCGCCTGCCGGACGACATCGACTACGCTTCGATCTCCGGCCTGTCCAAGGAAATCCAGGGCAAGCTCGGCCAGACCCGGCCGGAGACCCTGGGCCAGGCGTCGCGTATTCCCGGTGTGACCCCCGCGGCGATCTCCCTGTTGTTGATCCACCTGAAAAAACGCGGCGCTGGCCGCGGTCTGGAGCAAACCGCTTGAGTTCACTGGTCACTGCAAAACACGCTGAAGAGTTGTCCACAGGTGCGCGCCAGCTCGGTCTGGAGCTGAGTGTCGCGCAACAGGAACAGCTGCTGGCCTACCTGGCCCTGCTGATCAAATGGAACAAGGCCTACAACCTCACCGCCGTGCGCGATCCGGACGAGATGGTGTCCCGTCACCTGCTGGACAGCCTGAGCGTGATGGAATTCATCCACAGCCCGCGCTGGCTCGATGTCGGCAGCGGCGGTGGCATGCCCGGTATTCCATTGTCTATCCTGCATCCGGACAAACAGGTCACGGTGCTGGACAGCAACGGCAAGAAAACCCGTTTCCTGACCCAGGTGAAACTGGAGCTGAAACTGGACAACCTGACGGTTATCCACAAGCGGGTGGAAGAGTTCCAGCCTGCGCAGCCGTTCACCGGGATCATCTCCCGTGCTTTCAGCAGCATGGAAAACTTCACCAGCTGGACGCGGCACCTGGGAGACTCCCAGACACAGTGGCTGGCAATGAAAGGACTGCATCCGGCCGATGAGCTGGTAGCATTGCCGGCAGATTTCAAAGTGGATAGCGAGCAGGCCCTGACCGTACCCGGTTGCCAAGGCCAGCGCCATCTGCTGATACTGCGCCGCACGGCATGACTGGGAACACAAGCAAGAATGGCTAAGGTATTCGCGATCGCGAACCAGAAGGGGGGTGTGGGTAAAACCACGACCTGTATCAATCTCGCGGCATCGCTGGTTGCGACCAAGCGCCGCGTGCTGTTGATCGACCTCGATCCGCAGGGCAACGCCACCATGGGCAGTGGTGTGGATAAACATGTCCTGGAACATTCGGTCTACGATCTGCTGATCGGTGAATGCGACCTGGCCCAGGCCATGCACATCTCCGAGCACGGCGGTTATCAACTGCTGCCAGCCAACCGCGACCTGACCGCCGCCGAGGTGGTCCTGCTGGAAATGCAGATGAAGGAAAGTCGCCTGCGCAATGCGCTGGCGCCGATCCGCGAGAGTTACGACTACATCCTCATCGACTGCCCGCCTTCGCTGTCGATGCTGACCCTCAATGCGCTGGTTGCCTCGGATGGCGTGATCATCCCGATGCAGTGCGAGTACTACGCACTGGAAGGTCTCAGCGACCTTGTGGATAACATCAAGCGCATCGCCGCCCGCCTGAACCCGGAGCTGAAGATCGAAGGCCTGCTGCGGACCATGTACGATCCGCGCCTGAGCCTGAACAACGATGTCTCGGTGCAGCTCAAGGAACACTTCGGCGAGCAGCTCTACGACACCGTGATCCCGCGCAACATCCGTCTGGCCGAGGCACCGAGTTTCGGCATGCCGGCACTGGCCTATGACAAGCAATCACGCGGCGCCCTGGCCTACCTGGCCCTGGCTGGCGAACTGCATCGCCGCCAGCGCCGTCAAACTCGCACTGCACAGACAACTTAAGGAATCCGCATGGCCGTCAAGAAACGGGGTCTCGGACGTGGGTTGGATGCACTGTTGAGTGGTCCGACCGTCAGCGCGCTCGAAGAGCAGGCTGTAAAGGTCGACAAGAAAGAACTGCAACACCTGCCCGTGGAGCTGATCCAGCGCGGCAAGTACCAGCCGCGTCGGGACATGGACCCGCAGGCGCTGGAAGAACTGGCGCAATCGATCAAGGGCCAGGGCGTCATGCAGCCCATTGTGGTGCGCCCGATCGCGGATGACCGCTACGAGATCATCGCCGGTGAGCGCCGCTGGCGCGCGACCCAGCTGGCTGGCCTGGACACCATACCGGCCATGGTCCGCGATGTGCCCGACGAAGCCGCCATCGCCATGGCGCTGATCGAGAACATCCAGCGCGAGGACCTCAATCCGGTCGAGGAAGCCATCGCCCTGCAGCGACTGCAGACCGAATTCCAGCTGACCCAGCAACAGGTCGCCGATGCCGTCGGCAAGTCGCGGGTCACCGTGGCCAACCTGCTGCGCCTGATCTCCCTTCCGGACGTGATCAAGACCATGCTGTCCCATGGTGATCTGGAGATGGGGCATGCCCGGGCGCTGCTCGGATTGCCCGAAGAACAGCAGGTGGACGGGGCGCGACACGTTGTCGCACGCGGTCTTACCGTCCGTCAGACCGAGGCGCTGGTTCGCCAGTGGCTCAGCGACAAACCTGAGCCGGTCGAAGCAAGCAAACCTGATCCGGACATTACCCGTCTGGAACAGCGTTTGGCAGAGCGTTTGGGGTCTTCCGTGCAGATTCGCCACGGTAACAAAGGCAAGGGCCAACTGGTTATTCGCTACAACTCGTTAGATGAGTTGCAGGGCGTCCTTGCTCACATCCGCTGAAACAATTCCCTTTGTAGCGCGCAGTCGGAAATCACTACCCGGCAGTTGAATAGGGGTTAAACCGCCCCTATACTCTGCGCGCATTTTGTCGGCACAAATTATGCCAAGTCATAGTTGACTGGTTGGCCGACTTCAGGGGAGCAGTTTTGATGGAAACCCGCACGCCAAACCGCCTGCCTTTCCATCGCTGGGCGGTTTTCCCGGTACTGCTGGCCCAATGTGTCGTGTTTCTGTTGGCAGCTTTGGCTTTGTGGCAGTGGCGCGGGACAGTCAGCGGATATTCAGGCCTCTGCGGAGGGCTGATCGCCTGGCTACCGAACGTGTATTTCGCCTGGAAGGCCTTTCGTTTTACCGGGGCCAGGGCAGCGCAAGCCATCGTCAAGTCGTTCTACGCAGGCGAGGCGGGCAAATTGATTTTGACGGCGGTGCTGTTCGCACTGACGTTCGCAGGAGTGAAGCCATTGGCGCCATTAGCAGTATTCGGCGTCTTCTTGCTGACCCAACTGGTCAGCTGGTTCGCGCCCCTGCTGATGAAAACAAGACTTTCGAGACCTTAGGGCGTTTGAGGCAAACATGGCAGAAACAACGGCTTCGGGCTATATCCAGCACCACTTGCAGAACCTGACCTTCGGTCAACTTCCAGACGGCGGCTGGGGCTTTGCCCACTCCGCAGCAGAAGCCAAGGCGATGGGCTTCTGGGCGTTCCACGTGGACACCCTGGGTTGGTCGTTCGGCCTGGGCCTGATCTTCATCCTCCTGTTCCGCGCGGCGGCGAAAAAAGCGACTTCCGGCCTGCCCGGCGGCCTGCAGAACTTCGTCGAAGTACTGGTCGAGTTCGTCCATGGCAGCGTGAAGGATTCCTTCCACGGCCGTAGCAACGTCATCGCCCCGCTGGCCCTGACCATCTTCGTCTGGGTGTTCCTGATGAACGCCATCGACCTGGTGCCGGTGGACTGGATTCCTCAGCTGGCGGTATGGATCTCCGGTGATCACCACATCCCGTTCCGTGCCGTGTCCACCACCGACCCGAACGCGACCCTGGCCATGGCCTTCTGCGTGTTCGCCCTGATCATCTTCTACAGCATCAAGGTCAAGGGCCTGGGCGGCTTCCTCGGCGAACTGACCCTGCATCCGTTCGGCAGCAAGAACATCTTCGTGCAGATCCTGCTGATCCCGGTCAACTTCCTGCTGGAATTCGTGACCCTGATCGCCAAGCCGATCTCCCTGGCCCTGCGTCTGTTCGGCAACATGTACGCCGGCGAGCTGGTGTTCATCCTGATCGCGGTCATGTTCGGCGCCGGCCTGCTGTGGCTCAGCGGCCTGGGCGTGGTGCTGCAATGGGCGTGGGCGGTGTTCCACATCCTGATCATCACCCTGCAAGCATTCATCTTCATGATGCTCACCATCGTCTACCTGTCGATGGCGCACGAAGATAACCATTAAGACCGCCTGGCGTGTCTGATGACCCTCTTGTCGGTTTGAGAGGGGGTCGAAAAAGTCCGCAAGGGCATCGTTGTACCAAACGATTTTGTTTTACCGCTTCAAACTAAAAAACCTAACCAATACGACGTAAAAGTCGGGAGGAAAGATGGAAACTGTAGTTGGTCTTACCGCTATCGCTGTTGCTCTGCTGATCGGCCTGGGTGCTCTGGGTACCGCCATTGGTTTCGGCCTGCTGGGCGGCAAGTTCCTGGAAGGCGCTGCTCGCCAGCCAGAGATGGTTCCAATGCTGCAAGTTAAAATGTTCATCGTTGCCGGTCTGCTCGACGCCGTAACCATGATCGGTGTTGGTATCGCTCTGTTCTTCACCTTCGCGAACCCCTTCGTTGGTCAAATCGCTGGCTAATCACTCGATTTTTCGAGTGGTTGGATGTGATGGACAAAGACCGAGCGAGGTGTTGGCGTGAACATTAATGCAACCCTGATTGGCCAGTCTGTTGCCTTCTTCATCTTTGTGCTGTTCTGCATGAAGTTCGTGTGGCCTCCGGTCATCGCGGCTCTGCAAGAGCGTCAAAAGAAGATCGCGGACGGACTGGACGCTGCCAACCGAGCAGCTCGCGACCTGGAGCTGGCCCAAGACAAAGCGGGTCAGCAACTGCGCGAAGCGAAAGCTCAGGCAGCCGAAATCATTGAGCAAGCCAAGAAGCGCGGTGCGCAGATCGTCGAGGAGGCCCGTGATCAGGCCCGCGTCGAAGCTGACCGTGTGAAGGCCCAGGCTCAAGCCGAGATCGAGCAGGAAATTAACAGCGTCAAAGACGCGCTGCGCGCCCAAGTGGGTAGCCTGGCCGTTGGCGGTGCTGAAAAGATCCTTGGCGCCACTATCGATCAAAACGCGCATGCGGAGCTGGTTAACAAACTGGCCGCTGAAATTTAAGCGAGGGCGATCATGGCAGAACTGACCACGTTGGCCCGACCTTACGCTAAGGCTGCCTTCGAGCACGCCCAGGCCCATCAGCAACTGGCCAATTGGTCAGCCATGCTCGGCCTGGCTGCTGCGGTGTCGCAAGACGACACCATGCAGCGCCTGCTCAAGGCCCCGCGACTGACGAGCGCACAGAAGGCCACCACGTTTATCGACGTGTGTGGTGACAAGTTCGACGCGCAAGCACGCAATTTCATCCACACCGCCGCGGAAAACGGCCGTCTCCTGCTTCTGCCGGAGATTGCTGCGCAGTTCGAGCTGTACAAGGCCGAACTGGAAAAATCCGTGGACGTGGAAGTCACCAGTGCTTTTGCGTTGAACCAAGAACAGCAAGACAAACTCGCCAAGGTTCTCAGTGCACGGCTCAGCCGGGAAGTGCGCCTGCATGCGACGGAAGACGCCTCCCTTATCGGTGGTGTCGTGATCCGCGCCGGCGACCTGGTAATCGATGGCTCGGTTCGCGGCAAGCTCGCGAAACTGGCCGAAGCATTGAAATCTTGAGTTTGAAGGGGCAGCAGAGCAATGCAGCAACTCAATCCTTCCGAAATTAGTGAAATCATCAAGGGCCGCATCGAGTCTCTCGACGTCGGCTCCCAAGCCCGCAACGAAGGTACTGTCGTCAGCGTTTCTGACGGCATCGTGCGGATTCACGGTCTGGCCGACGTCATGTACGGCGAAATGATCGAGTTTCCAGGCGGCGTCTACGGTATGGCCCTCAACCTGGAGCAAGACTCCGTTGGTGCGGTAGTACTGGGCGCCTACGACACCCTCGCCGAAGGCATGAGCGCCAAGTGCACCGGCCGCATCCTCGAAGTTCCTGTTGGTAAGGAACTGCTGGGTCGCGTCGTCGACGCACTGGGCAACCCGATCGACGGCAAAGGTCCGCTGAACAACACCGAGACCGACGCGGTCGAGAAAGTTGCTCCAGGCGTGATCTGGCGTAAGTCGGTAGACCAGCCTGTACAGACTGGCTACAAATCCGTCGACGCCATGATCCCTGTCGGCCGTGGCCAGCGCGAGCTGATCATCGGTGACCGTCAGATCGGCAAGACCGCCATGGCCATCGACGCCATCATCAACCAGAAAGACTCCGGTATTTTCTGCGTTTATGTCGCTGTCGGCCAGAAGCGTTCCACCGTTGCCAACATCGTTCGCAAGCTGGAAGAAAACGGCGCCCTGGCCAACACCATCGTGGTCGTTGCCAGTGCCTCGGAATCCGCCGCACTGCAATTCCTGGCGCCATACGCCGGTTGCACCATGGGCGAGTTCTTCCGTGACCGCGGTGAAGACGCGCTGATCGTCTACGATGACCTGTCCAAGCAGGCCGTTGCCTACCGTCAGATCTCCCTGCTGCTGCGCCGTCCACCAGGACGTGAAGCGTACCCAGGTGACGTGTTCTATCTCCACTCCCGTCTGCTGGAGCGTGCATCGCGCGTTTCCGAAGAGTACGTCGAGAAGTTCACCAACGGTGCTGTAACTGGCAAGACCGGTTCCCTGACCGCACTGCCGATCATCGAAACCCAGGCTGGCGACGTTTCCGCGTTCGTTCCGACCAACGTGATCTCGATCACCGACGGTCAGATCTTCCTGGAATCGGCCATGTTCAACTCGGGTATCCGCCCTGCAGTGAACGCCGGTGTTTCGGTATCCCGTGTGGGTGGTGCCGCTCAGACCAAGATCATCAAGAAGCTGTCCGGTGGCATCCGTACCGCTCTGGCTCAGTACCGTGAACTGGCTGCATTCGCCCAGTTCGCTTCTGACCTGGACGAAGCCACCCGCAAGCAACTCGAGCACGGTCAACGTGTTACCGAGCTGATGAAGCAGAAGCAATACGCTCCTATGTCCATCGCTGACATGGCGCTGTCGCTGTATGCCGCTGAGCGTGGGTTCCTGACCGACGTTGAAATCGCCAAGATCGGCAGCTTCGAACAAGCTCTGATCGCTTACTTCAACCGTGATCACGCCGACCTGATGGCGAAGATCAACGTGAAGGGTGACTTCAACGACGAAATCGACGCTGGCATCAAGGCCGGTATCGAGAAGTTCAAGGCCACCCAAACCTGGTAAGCCGCAGCGGGGGCTTTGCGGCCCCCGCTTGCTAACCTGATAGGTGTTACATGGCAGGCGCAAAAGAGATTCGCAGTAAGATTGCGAGCATCAAAAGCACGCAAAAAATTACCAGCGCCATGGAAAAAGTGGCGGTCAGCAAAATGCGCAAGGCTCAAATGCGCATGGCTGCTAGCCGTCCCTACGCGGAGCGCATCCGCCAGGTGATTGGTCATCTGGCCAACGCCAACCCGGAATACCGCCACCCGTTCATGATCGACCGCCCTGTGAAGCGCGCCGGTTATATCGTGGTGAGCAGTGACCGTGGTCTGTGCGGTGGCTTGAACACCAACCTGTTCAAGGCCCTGGTCAAGGACATGTCGGTAAACCGCGAACAAGGCGTCGAAATCGATCTGTGCGTAATCGGCAGCAAGGGTGCGGCTTTCTTCCGCAACTTCGGCGGCAACGTCGTCGCTGCAATCAGCCACCTGGGCGAAGAGCCGTCGATCAATGATCTGATCGGCAGCGTCAAGGTCATGCTGGACGCTTACCTGGATGGTCGTATCGATCGTCTGTCGGTGGTATCGAACAAGTTCGTGAACACCATGACGCAAACCCCAACGGTCGAGCAGTTGATTCCGTTGGTTGCAACCCCGGATCAAGAACTCAAGCACCACTGGGACTACCTCTACGAACCTGACGCCAAAGAGCTGCTGGACGGCCTGATGGTGCGTTACGTGGAGTCGCAGGTCTACCAGGCGGTGGTCGAGAACAACGCAGCTGAACAAGCTGCCCGGATGATCGCAATGAAGAACGCCACCGACAACGCCGGTGACCTGATCAGCGAATTGCAGCTGATCTACAACAAGGCGCGTCAGGCTGCGATCACCCAAGAGATCTCGGAAATCGTCGGCGGCGCTGCCGCGGTTTAACGGTTCAAATATTCAGAGGATCCAGCTATGAGTAGCGGACGTATCGTTCAAATCATCGGCGCCGTCATCGACGTGGAATTTCCACGTGACGTCGTGCCGAATGTCTACAGCGCGCTGAAAGTTCAAGGCGCGGAAACCACTCTGGAAGTTCAGCAGCAGCTGGGCGACGGCATCGTCCGTACCATCGCGATGGGCTCGACCGAAGGCCTGAAGCGCGGTCTGGACGTGGTCGACACCAAGGCTCCTATCTCCGTACCGGTCGGTAAAGCGACCCTGGGCCGGATCATGGACGTCCTCGGCAACCCGATCGACGAAGCTGGCCCGATCGGCGAAGAAGAGCGCTGGGGTATCCACCGCGCCGCTCCTTCCTTCGCTGACCAGGCAGGCGGCAACGACCTGCTGGAAACCGGCATCAAGGTTATCGACCTGGTCTGCCCGTTCGCCAAGGGCGGTAAAGTCGGTCTGTTCGGTGGTGCCGGTGTCGGCAAGACCGTAAACATGATGGAACTGATCCGTAACATCGCCATCGAGCACAGCGGTTACTCCGTGTTCGCCGGTGTGGGTGAGCGTACTCGTGAGGGTAACGACTTCTACCACGAGATGAAGGACTCCAACGTTCTCGACAAGGTAGCGCTGGTCTACGGTCAGATGAACGAGCCACCAGGAAACCGTCTGCGCGTAGCGCTGACCGGCCTGACCATGGCCGAGAAGTTCCGTGACGAAGGTAACGACGTTCTGCTGTTCGTCGACAACATCTATCGTTACACCCTGGCCGGTACCGAAGTATCCGCACTGCTGGGCCGTATGCCTTCGGCAGTAGGCTACCAGCCGACCCTGGCTGAAGAGATGGGCGTTCTGCAAGAGCGCATCACCTCCACCAAGGAAGGTTCGATCACCTCGATCCAGGCCGTATACGTACCTGCGGACGACCTGACCGACCCGTCGCCAGCGACCACCTTCGCCCACCTTGACGCCACCGTCGTTCTGTCCCGTGACATCGCTTCCCTGGGTATCTACCCAGCGGTAGACCCACTGGACTCGACCTCCCGTCAGCTGGACCCGCTGGTGATCGGCACCGAGCACTACGAGACCGCTCGTGGCGTTCAGTATGTTCTGCAGCGCTACAAAGAGCTGAAGGACATCATCGCGATCCTGGGTATGGACGAGCTGTCCGAGACCGACAAGCAACTGGTTGCCCGTGCTCGTAAGATCCAGCGCTTCCTGTCTCAGCCGTTCTTCGTGGCAGAAGTCTTCACCGGTTCTCCAGGCAAATACGTTTCCCTGAAAGACACCATCGCTGGCTTCAGCGGCATCCTCAAAGGTGACTACGACCACCTGCCAGAACAAGCGTTCTACATGGTCGGCAGCATCGACGAAGCGATCGAGAAAGCCAAGAAACTGTAATCCCGGCGCCCCGCAAGGGGCGCTAATCAGGTCGAGGCAAGCAAATGGCTATGACAGTCCATTGCGATATCGTCAGCGCGGAAGGAGAAATCTTCTCCGGTCTGGTCGAGATGTTGGTTGCTCACGGCAACCTGGGTGATCTTGGTATCGCTCCAGGCCACGCCCCGCTGATCACCAATCTCAAACCGGGTCCGATCACGCTGACCAAGCAGGGCGGCTCGCAGGAGATCTTCTACATCTCCGGTGGCTTCCTTGAGGTCCAGCCGAACATGGTCAAGGTTCTCGCCGATACCGTGCAACGCGCTGGTGACCTGGATGAAGCTCAGGCGCAGGAAGCAGTGAAAGCTGCTGAAAATGCCCTGAACACCAAAGGCGCGGATTTCGATTATTCGGCCGCCGCCGCACGTCTGGCCGAGGCCGCCGCCCAGCTGCGTACCGTCCAGCAACTTCGCAAGGGCCGTTGATTCGGTCACCTGCGAAGCGATTGAGTTAAAGGGTAGCCTCGGCTACCCTTTTTCTTTTTCCGCGTTTTTCTCCCGGTCACAGTGCTGACCACCCAGGATTGGTAGCCAGTCAATGTCTCTCGATATCGTCATTCTCGCTGCGGGCCAAGGCACACGTATGCGTTCCGCCTTGCCCAAGGTGCTCCACCCGGTCGCCGGCAACTCCATGCTGGGTCATGTTATCCACAGCGCCCGCCAGCTCCAGCCACAGGGCATCCATGTGGTGATCGGCCATGGCGCCGACCTGGTGCGTGAACGTCTGGCTGCGGACGATCTGAATTTCGTGCTTCAGGACAAACAGCTCGGTACCGGCCATGCCGTCGCCCAGGCCCTGCCGGCGCTGAGTGCCAACACCGTGCTGATTCTCTACGGCGATGTACCGCTGATCGAAGTCGAGACCCTGCAGCGTCTGCTGGCCAAGGTCAACGACCAGCAGCTTGGCCTGCTCACCGTGACCCTCGACGACCCGACCGGCTACGGCCGTATCGTCCGCGATGCCGCCGGCAAGGTCACCGCCATCGTCGAGCACAAGGACGCCACCGATGCGCAGAAGGCCATCCGCGAAGGCAACACCGGCATTCTGGCCGTCCCGGGTGCACGCCTGGCCGAATGGCTGGGGCGCCTGTCCAACGACAATGCCCAGGGCGAGTACTACCTGACCGACGTCATTGCAATGGCCGTATCCGATGGTCTGATCGTCGCTACCGAGCAGCCCCTGAACCCAATGGAAGTGCAGGGTGCCAACGACCGCCGCCAGCTGGCAGAGCTGGAGCGTCACTATCAGTTCCGCGCAGCCCGTCGCCTGATGGCCCAAGGCGTAACCCTGCGTGATCCGGCCCGCTTCGATGTGCGTGGCGAGGTCACGGTCGGTCGCGACGTGCTGATCGACATCAACGTGATTCTCGAAGGCACGGTGGTCATCGAGGACGACGTGCAGATCGGGCCGAACTGCGTGATCAAGAACAGCACCCTGCGCAAGGGCGTGGTGGTCAAGGCCAACAGCCACCTGGAAGGCGCGGTAATGGGCGAGGGCAGTGATGCGGGTCCGTTCGCCCGCCTGCGTCCGGGCAGCGTGCTGGAAGCTCGTGCCCATGTGGGTAACTTCGTCGAACTGAAGAATGCCCATATGGGTGAAGGCGCCAAGGCCGGTCACCTGACCTACCTGGGCGACGCCGAGATCGGCGCGCGCACCAACATCGGTGCCGGCACCATCACCTGCAACTACGATGGCGCCAACAAGTTCAAGACCATCCTCGGCGAGGACGTGTTCATCGGCTCCAACAACTCTCTGGTCGCCCCTGTGGATATCCAGTCCGGCGCCACCACTGCCGCCGGCTCGACCATCAATCAGGATGTCGCGCAGGGCCAACTGGCCGTGGCGCGTGCGCGCCAGCGCAATATCGATGGCTGGAAGCGCCCGGAGAAGATCAAGAAGAACTGATCTATCCACAGTCCTGGAAAAGGCCGGCCTGCCCTGTGCATGAGTCGGCCTTTTTCATTTCTGTCTTGCCGTGTGGATAAGAACAAAATGTTATCCACATCGCCTTTCATCGAATTCGCCCTTGACCAAATGAAAGCTTTAGGTTTTGATTTGCGCCAATATCTTTCGAATCGAAACTTAAACACGAATGTCGAAACGAAACACGCCCCAACGCCGCCATAACATCCTCGCTTTGCTCAATGAACAGGGTGAAGTGAGCGTGGACGAGCTGGCCAGGCGTTTCGAAACGTCCGAAGTGACCATCCGCAAGGATCTCTCCGCTCTGGAAACCAATGGCCTGTTGCTGCGCCGCTATGGTGGCGCGGTGACCATGCCGCAGGAGCTGATCGCCGACCAGGCCCAGCCAGTTTCCCTGTACAAGAAGGCCATTGCCCGCGCTGCGGTCTCGCGGATTCGCGAGCATGCGCGGATCATCATCGACAGTGGCAGCACCACTGCCGCAATGATTCCCGAACTGGGCCAGCAGCCTGGCCTGGTGGTGATGACCAACTCGCTGAATGTCGCCCGCGCCCTCAGCGAACTGGAGCACGAGCCGGTGCTGCTGATGACCGGTGGTACCTGGGACCCGCATTCCGAGTCCTTCCAGGGCCAGGTCGCCGAGCAGGTGCTACGGTCTTACGACTTCGACCAGTTGTTCATCGGTGCCGATGGCATCGACCTGGTCCGTGGCACCACCACCTTCAACGAGCTGCTCGGACTGAGCCGGGTCATGGCCGAGGTTGCCCGGGAAGTGATCGTGATGGTCGAGTCGGACAAGGTTGGGCGCAAGATTCCCAACCTGGAGCTGCCGTGGAGCAGCGTGAATACCCTGATTACCGATGAGCGCCTGCCCCGCGAGGCACGCGAACAGATTGAAGCCCGCGGCATCAACGTGATTTGTGCCGCTATCAGCCAGGAGCATTGATTTATGTGTGGAATCGTTGGAGCTGTTGCCGAGCGCAATATCACAGCCATTCTGATCGAAGGCCTGAAGCGCCTTGAATACCGCGGCTACGACAGCGCGGGCCTGGCGCTCTTCACCCAGCAGGGCACCCTGGAGCGCCGCCGTCGCATCGGCAAGGTCAGCGAACTGCAGGCCGCCGTCGCTGCCGACCCGCTGACTGGCCAGCTGGGCATCGCCCACACCCGCTGGGCCACCCATGGCGCACCGACCGAGCACAATGCCCACCCGCATTTCTCCGGCAACCAGTTGGCGGTGGTGCACAACGGCATCATCGAGAACCACGAAGTCCTGCGTGAGAACCTCAAGTCCCTGGGCTATGTGTTCAGCTCGGAGACCGACACCGAGGTGATCGTGCACCTGCTGGACCACACCCTGAAGACCATCCCCGACCTGGCCGACGCCCTGAAGGCGGTGGTCAAGCAACTGCATGGTGCCTACGGCCTGGCCGTGATCAGCGCCAAGCAGCCTGATCGCCTGGTTGCCGCGCGCAGTGGCAGCCCGCTGGTGATCGGCCTGGGCCTGGGCGAGAACTTCCTGGCGTCCGACCAACTGGCCCTGCGCCAGGTCACCGACCGCTTCATGTACCTGGAAGAAGGCGATATCGCCGAGATCCGTCGTGAGCAGGTGAATATCTGGGACGCCAGCGGTGCCCCGGTACAACGTGAAACCGTGCAGTATCACGAAGGCGCCGAAGCCGCCGACAAGGGCGCCTATCGCCACTTCATGCTCAAGGAGATCCACGAGCAGCCGACCGTGGTCCAGCGCACCCTGGAAGGTCGTCTGGGCGCAGACCACGTCATGGTCCAGGCTTTCGGTCCGAAAGCCGCCGAGCTGTTCGCCAAGGTGCGCAACGTCCAGATCGTCGCCTGCGGTACCAGCTACCACGCCGGCATGGTCGCTCGTTACTGGCTTGAAGAGCTGGCCGGTATCCCTTGCCAGGTCGAGGTGGCAAGCGAATTCCGCTACCGCAAGGTAGTGGTGCAGCCGGACACCCTGTTCGTCTCCATCTCCCAGTCCGGCGAGACCGCCGACACCCTGGCCGCCCTGCGTAACGCCAAGGAGCTGGGCTTCCTCGGCAGCCTGGCGATCTGCAACGTCGGTATCAGCTCGTTGGTGCGCGAATCCGACCTGACCCTGCTGACCCTGGCGGGTCCTGAAATCGGCGTTGCCTCGACCAAGGCCTTCACCACTCAACTGGTATCGCTGATGCTGCTGACCCTGGCCTTGGGCCAGGTGCGCGGCACCCTGGGCGCCGGCGTCGAAGCCGAGCTGGTGGAACAACTGCGCCGCCTGCCGGTGCGCCTGGGCGAAGCCCTGGCGATGGACGCCACCGTCGAGAAGATTTCCGAGCTGTTCGCCGACAAGCACCACACCCTGTTCCTCGGTCGTGGCGCGCAGTTCCCGGTGGCGATGGAAGGTGCCCTGAAGCTCAAGGAAATTTCCTACATCCACGCCGAAGCCTACCCGGCGGGTGAGCTGAAGCATGGTCCGCTGGCGCTGGTCGACGACGACATGCCGGTGGTGACCGTGGCGCCGAACAACGAACTGCTGGAAAAGCTCAAGTCCAACCTGCAGGAAGTCCGCGCCCGCGGCGGTCAACTGGTGGTCTTCGCCGACGAGCAGGCCAGCATGAGCAATGGCGAAGGCACCCATGTCATCGCCATGCCGCATATCGCCGATGCGCTGGCGCCGATCCTGTACACCATTCCGCTGCAGTTGCTGTCGTACTACGTGGCCGTGCTCAAGGGCACCGATGTGGACCAGCCGCGGAACCTGGCGAAATCGGTGACGGTCGAGTAAGCGTCGATCTGCGCATGCCGGAGTGGTTTTGAAGATTAAAAACTGTCGCAGCACTCGGTGAGCCGTTCTAAGGCTCACCGAGCCACCAGCGTTGTTCGTTTGCTGCCTGTTTGGCAAACCGCCAACCTCAGCTCCCTCATCTCGTTTTTGATACGAGCAATTCATATCAATCAGTGCTCGCCAGAGCGCCGCCAACATCCCCTCAGATCCAACAACGGGGTCAACAGGCTGCCACTGCGACCTTTCATCAGATCCCGACCGGGAATATTACGAGGCACACATGGGAGTTTGGGGAGATACTTTTTCGAGTGATGGCATTAAGCTATCTGGCACTTGACCATCATGGTATTTAACAGGATTTGAATTTATCTATGGGTCGTTCCTTTGCTTGGCTCCTTCCGTTGTGCCTGGTGGCTGTTTCTGGTGCGGGTTGTTCTTCTCATAAAGGCCTGCCGCCAGCCAAACCCAAGCCGGTTGTACTGACGGCAGACGACCACCATGCGAAGGTTATTTTCAGAATGCTCAGCACCGGATCTCAGGTGAGCTTCAGCGCTGGGCCCGTGGGGAATTTGAAGAGCGTAGGGGTTGTTTACAACGATTCCCTGGAGCAACAGATGCCGACGTTTTTCCGAGGGTTATATAAGGGACTGGCCCATGGGCTCTATCGTGCCCGGCCGTTCCGTGAGACGTTGGTGCCGGCGGATCAGTTGACAGTGGTGGAGGGCATTGCGAACTGGCGCAATGATCGCGGGACCTCGTACAGCCTGGAAAAGTGCGGGCCGTTGTCGCGCAGCTTTCTGCCGAAAGCGAACAAAACCTACCTGGTGGAGTTTGATTTGCAGGGGCTCTCGGTGTGTAGCGAGAAGGTTTATGACGTGACGGTGGAAGGGCAGAAGGAGTTGGTTTTACTGAAATGACCGACGCGCAAAATACGGAGGTCTTGATCAGCCGCCTGGCTTTTTCATTCCTGGTGTGAGTTTGTGGGTGAGGGTGTTGCTTGGTGTTGCCTATCTCGCGCTCTGAGACGCGCAGAACGGCAGAAGCGTCAAAGCTCTGCCGCGCAGGCTCCCAGATTTTCAACAGACAGATCATGAAAGTATTCGAAAATACCGTGTTAGAGCATGGCGGCAGTTTTAATTCTCTCAATTCAGGAGAGATCCGCCTCTCCGGCATTCGCCCCTCACCGTAATGACTTCGGCAGCCTGACGACCCAATCCCCCGGCCCTGTAATGGCCAACCCCGCATACAGCACGGCAAACAGCCAGGCAAACTGCGCCTCTCCCAGCGTCCACTCGGGATGCACCACCACCAGCGCCACACCGAGTACTGCCAGTACCGGCAGGCACGCCAGTCGGGCAAACACGCCCAGGATCAGCAACAGCGGACAAACCACCTCCGCAAACACCGCCCTCGCCAGGGTCAGTGTCGCCCCCAGCCCAAACGGGTCCTCGATTCGCTGCAGCTCGACGCTCCAGTCGAGCAGCTTCGGCAGGCCATGGATCTGCAGCAGTAGCACCGCCGCCGAAACCCGCAGGAACAGCAGGCCGAGTGGCAGCGAGAGGCCTGCCCAGATTTTTCTGATGCGTTGGATGTCCATTCGATGAGTCCTTGTTTCGAGAAGTGGAAGTGTCGATAGCTACCGGCAGAGCGGACGCCCCATGGCATGCCTCAGCGCTGAAGGCGCTACCCGCAAGACCAGCAGGGTCAGGACTGCAACTCCCAGGGTCACCAGGCCGAGTTCCAGGTACTCCTTCAGGCTGTCGAAGGCATGGAGGATCGCTTCGCCGAAGCCGGCGCCCAGGGCGAGCGCACTGCCGCTCCAGAGCATCGAACCCAGCAGGCTGCAGGCTACGAAGTGCGTCCTGGCCATGCCGATCTGCCCCGCCAGCAAGGTGGAAACCGCGCCCGCTCCGGGGATGAACCTGGCGAAGACCAGCACCACCGGCCCATGCCGCAGGTAGGCTTTTCGCCCCTGGGCCAGGGCGGTACTCATCCTTGGCGAGCTGCGCTCGATCCGGCGGGTGAGGGCGTCGCCGAAGCGCGCGCCCAGGCAGAACCAGAGGCTGTCGGCCAGCAGGCAGCAGAGCATCGCCAGCGCGACGATCAGCGCGGGGTCCGGCGAGCCCTGCTCGCTGGCGAAGGCTCCCGCCAGCACCAGCGAGGGGTAGGACGGCAGCGGCAGGCCGAGCTGGTCGCCGAATACGTTCAGCGCGAGCAGTGACAACGGATGATTGGTTGCGAAGCTCTCGACGGGGCCCATGGCGACACCTCTGGCAAAAGGATGAAAGCAGGTTCAGTGGGAGTGCCGTTCAGCCAGCAGGTGACGAATCCGCACCGGCACACCGTCGGTCTGGAACGCCCTGGCCCGGGCCTCGATCTTCAGTTCGCCACGGGTTACCCGATGGTGATGGCGCAGGTGTTCGAGCCAGGATTCCTCGAAGAAGAACTCTTGCCACACGGCAGGCTCGGCACTGTCCTGCATCAGCCCCCAGGACAAGGCGCCATTGCGCTTGCGCATCGCCTCCAGGTCACGGGCGACCTCAAGGAAGGCCTGGGCCTGGTCGGGATGGATGTGGTACTCGACGGTCACCATGACCGGGCCGCGCTCCTGGTCCTGGTCGGCGCTGAGCAGCGGCGTCGGCCAGTGCAGTGAAGGTGCCAGTTCCTCGGCTTCGGTCTCGGGCAACGCAACCTTGCAGGTGACGAGCGTCCCGGCGGCCAGCCCGGCTGCGGCGAGCAGCAGGCTCAGGGTGATGGAGGCGTGGCTGGCGATGCTGCCCCAGAGCAGGCCGCCACCGGCCATGGCGCCGAAGAACACCAGGATGTACACCGACAGCGCCCGTGCCCTGACCCAGGCCGGCACCGCAGTCTGGGCGGCGACCTGCATGTTGGAGAGCACGGCGATCCAGGCCGCGCCGCTGAGCAGCATCGCCGGCATCAGCACGTAGAAGTTGCGCACCGAAGCCAGCACCAGCAGGAACACCGCGTAGACGAGGCTGGCGAGCATGACCAGGCGATCCCGGCTGATGCGTTCCCGCAGGCGTGGCAGAAGAGTCGCACCGGCGACGGCACCGATGCCGATCGCCGCGAGCAGCATGCCGAAGTCGGCGGCCGTGCCCTGCATTTCACCGCGCACGATCAGTGGCAGCAGCGACGTCCCGGCGCTGGCGAACAGGAAGAAGGCGAGGGCGCGAACCAGTACGGCCTGCAGCGGCCGGGAGCTGCGGGCAAAGCGCAAGCCGGTGCGCATGGCGCCGAGGAAGCGTTCTGCAGGAAGCAGTGGTTCCTTCACTTCGCGTTTCCAGGTGAACAGCACGAGGATGACGCCGGCGAAGGAGATGGCGTTGAGGGCGAAGGTCAGCCACGGACCGACCAGGCTCACCACCAGGCCCGCCAGCGCCGGCCCGATCGCCCTCGATACGTTGATGCCGACACTGGAAATCGCCACGGCGTTGGGCAGGTCTTCCTTGCCCACCAGCTCCGGCGTGAGCGCGCTCCAGGCGGGCATCATCAAGGCGGTGCCGATGCCTAGCGCCAGGGTGAGGACCAACAGCAGGGGCACGTTCATCAGGCCCAGCAGGGTCAGGCTGGCCAGGGTCACGGCCACCGCCGACATCCACAACTGCACCAGCAGCAGGTAGCGGCGCTTGTCGACGATGTCGGCCGCCGCGCCGGCCGGCAGGGCCAGGAAGAACATCGGCAGCGAGCCCGCGACCTGGATCAGCGCCACGTGCAACGGATTGGTGGACAGCGTGGTCATCAGCCAGCCGGCGCCGACCTCGTGCATCCAGGTGCCGATGTTGGATGCGATGGTCGCGATCCACAGCATGCGGAAGGTGGTGTTGCGCAGGGGGCTCCAGGCACCTGATGTCGATGTGGTCATTCCGTTGTCGCCTTTGAGAGGAAGTCTTGGTCCAGGGGGGGCCCCGGCGTTATGTCTCCCACTCTACTGTCGCTATTGGCGTGCAAAAATAGCGGTTATGTGGAATTACTGTCCCTTAAAGGGTGACAATAATTCCTTGCCCGGGTCTTTTTCCTTTTTTCTCAAGCCGTTGCGCGTCGCAACCGCCGCGCTGCGAACGGCATCCAGCAGAAACGATCTGGCCTGCAACAGCAGTGAAAACAGACAAGAATCTGTCCTGTCCATGCGATCAGTTTTGCCCGAAACCCCGTAAATTCGGGGCTCAAAGGCGATCCGGGTGTCTTGCGCCGGAAACATCAAATTGCCATTCTCCGACTTGCTGAAACGTCCAGCAGAGCGGTTTTCCCGCCCTCGGCCGGCATGCAGCAGATCCCAAAGCCCCCTGAGTCCGTGAACTCATGGCACGTCGTATCGGAAGCCAACGCATGAATATAAAAACAAAGCTGACGTGTGCATTCGGCGTTCTCGCCGTCATCCCGGTGGCGCTGATCGCCTGCCTGGTGGTCTACAACCTCAACGAACAAGCCCGCGATGGCTTCGTGGATACCTCTGGCCGGGAGATCCGGCAGATCGACAACACGGTCAACGTCTTCCTCGATTCCATCGCGCAGAACGTCGCGCAATGGGCCGACGATCCGCAGGTCGTCAATGCCAGGGACCTGAAGGTCTACATCGGCGAAAACGCGCCGAGCACGCCACTGCCGGAAGGCAGCCGCCAGCTTCTGGAACGCTTTACCCGCTACGCCAAGGCGCATCCGACGACGGCCTTCGTGTCCTTCGCGCGCAACGATGACGGCAGCTATGTGGCCTGGCCCGATGAGCCGGGCCTGAAGAACTACGAACCGCGCAAGCGCCCCTGGTACCAGTTGGGCATGGCTAATCCCGGCAAGGTCATGCGCACCAGCGCCTACCTATGGGGCAACCAGCCGCTGATCTGCACCGTGCGCACGGTCCACGGCGCCAACGGCGAGGTGATCGGGGTGATGGGCACCGACGTGTCCCTTGAGCAACTGGCCGGTTTCATCGGCAAGACCAAGCTGGGCGAAAGCGGCTACCTGATGCTGGTGGAGGACACCGGCGCGGTGCTGGTGGACCCGAGCAATCCGAACAACGCCTTCAAGCAGCTCAAGGATCTTGGCGGCGACTACGCGCAATTGGCCGCCACCAGCAAGGGCCTGGTCGAGGTCGAGCTGGGCGGCAAGCGCTACATGGCCAATGTCTGGACTTCGCCGACCCTGGGCTGGCGCTTCATCGGCCTGATCGAGAAAAGCGAAGTCATGGCCGGAGTCACCAGCCTGACCTGGACCATCGTCGTCATCGCGCTGGTCCTGGCGGTACTGTTCGCGGCGCTCGGCGCGGCCTTCGCCAACGTGATCATCAAGCCTATCAATGGCGTTTCCGGCAGCCTGGAGGACATAGCCCAGGGCGAGGGCGACCTGACCCGCTCGCTGCCGATCCATGGCAATGACGAAACGGCGACCCTGGCGGGCTGGTTCAACCAGTTCCTGGAACGCATCCGCGCGCTGGTGCAGCGCATCGGCCATGCCTCGGCCGACCTGCAGACCGCCTCGGAAACCAACAGCCAGGTCGCCTCGAACATGGGCGATGCCACCGGGCGTCAGCGTCAGGCGGTGGAACTGGTGTCGACGGCGTTCAACGAAATGGTCGCCACGGCCAACGAAGTGGCGAAGTCCTGCAGCCAGGCAGCGACCTCGGCCGACGCGGGGCAGCGTCAGGTCAGCACTGGCCAGCAGCAGATCGAACAGGCCACCAGCAGCGTCGCCCGCCTCAGCGAGAACCTGCTGCAGGCCACCGAGGCCATGCAGGAGCTGGAGCGCGAGAGCCAGGACATCAACACGATTCTCGGCACCATCCGCTCGATTGCCGAGCAGACCAACCTGCTGGCGCTGAACGCGGCGATCGAAGCGGCGCGGGCCGGAGAGCAGGGACGTGGTTTCGCCGTGGTAGCCGATGAAGTGCGGGCGCTGGCCAAGCGTACCGCCGACTCGACCGGTGAGATCGATGGCTTGCTCGGTGGTCTGGCACGGCGGGCGCAGGATGTCACCCAGCAGATGCGCAGCAGCCTGGACATGTCGCAACAAAGCGTCGACAGCATTCGCGAGGCGCGGGACAGCTTCGAGGGGATTCGTGCGTCGGTGGACGAGATCCGCGACCAGAGCACGCAGATCGCCACGGCGGCCGAAGAACAGCACCAGGTGGCCGAGGACATCAACCAGCACATCATCCAGATCCAGGCGGATGCGCAGTTGATCGAGGAACTGGCCGGATCGGCACAGGCGGATTCGCGGCAGTTGAATGAGTTGTCGAAGGAGTTCAGGAGCCTGGTTTCGCGGTTCAGGACCTGACAAGCCTGGCGCGGACTCTGTGGGAGCGGGTTCACCCGCGATTACGGTTGGGGATTCACCCCAGCTATCGCGGGTGAACCCGCTCCCACAAGGTATCCGGCGCCTTTAGATCTGCATCGCCTTCCCATCCACATTCATCGCCGCCTGGCGCAACGCCTCGGAGCGGGTCGGGTGTGGGTGGCAGATCAACGCGATGTCTTCCGCCGAGGCGGAGAACTCCATCGCCACGCAGTACTCGCCGATCATCTCGCTGACACTCGGCCCGACCAGATGCACGCCCAGCACCTCGTCGGTGTTGGCATCGGCGATGACCTTGGCGAAGCCTTCGGTCTCATGGTTGATCTTGGCCCGGCTGTTGGCCAGGAACGGGAACTTGCCGACCTTGTAGGCGCGGCCTTCGGCCTTCAACTGTTCTTCGGTCTTGCCCACGGTGGCCAGCTCCGGCTTGGTGTAGATCACGCCCGGGATCAGGCCGTAGTTCACCTCGTGCGGCTTGCCGTGGATCAGCTCGATGCAAGCGATACCTTCATCCTCGGCCTTGTGCGCCAGCATCGGGCCGGAAGTGACGTCGCCGATTACCCAGACGCCCGGCACGCTGGTGCGGTGGCCCTGGTTCTCCAGCATGCCGCGCTTGTCGGTGTTCAGGCCGACGCTTTCCAGGCCCAGGCCCTGGGTATAGGGACGGCGACCGATCGCCACCAGCACGTAGTCCGCCTGCAGGGTCTGTGCTTCACCGCCGGCGGCAGGCTCCAGGGTCAGGCTGACGCTGTCGGCGGACGGCGTGGCCTGGGTCACCTTGCTGCCCAGCTTGAAGCTCATGCCTTGCTTGGCCAGGGAACGTTGCAGGGTCTTGGCGGTTTCCTCGTCGATGCCGGGGCAGATGCGGTCGAGGTATTCGATCACGGTCACCTTGGCACCCAGACGGCGCCATACCGAACCCAGCTCCAGGCCGATCACGCCGGCACCGATCACCACCAGGTGCTTGGGCACCTCGGGCAGCGCCAGGGCGCCGGTGGAGTCGATGATGCGCTGGTTGTCGATGGTCACGCCGGGCAGGGGCGTGGGTTCGGAACCGGTGGCGATGACGATGTCCTTGGCCTGGTACTCGGTGACGTTGCCCTGGTCGTCGCTGACCTTGACCTTGCCGACGCCGTCCAGCTTGCCCCAGCCCTTGATCCAGTCGACCTTGTTCTTGCGGAACAGGAACTCGATGCCCTTGGTCAGGCCGGTCACGCTTTCATCCTTCTGCTTCATCATCTGCGCCAGGTTCAGGCTCGGCTTGACCTCGATGCCCAGGTGACCCAGCTCGCCACTGGCAGCCGCCTCGTACAGCTCCGAGGCATGCAGCAGCGCCTTGGACGGCATGCAGCCGACATTCAGGCAGGTGCCGCCCAGGGTCGAACGGCCTTCCACGCAGGCCACGCTCAGGCCCAGCTGGCCGGCGCGGATGGCGGCGTTGTAGCCGCCGGGACCGCCGCCGATGATGATGACGTCGTAGCTTTTCATTGTTGTGCTCCCGGATGAAGAATCGACAGTGGCGCCAAGGGTAATCGCTCGATTCGGAGATTGTATACAATTCAAGCGTCTAGTTTGTGCAAAATATGCTGGCGGGAAACCCTTGATAGCACTCAACTATCGTCGCGATAGCCGGCCCGTGCGCAACTATGAACTACCCTGTTTCGGTGACGTCCGTATGTATAAATGGGGAGGCTCAGTTCATGCTCGTGCAACTTCCACCTGTTTTGCAAAGCCTGCATCTTCCGCTCCGTCTGCGTCTCTGGGACGGCCATGAGTTCGATCTGGGCCCACAACCCCAGGTCACCATCATGATCAAGGACCCGAGCATGATCAGCCAGCTGACCCACCCGGGCCTGGACGAACTGGGTTCGGCGTTCGTCGAGGGCAAGCTGGACCTGGAAGGCACCATGAGTGAGGTCATCCGTATCTGCGATGAACTGAGCGAAGCCCTGCTCAAGGACGAAGAGGAGTCGCTGCCGGTACGCAGCGAGCACGACAAGGCCACCGACGCAGCCGCCATTTCCTACCATTACGACCTTTCCAACGCGTTCTACCAGTTGTGGCTGGATCGCGACATGGCCTACTCCTGCGCGTACTTCAAGAGCGCAGACGACAGCCTCGACCAGGCCCAGCAGAACAAGTTCGACCACCTGTGCCGCAAGCTGCGCCTGCAGAAGGGCGACTACCTGCTGGATGTCGGTTGTGGCTGGGGCGGCCTGGCACGGTTCGCCGCGCGCGAGTATGGCGCCCGGGTCTTCGGTATCACCCTGAGCAAGGAGCAGCTCGCCCTTGGTCGCGAGCGGGTGGCGGCGGAGGGCCTGGATAAACAGGTCGAGTTGCAGATCCTCGACTATCGCGACCTGCCGCAGGACGGTCGTTTCGACAAGGTCGTCAGCGTCGGCATGTTCGAGCACGTCGGCCACGCCAACCTCGAACTGTATTCCCAGCGTCTGTTCGGCGCGGTGCGCGAGGGTGGTCTGGTGATGAACCACGGCATCACCGCCAAGCACACCGATGGCCGTCCGGTGGGGCGCGGGGCTGGCAACTTCATCGAGCGCTATGTCTTTCCCCACGGCGAGCTGCCGCATCTGTCGATGATCAGCGCTGCCATCAGCGAGGTGGGGTTGGAGGTGGTGGACGTGGAAAGCCTGCGCCTGCACTACGCGCGGACCCTGAAGATCTGGAGCGACAACCTCGAATCCCGGCTCGCCGAAGCCGCGACCATGGTCCCGGAGAAGGCGTTGCGCATCTGGCGCCTGTACCTCGCGGGATGCTCCTATGCCTTCTCCCGCGGCTGGATCAACCTGCACCAGATCCTCGCCGTCAAACCCCACGCCGATGGCAGCCACGACCTGCCGCTGACCCGCGAAGACCTCTATCGCTGATTCAGAGAATCGGCGAGATCAGGCGCGCGATACGCATCCCCAGCTGTTGCAGGCGGTGCGTGTCGCGGCTGTCTTCCGGGGTGATTTCCCGTGACTGCTCGAAGTCATTGACCAGCATGGTTTCCACTGTGGCCGCGAAGCCCGGGTCGATGGTCACCAGGGTGATTTCGAAGTTCAGGCGGAACGAACGGTTGTCCAGGTTGGCGCTACCGATGGCGGCGACATCGTCGTCCACCAGCATCACCTTCTGGTGCAGGAAGCCGGGCTGGTAGCGGAACATGCGCACCCCGGCGCGCACGGCCTCGAAGGCGAACAGGCTGGAAGCGGCGTAGACCACCCGATGGTCCGGACGCGAGGGGATCAGGATGCGCACATCCACGCCACGCATCACCGCCAGGCGCAGCGAGGCGAACACCGCCTCGTCGGGGATGAAGTACGGGCTGGTTATCCACACCCGGTGCTGGGCCGCCTGGATGGCATCGACGAAGAACAGCGAACAGGTTTCCTGCGGATCGGCCGGGCCGCTGGCCAAGACCTGGCAGAGCAAGCCGTTCTCCGGATAGGTTTCCGGGAGGATCAGCGGCGGCAGGGCGCGGGCGGCCCAGTACCAGTCTTCGGCGAAGGACTCCTGCAGGCAAGCCAGCACCGGGCCGGTGACCTGCACATGGGTGTCGCGCCAGGGCGACAGGCCTGGATTGCTCCCCAGGTATTCGTCGCCGACGTTGTGCCCACCGAGGAAACCCTGGACGCCATCTACCACCACGATCTTGCGGTGATTGCGGAAGTTGACCTGGAAGCGGTTGAACCAGCCGCGACGAGTGGCGAAGGCGCGAATCTCCACGCCGCCGTCGCGCAGGGTCTGGCTGTAGCGGGCGGGCAGGGCGTGGCTACCGACGCTGTCGTAGAGCACGTAGATCTTCACGCCATCGGCCGCTTTCTTCAGTAGCAGGGCCTGCAGGCGCCGGCCGAGCTGGTCGTCATGGATGATGAAGAACTGCACCAGCACCGTGTCGCGCGCTTGCTCGATGGCCTGGAAGATCGCCTCGAAGGTAGCGTGGCCATCCACCAGCAAGCGCACCCGGTTGTTCGCCAGGCAGGGCATGCGTCCGAGCTTGGGCAGGGCGCGCAGTCCGGCATAAGCGGGCGAGTTGCTGGCCGCCAGGGCTTCCTCGACCCAAGGGCGCCAGTTCAGGTCGGCCATGGCGACGTGCATTTCCTGGTTGGCCTGGCGGCGTGCCTGGATGTAGGCGTCGAAGGTGCGGCTGCCGAAGACCAGGTAGGGAATCAGGGTCAGGTAGGGCATGAACAGCAGCGACAAGGCCCACGCGATGGAGCCTTGGGCGGTACGCACGGTGAGCACCGCGTGCACGGCGGCGAGTGCACCGATGAAATGGGTCGCACCGATGAGGTAACCGAAGAACTGGAGGCTGTGGTAGTCCATACACATCCTGTGCGATCCGCCAATCGAGCCCCTAACAGACCACGATCCCGGCTAGTCTTGCAACCCAGGGGGCTTTTCGAAGTCCAAGCAACAGTCCGGCACAGGGCCGGAAATTTCAGGAGTCACAAGATGAACATTCGTGTGTCGGCGCTGGCGCTGCTGGTTGGCCTGTCGAGTCCCTTGGTCCAGGCGCAGATGCTGCAACCGGGGTTGTGGGAGCTGACCACCAGCAACATGCAGGTGGATGGCAAGCCACTGCCCGACATGGAGTTCATGCTCGGCCAGTTGAAGAACCTGCCGCCCGAGCAGCGGGCGATGATGGAAGGCGTACTGGCCAAGCAAGGCATCACCGTGGCCGGCAAGGGCGTGCGCTCCTGCCTGACCCCGGAGCAGGTGAAGACCGACGATATCCCGCTGCAGGATCCGCAGTCGGGCTGTACCCAGCGCATCACCGAGCGCAACGGCAAGACCTGGAAGTTCGAGTTCAGCTGCCCGAAAGCCCAGGGTACCGGTCAGGCGCACTTCCTCAGCGACCGTGAATTCACCACCACGGTGCAAGGCACCTTCAATGCCAGCGGGGTTCAGCAGCAGGGCAGCATGAACACCCGGGCGGTGTGGCTGGGGGCAAACTGCGGGACCGTGAAGCCACGCAGCTAGAACTCGTTCTGCAGCGCCTTGTAGCCCTTCACTAGATCGATATTGGTGTGGGCGACGTCTTCGGAGAACTCCGAGGCGCTGACACTCACGGGCGGGAACTGCGCCAGGTCGGTAGCCGGGCCGATGCGGGTGGTGGAGGGTACGTAGAAGTTCTCCGGCAGGTCGCGACCATCCACCACCGAATTGTGCCGCACCACGCTGCCGTCGCCGACCACGCAGTTGAACAGCACGCTGTTGAAGCCGATGAACACCCGGTTGCCCACGGTGCAGGGGCCATGGACGATGGAGCGGTGGGCGATGGAGGTGAACTCGCCGATGGTCACTGCGGCCCCTGACTTGGAATGGATCACCACGCCGTCCTGGATATTCGAGTTGCAGCCGATGACGATCGGCTGCATCGAGCCGGTCTCGTCAACCTCGTCGGCGCGGATCACCGCGTAGGGGCCCACGAACACATTCTCTCCAATCACCACCTTGCCGCAGATGATGGCGGTGTGGTCCACGTACGCGGATTCGGCTATTACCGGCAGGTCGCCGGTCGGGTTCTTGCGGATCATCGAAGCATCTCCGTTCGGTTACCAGTTCCACTGGCTCTGGGCGACAGCGTCATGGGCGTGCAGGCTCTCTGCATGTTCCACGCGCAGCTGGAAGCCAGCCACGGCAGGTAGCTCTCGCACTGCCAGGTTCAGGCGCCGGGCGGCGTCTTCGCAGAACATCAGGTTCTGTCCATTGGCCAGGGCGAACGCCTGTTCGTCGGCGCGTTTCACGGCCGTCTGCACGGCGGTGCCCAAGGCGGCCTCGGCCTGATCGATCAGTTCCCGGATCGGTAGCGCGTTGCACTCCTTCCTCAAGCGTATGCGCAGTTTCGCGGTGCTGCGCTGGCTGTGCGGGGTCGCAACGATGCCCTTCGGGCTGCCGAGCCAGCTCAGGACCCCTTCATGAGTCAGGCCGCGATTGCCGAAGTCGGTCAGGAACTGCTGCTGAATCAATTGCCTGGCAAGGGCAGCGGAACATGGGCAGGTCGACGAATAGATCACATCCACCAATAGTTCCACGTGGAACACTTCGTCGGAGAGCCGGGCTTCGAGTACCAGTGGGTAGCGTTTGAAGCCGGATTCCGAACTGACCAGGGCTGGCCGCTCCAGCAGTACGTCAAAGCGCAAGGTGAGGTGGGCGCTGGTGGACAGGCCCTGGTGGCTATCGAGGAACTGGCCGAGTACGCGGCGGATCAGGGATACCGACAGCGCCTCATCCTTGAACGCTGCCAGCGCCAGGTACAGGCGCGACATATGGATGCCGCGGGAGGTGCCATCGCTCAGGTCCACGCCAGCATCGGCGGTGGCGTGGAGGATGTGCTGGTCGAGGCGGATCGGCAGGGCGATGCCGCACATGCCGACCCAGTCCAGCGGCAGGGATTGCCCGCTGGCCTGGGCGGCGATATCGGGGAGGGTCAGGGTGGTCATGGTGCGAACCATCGAGTAGAAGTTCGCAATACGTTACATTATAACAATTCGATTGCCAGCACTTTTTCCTCGACCTCACTCGCAACCAGTCAGGCGGTTGCAGCGCAGGCTGAAGCGCTGGCTGCTGGAACTGGAGATGCGGTTCAGCGTGGTCCAGCCTACCCGACGGCTGTAGCCGACCCAGGCTTCGCCATCGCTGGCCAGGCCTGTGTGGAAGGTCAGCTGGCCGTAGCGGCTGCTGGTCTGTGCCCAGCGGCGCTGGCTCGGCGCGTCGTAGCCGCGGAGGTAGATGGTCGAGCCTTGGGTCTGCACGCTGTAGTAGCTGCCTTGGTGGTCGGCACAGGCCAGCAGGTTGGCGCTGCGCGTGCAGTTGGCGAGTTCGATGCGCGGTACCGCCGCCTGGGCGCTGCCGACAGCGCAGAACACGGTTATCCACAGCAGGGTTTGCAGTGACTTCATGAAGATCCTTTCACCGTCGGGCGGATGACGGTGGATGGGCGGTTGGCTAAATTGCATTGTTATAATATAACATTTAAGGCAAGCATCGCTCGAATGCACTTTGCCGCCCTGATGAGGAACTGCGCCATGCCCGATCGTCTTCCCGTAACCGTGCTGTCCGGCTTTCTTGGTGCCGGCAAGAGCACCGTGCTCAACCATGTGCTGCGCAACCGCGACAACCTGCGGGTGGCGGTGATAGTCAACGACATGAGCGTGATCAATATCGACGCCACCGAGGTGCAGCGCAATGTCAGCCTCAACCGCACCGAAGAAAAACTGGTGGAGATGAGCAACGGCTGCATCTGTTGCACCCTGCGCGAGGACCTGCTGGAAGAGGTCGGCCGCCTGGCCGCCGAAGGCCGTTTCGACTATCTGCTGATCGAATCCACCGGCATCGCCGAACCGCTGCCGGTGGCCGAGACCTTCACCTTCCGCGATGAACAGGGCCGCAGCCTGGCGGAGATGGCCCGGCTCGACACCATGGTCACCGTCGTCGACGGCCTGAACTTCCTGCACGACTACCAGGCCGCCGAAAGCCTCGCCTCCCGCGGCGAGACCCTGGGTGAAGACGATGAGCGCTCGATCAGCGACCTGCTGATCGACCAGGTGGAATTCGCCGATGTCATCCTCCTCAGCAAGATCGACCTGATCAGCAGCCACGAGCGCGAAGAGCTGACCGCCATCCTGCGCCGGCTCAACGCCCACGCGCGGATCGTGCCGATGGTCATGGGGCAGGTCGACCTCAAGGCCATCCTCGACACCGGCCTGTTCGACTTCGAGCGCGCCGCCAGCGCCCCGGGGTGGTTGCAGGAACTGCGCGGCGAGCATGTGCCGGAAACCGAGGAGTACGGTATCGCCGCCAGCGTCTGGCAGGCCCGCCGGCCGCTGCATCCGCAACGTTTCTTCGACTTTATCCACAGGCCCTGGGCGAACGGCCGGCTGCTGCGTTCCAAGGGGTTCTTCTGGCTCGCCAGCAAGTACCAGGAAGCCGGCAGCTGGTCCCAGGCCGGCGGCATGATGCGCCATGGCTTCGCCGGGCGCTGGTGGCGTTTCGTGCCCAAGGCGCACTGGCCGCAGGACCCGCAGGGCACTGCGGCGATCCTTGAACAATGGGACCCGGAGTGCGGCGACTGCCGGCAGGAGCTGGTATTCATCGGCCAGCATATCGACGTGGAACGTCTGCATGCCGAGCTGGATGCCTGCCTGCTCGACGACGAGGAAATGGCCCTGGGCGCCGCGAACTGGCGGCGCCTGCCGGACCCGTTCGGTGCCTGGCATGACCAGGAGGAGGTGGCCTGATGCTGGTCGCTGAAGCGTTGGTACCGGTGCGCCAGGTGTTTGGAGAAACGCCCGGCGTACTCACCGAAGTCTTGCAGGATGGCGTCAACCTGGCGGTCTGGCAGCGCCGCCTGCCAGCGCATATCGAGGACTTCGCCCGCCTGCTGCTGTCGCTCGACGAGCCGCTGGCGGATGCGCGCACTCTGGAGATTGGAAAGGATGGCGAGGTGCCGCCGCTGAAGGGGATCGCCAGCGCCTACGCCGATCTCGCCGGCTATGAAGGCTTCATCGCTGACCTTGGCTGGCTGGTCGGCGCCTATGCCTGCCTGCTCGATGCGCGTAGCGTCGGGTTGCGCCTGCGGGTGCTGGAAAGCGCCATGTGCCCACGTTTCCATGTCGACCATGTTCCGCTGCGGCTGATCAGCACCTACGCGGGGCCGGCCAGCGAGTGGCTGGAGGAAGACGTGGTCGATCGTCGGCGGCTGGCCCAGGAGGAGGTCGACCCTGTGCATATCCGCCAACTGAGCTGTGGCGACGTGGCATTGCTGAAGGGCGAGAAATGGCTGGGCAACGAAGGGTGTGGGCTTGTGCACCGCTCGCCGTCTGTGGATAAAGGCAACCGCCGCCTGATCCTGACCCTTGACTGGCTGGCCTGAGTCCGGAGCATAGTGGCGAAGATTTCCGCTGGAACGGCCCACTCATGTTGCAGAACATTCCGACTCACCTGATCGCCGGCCCTTTGGGTGCCGGCAAGACCAGCCTGATCCGCCATCTTCTCGGCCAGCGTCCGAGCAACGAGCGCTGGGCGGTTCTGATCAACGAATTCGGGCAGATTGGCCTGGATGCAGCGCTGCTCAATACCGACGATGACGGAGTGAGCATGGGCGAGGTGGCCGGTGGCTGCCTGTGCTGCGTGAATGGCGCGCCGTTCCAGGTAGGCCTGGGGCGCCTGTTGCGCAGGGCGCGGCCCGACCGCCTGTTCATCGAGCCGTCCGGACTGGGCCACCCGGCGGAATTGCTGGCGCAGTTGCGGCTGCCACCGTGGCGCGGCGTGCTGGCGGTGCAGCCCTCGGTAATGGTGCTCGATGCGCAGGCGCTGGCCAGCGGTGCGGTACTGCCGCAGGCGCAGGCCCAAGCCTTGGCGAGCGCCGGGCTGCTGGTCTTGAACAAGGCCGGCATTGTGGATGAGCGACAGCGCCTGTGGATAAGCTCTCGGCTGCCGCCGGCCGCGCTGCGTTGGGTCGATCATGGCGGCATCGAGCTGGCCGATCTGCCCAAGGCTGCCGAGGAGCAAGTGGATAACTCGCCTGTGGATAACGTTATTCCGGACGGAAAAGCCCAGGTCGCCGCCTTGTGGACCGACCCGACACGGCCTCTGTGCAGTTATCAACAGGCCGCAGACGGCTGGAGCATTGGCTGGCGATTTCATCCACAGCAGCGTCTCGACCTTGCGCGTCTTCAGGTGTTGATCGAGGGGCTGGAGTGGCAACGGGCCAAGATGGTGGTACACGGCGCGCAGGGTTGGCGTTCAGCCAATGCCCTGGACGGGCAGGCGCTGGCCTGGGAGGAGAGTGCCTGGCGCAAGGATTCGCGGATCGAGCTGATTTTCTCCGGGCCCCAGGATCATGCGGCACTTGAGAGGGCAATGCTCGACTGCCGCCTGCCTGTGGATCACTGACGCCAGCGGTTGTGTTCCTGGCGCCACTGCTTCATTTCAATGACATTGTCGCCGTGCACCGGCGTCTTGATCTCGAACGGGTAGGGCGCCAGTTCGATCTGCACGCTGTGGGCGCCGAACTGGGTGACGGTGCCCGGGTGGCGCTGCTCGCCGGTCACGGTGAATTCGAAGTTGTAGATCCGTGCCAGGCGCTTGCGGCCATTGGCATCGCGGACGAAGGCGATCTTCTTCAGCGCGACGGCGCCGTCGAGCAGTTCGAGGTCGAGCTTGGCGCAATGCTGCTTGACCCGGTCCAGGGCCTTTTCCCGCAATCCATGGTTGTGCCACAGCCAGGCTGCCGCCGTGGCCAGGACCATCAACACCAGGATGTTTTCGAGGGTAACCATCTACACATGCTCCAACGAGGTGTGCCAGCTTAACTGCCACCACGGTCTGTCGTACAGGTGGCGTTTGGCGCCATACTGCGCCCCTTGTTTGTCATTCATTGGTTTGGACGTCCCGCATGAAACGCACACCGCACCTGCTTGCGATCCAGTCTCACGTCGTGTTTGGCCATGCCGGCAACAGCGCCGCGGTGTTCCCGATGCAGCGGGTCGGGGTGAATGTCTGGCCACTCAATACCGTGCAGTTCTCCAATCACACTCAGTATGGTCAGTGGACCGGGGAAGTGCTTGCGCCAGCGCAAATTCCCGCGTTGGTGGAAGGGATTAGCAATATCGGTGAGTTGGGCAATTGCGACGCAGTTCTATCCGGCTACCTGGGCAGCGCCGCCCAGGGCCGGGCGATCCTCAGCGTGGTGCAGCGGATCAAGCAGGCCAATCCGCGGGCGCTGTACCTGTGCGACCCGGTGATGGGGCATCCGGAGAAGGGTTGCATCGTGCCGGCCGAAGTCAGCGACTTCCTCCTGGAGGAAGCGGTGGCGGCGGCGGACCTGCTGTGCCCGAACCAGCTGGAGCTGGACAGCTTTGCCGGACGTCGCGCGCAGTCGCTGGAGGATTGCGTCGGCATGGCGAGGGAACTGCTGGTGCGCGGGCCGAAGGCGGTGCTGGTGAAGCACCTGGCCTATCCCGGCAAAAGCGCCGACGACTTCGAAATGCTGCTGGTGACGGCGGAGGGTAGCTGGCATCTGCAGCGGCCGCTGCTGGCGTTTCCGCGCCAGCCCGTGGGTGTCGGCGACCTGACCGCCGGGTTGTTCCTGGCGCGGTTGCTGCTGGGGGACGAGCTGGTGGCGGCGTTCGAATTCACGGCGGCGGCAGTACATGAGGTGCTGCTGGAGACCCAGGCCTGCGGCAGCTACGAGCTGGAAGTGGTGCGGGCGCAGGACCGGATCGTGCACCCGCGGCTGCGTTTCGAAGCACGCAAGTTGTAACGACCTGGCTCCTGTGTGGCCTGTCAGATCGTGTCCGTCTCGGTCTTCAATTCCTGATACCGCTTTTCCAGCTCCTGCCGGATCAAGCGCCGCTGCTTGCCCTGCAGGAACCGCCGTTTCTCTTCGCTGGTCTGCGGCTGGCGCGGGGGCACCGGCACCGGCTTGCGATCGTCGTCTACCGCGACCATGGTGAAGAAGCAGCTGTTGCTGTGGCGCACCGAGCGCTCGCGGATGTTCTCGGTCACCACCTTGATCCCCACCTCCATCGAGGTGTTGCCGGTGTAGTTGACCGAAGCCAGGAAGGTCACCAGTTCGCCGACATGCACCGGCTCGCGGAACACCACCTGGTCCACCGACAGGGTCACCACATAGCGCCCGGCATAGCGGCTGGCGCAGGCGTAGGCCACTTCATCGAGGTACTTCAGCAGGGTGCCGCCGTGGACATTGCCGGAGAAGTTGGCCATGTCCGGGGTCATCAGGACGGTCATCGACAGTTGGGCGTTTCCGGGTTCCATAGTCTGCTCACGGTGAGATTGCGCTAAGGCGGGGCGGCGCGGTCTGGGCGCTTCTTCCCCTTGTGTACTGCCATCTTGAAACGGGACGCTGACAGCCTGGCTGCCGTCACGTGTTTCACGCCATTGGCGGCGATGAAAGTGCCGATCTGTTTCTACATATTGCACGGCCATTTTGCACGTGGCGTGAATGTTAACCTGCGGGCAGGGCTCATTACCGAGGCCATTTCCTACATTTAAAACTGAAATTTCCGCAGCTCTATCAGACCTGACGGTCGGGCTGTGCTTTGTTCTTCGTCATGGAGATAAGGAGCGTCCGCCGTGCATGCCATCAGCTTTATCCAGGATCTGGCGGTCATCATGCTGGTGGCCGGCGTGGTCACCATCCTCTTCCACCGCCTCAAGCAGCCGGTGGTCCTCGGCTACATCGTCGCCGGCTTCATCATCGGCCCGCACACCCCGCCCTTCGGCCTGATCCACGACGAAGACACCATCAAGACCCTCGCCGAACTCGGGGTGATCTTCCTGATGTTCTGCCTGGGCCTGGAGTTCAGCCTTGGCAAACTGTTCAAGGTGGGCGCCACGGCCTTCATCGCCGCCTTCCTGGAAATCGTCCTGATGATCTGGATCGGCTTCGAGATCGGTCGCTGGTTCGGCTGGAGCACCATGGACTCGCTGTTCCTCGGCGCTATCCTGGCGATTTCCTCGACCACCATCATCGTCAAGGCCCTCAACGACCTGAAGATGAAGAACGAGCGCTTCGCCCAGCTGATCTTCGGCGTGCTGATCGTCGAGGACATCCTCGGCATCGGCATCATCGCCCTGCTGTCGGGTATCGCCGTGAGCGGCACGGTCAGCTCCGGCGAAGTGTTCTCCACGGTGGGCAAGCTGTCGCTGTTCATGATCGTCGCGCTGGTGGTGGGCATCCTCCTGGTGCCGCGCCTGCTGGCCTACGTGGCGAAATTCGAGAGCAACGAAATGCTCCTGATCACCGTGCTCGGCCTGTGCTTCGGCTTCTGCCTGCTGGTGGTCAAGCTGGAATACAGCATGGTCCTCGGCGCCTTCCTGATCGGCGCGATCATGGCCGAGTCGCGGCAATTGATGAAGATCGAGCGGTTGATCGAACCGGTGCGCGACATGTTCAGCGCGATCTTCTTCGTCGCCATCGGCCTGATGATCGACCCGTCCGTGCTGGTGGAGTACATCTGGCCCATCGTGGTGATCACCATCGCCGTGGTGCTGGGCAAGATGTTGTCGTGCGGCATGGGCGCCTTCATCGCCGGCAATGACGGACGCACCTCGCTGCGGGTCGGGATGGGCCTTTCACAGATTGGCGAGTTTTCCTTCATCATTGCCGCGCTGGGCATGACCCTGCAGGTCACCAGCGACTTCCTTTATCCGGTGGCCGTGGCTGTCTCGGCCATCACCACGCTGCTGACGCCGTACCTGATCCGCGCCGCCGACCCGCTGTCGCTGAAGCTGGCCAAGGTGGTACCCGGCCGCCTGTCACGGGTGCTGTCGCTGTACGGCGAGTGGCTGCGCAGCATCCAGCCGCAGGGCGAGGGGGCCATGCTGGCGGCGATGATCCGCCGCATCCTGCTGCAGGTGGGGGTCAACCTGGCGCTGGTGGTGGCGATCTTCTTCAGTGGCGGCTATTTCGCCACCCGGATCGGCGCCTACCTGAGTGACTGGATCACCGACGTCGGCCAGCAGAAGGCGCTGATCTGGGGCCTGGCGTTGTTGCTGTCGCTGCCGTTCCTGATTGCCGCGTATCGCAAGCTCAAGGCGTTGTCGATGCTGCTGGCGGAGATGGGGGTCAAGCCGGAAATGGCCGGGCGTCATACCCAGCGGGTCCGCCGAGTGATTGCCGAGGTGATTCCGTTGCTCTCGTTGCTGGTGATCTTCCTGCTGCTGTCCGCGCTGTCGGCGAGCATCCTGCCGACCAGCGAGCTGCTATTGCTGATCGCCGTGGTGGCGGCCGGTGTGGTGGCGCTGCTCTGGCGCTGGTTCATCCGCGTGCATACGCGCATGCAGATCGCCTTGCTGGAAACCCTGGAAAACCAGAAGGAACACCATCACTGAGGCGTGCAACGCACCGGCTTGTGCCGCCACTGTGCCCAGGCCTCGGCCCAGCCGTTGGCATGGTCGACGCCTGGCAGCCTTACCACTTCCAGACAATCCGCCGGGCCGAGGGTGCGACGGTAGTGCTGGTACAGGATGGGCGGCACGGTGCGGTCTTCGAAACCGATGAAATGTCGCTGGGTCACGTGGCGCAGGCGTTCGGCGCGGTCCAGTGGCTCCAGCGAGCCGCGCAGGGGCGTCAGGTCGAGCGACTGCGCCCACTGCCGCGGGCTGAGGTTGCCCGCCAGGGTCTGCACCACGGCGATATCGTTACGCTGCGCGGCGAGCAGCAAGGCCAGCGCGGCGCCTCCGGAGTAGCCGATCAGCTCGAAATCCCGATTGCCGTATTGCTCGCGGACCTGGTTCAGAGCCTGGTCGAGGCTGTCGAGCACGGCCTGGCCGAAGCGCTGGTCGGTCCAGACCTGCGGATTGCAGGCCGGGGCGCTGACGAACTGGCACGGACGGGCGAGGTAGAGGCTGGGCTGCGGATCGGCGACGGCCAGACGAGCCATGAGCAGGGTGCGCGGACTGGGGTCCAGGCTCGGTTGTGACGCCGTGGCCCAGGCGTGGCCATCGCCCTCGAGGTAGATGCGCAGGCGAGCGCTGCCGGGTTTGCTCGCGGGGACGCTCATGGCCAGCGGGAAGGACAGGGTTGGCTGGATGACGACCTGGTGGGCGTTCTGGCTGCTGAGTGCCTGGAGCTGGGTCAGGGGGGACTGGCAACCGCAGAGCACGAGCATGGCCAGGGGCAGCAGGTAACGTAGCATCCGGGCGTTCATACCTTGTAGGCGCTGTGCAGCGAAAAAGGCTTCTTGTGCGAGCGGGACGTATGTCCGAGGGGATGGAGCGGTAGCGACCCGCCACGCACAGGAAGGCGTGGCGATTCTACGAAGATTGATGGCTCTAGGCCATGATTTTCCCAACCGAAATGATTCAGCTTTCCAGCCAGACGTCCCGCGCCCAGTGCCAGACCGACTCCCAGCTTTCCTCGGTGACTATTTCTTCCTCGCCGGACCACAGCACCACGGTGCCGTCTTCCTCGACGCAGTAGTAGTCGTCGCCGTCCTGGCACAGCGGAATCAGGTCGCGCGGCACGCCGGCGTCCCAGGCGTTGGCGGCAACGTCCGGCAGGTAGGTGTGGGATTGCGGGTCGGTGACGGTGACCGGCTCCAGGCTGCCGTAGACCACGTCGCTGACGGTGAGGAGGAATTCCTTGAAGACGAACGGGATGTTGATGAACAACTGCTCTTCGATCTCTACCAGCAGGTCTTCGTCGGGCAGTTCGAGCGGTACCGGTACCGGCTCGTTGGCTTCCCGAAGCTGTTCAATGACTTCTTCCACGATTCGCGTCCTCTATGTCCTGTCCTGTTGTAAGCGTTGCGCGTTATACCCTAGTAGTGCGGTGCGCTAAAAGCAAAACCCCGGGCAAGCCCGGGGTTTTTTCTGCAAAGCCTCAAGATCAGCCGTTCTGGCGGATCCCCGCGACCAGCCAAGGCTGGTTTTCGCCCTGGGCGCGTTCCATGTTCCAGCTCTCGCTGAACACTTCGCCCTGGTCGAAACGGGAGGACTTCGACACACCGCTGAAGGTCAGGGTGGCGATGGTCTTGTCGGCGCGATCGTCGACGCCTTCCAGCTGCACATCGAGGTTGTCGATGTAGGTGGACTGGAAGCCGTCACCCAGCTCGGCGCGCTCGCGCTTGAGGAACTCAAGCAGCTGCGGCGTCACGAACTCGGCGATCTTGTCCATTTCGTTGGCGTCCCAGTGCTGCTGCAGCGTCTGGAAGTGGTTGCGCGCGGCAGCCAGGAAGTTCTGCTCGTTGAACCAGGCCGGAGCGTTGATCACCGGACGTGCAGCTGGGGCAGCCGAACCACCGAAGATCGACGGTTGGGCCTGTGCAGGCTGCTGCTCGTAGGCTTCGCGCTGGTAGGCCGGGTGGCCGGCGGCGGCCATTTGCGGCTGCTGCTTGCGGCGACGGGCGGCGATGAAGCGGAAGACCAGGAACGCGATCAGCGCCATGATCAGGATGTCGAAGATCTGCATGCCTTCGAAGCCATCACCCATCAGCATCGAGGCCAGCAGGCCACCGGCGGCGATGCCGGCCAGTGGGCCGAGCCACTTCGAGGCACCGCTGGCAGCGGCGGGAGCACGGCCTGGCGCAGTCGGGGTTGCGGCAGGGTTGGCAGGGGTGGCCTGACGGGCCTGGTGCGTCGGCGCGGCGCCAGAGCTCTTGCCGCCGCCGAAGCGCTTGGCGTTGGCGTCGAGGCTCATGGTGAGACCGATGCACAGCGCCAGGGCGATGCTGAGAAAACGTTGCATAGAAGGGTATTCCCATTTGTGGATTACACGCGCGCCATGGTGCACAAGTTCCGGGGCGCATGACAGCGACAAGATGTTTCTATCTTTTGCCTGAAATTTCTGACTGCCTACACAGGATGCCGTAGGCCTCTCTTTCCTTTGATGAAAGAAAGGCCTACGCCGACGGTCGGAATTATCTTTTAGATGGCTTCGAGCTTGGCGTAGCCGAGCATCAGCCACTTGCTGCCCTCGGCGAAGTTCACCTGGACCCGGGCCTGGGCGCCGGAGCCTTCGAAGTTGAGGATGACGCCTTCGCCGAACACCGCATGCTGCACGCGCTGGCCCAGGTTGAAGGCGGTCTGCGGGATGCTGGCGTTGGCGAACAGGCTGCTGGCGGTCTGCTTGGCCCCGGCGAACGGGCGGCTGACGCTGTTGGACAGGCGGACTTCCTGCACCAGCCCGGCGGGAATCTCGCGGACGAAGCGCGACACCTTGTTGTAGGTCTCGCTGCCGTACAGGCGCCGGGTTTCCGCGTAGGTCATGACCAGGTGCTGCATCGCCCGGGTCACGCCAACGTAGGCCAGGCGACGTTCCTCTTCGAGACGGCCGGGTTCTTCCAGGCTCATCTTGTGCGGGAACAGGCCTTCTTCCATGCCGACCAGGAACACGTAGGGGAATTCCAGGCCCTTGGCGCTGTGCAGGGTCATCAGCTGGATGCTGTCCTCGTGCTCGTCGGCCTGGGCATCGCCGGCTTCCAGCGATGCGTGGCCGAGGAAGGCGGATAGCGGCGAGAGGTCGGCGTCTTCTTCGGTGGTTTCGAAGTTGCGCGCGGCGCTGACCAGTTCCTCAAGGTTTTCCACCCGGGCCTGGCCCTTCTCGCCTTTCTCTTCCTGGTGATAGACGATCAGCCCGGATTGCTCGATGACGGTCTGGGTCATCAGGTGCAGCGGCATGTCGAGCACCTTGGCCGAGAGGTTCTCGAGCAGCTCGATGAAGGCCGCCAGGGCGCTGGCGGCGCGGCCTTTGAGGGCCTTGTTGGCGAGCAACTGGAGCATGGCTTCCCACATCGAAAGCTGGGCATGCCGGGCATGCTCGCGGATGCTTTCGACGGTCTTCTCGCCGATGCCCCGTGGCGGCACGTTGATCACCCGCTCCAGCGCCGCGTCGTTGCCACGGCCCTCCAGCAGGCGCAGGTAGGCCATGGCGTTCTTGATCTCGGCACGCTCGAAGAAGCGCTGGCCGCCATAGATGCGGTACGGGATGCGTTCGCGCAGCAAGGCTTCTTCCAATACCCGCGACTGGGCGTTGGAGCGATAGAGGATGGCGATGTCGCTGCGGGCCAGGCCGGTCTTCAGCGCGCTCTCGATGGTTTCCACCACGTAGCGGGCTTCGTCGTGTTCGTTGAAGGCGGCGTACAGGCTCAGTGGCTCGCCATCGCCGCCTTCGGTCCACAGTTCCTTGCCCAGGCGCCCGCTGTTGTTGGCGATCAGGGCGTTGGCGGCCTTGAGGATGCCGGCGGTGGAGCGGTAGTTCTGCTCCAGGCGGATCAGCTCGGCGTCCGCGAAGTCGCTGGAGAACTGCTGGATGTTCTCGATACGCGCGCCCCGCCAGCCATAGATCGACTGGTCGTCGTCGCCCACCACCATCAGGCTGTCGCCACCCTGCGCCAGCAGGCGCAGCCAGGCGTACTGCACGGCGTTGGTATCCTGGAACTCGTCCACCAGCAGGTGGCGGAAGCGGCGCTGGTAGTGCTGCAAGAGGCCGGGCTGGTCGCGCCACAGGTCGAGGGCGCGCAGCAGCAGCTCGGAGAAGTCGATCACGCCGGCGCGCTGGCAGGCGGCCTCGTAGGCTTCATAGATGCTGCGCATGGTGCCGAGGAACAGGTCGCCATTGACCTGCAGGTGCTGCGGTCGCAGGCCTTCGTCTTTCTGTCCGTTGATGAACCACTGCGCCTGGCGCGCCGGCCAGCGCTGCTCGTCGAGGCCGAGGTCGCGGATCACCCGCTTGACCAGGCGCTGCTGGTCATCGCTGTCGAGGATCTGGAAGTTCTGGTTCAGCCCGGCTTCCTGCCAGTGCGCACGCAGCAGGCGGTGCGCCAGGCCGTGGAAGGTGCCCACCCACATGCCGGCCGGGTTGATGCCCAGCAGTTGCTCGATGCGCTGGCGCATCTCGGCGGCGGCCTTGTTGGTGAAGGTTACCGACAGGATCGAGTGCGGCGAGGCCTGCTCGACCTGGATAAGCCAGGCGATGCGGTGCACCAGCACACGGGTCTTGCCGGAGCCGGCACCGGCCAGGACCAACTGACGCCCGACCGGCGCGGCGACGGCCTGGCGCTGGGCATCGTTGAGGGAGTTCAACAGGAGAGAGAGATCGTCATGCATCCGCCCATTCTATGGGGGCAGGGGATCCAGGGGCAAACCCGCCTGGCAAAAAGACATGCGCGACGACCGACCGGTCATCGGCTCCAGCCCTTGGCCCGCGTGCTTGAGCGGTCGGCTCCTACCAAGGAATGAGAATTGCGGGGTGCGAATTTATGACACAGAGCAGTTTGGCACCGCGCGATGCTTGTGTATGCTCCGTCCACGTTTGTGGCTCACCATTACAAGAACACTGCCCATGACACTCGCATCTGCTCCTGCCGGTGTGCCGCTGGAGGCACGCCGCGGCATTCGCAAGCAATTCGCCACGCAGCTGGCGGTTGAGCGTACCCGCTTGTTGTACCAAGGTTCTCTGTTGCCCACCCTGTTCATGCTGTTGAACGGCCTGGTCTGTGCCTGGTTGCTGTGGAGCCCGCAGCGCTACCTGCTGGTCAGTGTCTGGGTGGTATGGCTGATGGCGCTGGTGTCGCTGCGGGTGATCCAGGTGGCGGCGTTCGACGCGGCGATGCCCGATCGCCAGGCCAAGCCGACCTGGTGGCGCATGTTCCTGATCGGTTCGGCCTTCAGCGGCCTGACCCTGGCCAGCGCGGCGATTGCCCTGGTCCCTGTGGACAACTTCGTGCAGCAGGCCTGGGTCTTCGGCCTGCTCGGCGCTGCGGCGCTGTCCGCCAGCGTGGCCTACGCGGTCAGCTTGCCGGCCTTCCTCAGTTTCGTCCTGCCATGCCTGTTGCCGCCCATCGCCTTCCTGTTCTGGAGTGGCGACCCGCAGCACCGTGGTTGGGGCCTGCTCGGCCTGTTGCTGCTTGGGGCCTTGCTGGTGGTGGCCTGGCAGGTCAACCGGCTGATCGAGAACAGCTTGCTGCGGCGCTTCCAGAACCAGGCGCTGATCGAGCATCTGCAGGCGGCCCATGCCCGCAGCGAGCAGCTCAACAAGGCACTGGCCGACGAGGTCGAGCAGCGTCGCGGCGTCGAGGAACAACTGCGTGAGGCCCAGGCCGGGCTGGAAAACCGGGTGTCGCAGCGCAGCGCCGAGCTGGACGTGGCCAACCAGGCCCTGAGCAAGAGCGAACAGCGCCTGGCCCTCGCCCTGGAGGCCAGCGAACTGGGGCTGTGGGACTGGAACCTGCAGACCGACGAGGTCCACCACACCCAGTTGCGCGAGCTGTTCGGCCTCAACCCCGACGACGTCAAGGCCATGCTGGTCCACCTCAAGCCGCGTCTGCACCCGGATGACGTGCCGGCGCTCAAGCGCACCCTGGTCGAGCACCTCAAGGGCCGCACCGACGACTACCGCATCGAATATCGCTTCCGCCACAACCATGGCCACTGGTGCTGGATCGAGGACCGCGGCCGCGCCGTGGAGCGCGACCACGAGGGGCGGGTGGTGCGGATGATCGGCACTCGCCGCGATATCAGCGCGCGCAAGGCCCAGGAAGAGCAGCAGCGCCTGGCGGCGACGGTGTTTGAGGCCGCCAGCGAGGGCATTGCCATCCTCGGTCCGGACTATGAACTGCTGGCCCTGAACCAGGCGTTCTGCCGCATGACCGGCTACAACCGCCAGGAGCTGCTCGGTCGCAATGCCCTGGAGCTGCCGTGCAGCCTGGATGCCCGGCGGCACTACGGGGCGATCGACCAGGCGCTGGAGCAGCAGGGTCGCTGGCAGGGTGAACTGGTCGAGGCACGCAAGGACGGCACGCTGTATCCACAGTGGCTGCAACTCAATGGCGTGGTCGACAGCCGCGGCAAGATCAGCAACGTGGTGGGCTTCTTCAGCGATCTCTCGGAACGCCGCGAGTCCGAGGAACGCCTGCGCTACCTGGCCCATTACGACGAACTGACCGGCCTGGCCAACCGCGCCCTGTTCCGCCTGCGCCTGCATGAGGCCGGCGCGCGCCTGCGCACCAGTGGGCGCAGCCTGGCGCTGATGCATATCGACCTGGACCGCTTCAAGCTGCTCAACGACAGCCTCGGCCATGAGGTCGCCGACCAGTTGCTCAAGCAGATCGCCCTGCGCGTCGCCAACGCCATGCCTGAGGCGGATACCGTGGCGCGGCTGTCCGGCGACGAATTCGTGGTGCTGTTCGACGGCTACAGCAACCTGTCGAGCCTGGTCCGGGTGGCCAGTCGCCTGCTCGACAAGCTGCGGGTGCCGGTGCGCTTCGACAACCATGAGCTGGTCATCAGCGCCTCGGTGGGCATCGCCCTGCTCTCGGACATGACCCTGGACCTCAACCAGCTGGTCAGCCAGGCCAACATGGCCATGCAGCACGCCAAGCACCTGGGCGGCGACAACTTCCAGTTCTACACCGAAAGCCTGCAGGCCAGCACCCTCGATCGCCTGCAACTGGAAAACCAGCTGCGCAAGGCCATCGACGAGGGCCAGCTGGAGGTCTACTACCAGCCCAAGGTCTTCCTTGCCAGCGGCCGCCTGCATGCCGCCGAGGCGCTGGTGCGCTGGAATCATCCGGTCATGGGCATGGTGCCGCCGGGGGATTTCATCGGCCTGGCCGAGGAAACCGGGCTGATCGCGCCGATGGGCGAGTTTGTCCTGCGCCAGGCCTGCTGGCAGGCCTGTGAATGGCAGCGCCAGGGGTTGGAGCCGATCCGCGTGTCGGTGAACCTGTCGGTCTACCAGCTACGCCAGGGCAAGCTGGTCAGCCTGGTGCGTCAGGTCCTGGAGGAAAGCGGGCTGGCACCGCACCTGCTGGAGCTGGAACTGACCGAAAGCCAGTTGCTCGATAGCGTCGAGCACATCATCGCGACCTTCCAGCAACTGCATGCGCTGGGCGTGAAGCTGGCGATCGACGATTTCGGTACCGGTTATTCCTCGCTCAGTTACTTGAAGCGCCTGCCGGTGGACTACGTGAAGATCGACCAGGCCTTTATCCGCGGTCTGAAGGAAGGCAGCGAGGACGCGGCGATCACCCGGGCGATCATCGTCATGGCCCACAGCCTGGAACTGATGGTGGTTGCCGAGGGCGTGGAAACCGAGGAGCAGTTGCGCTTCCTGCGCGAACAGGACTGCGATGAGGTCCAGGGCTACCTGATCAGCCGGCCGGTGCAGGCCAGCGAGCTGGCCAGGCTGCTGCGGGAAGAGACGGTCTGGTAGGGCTGGGCTCCGAAGCCTAGCCGTGCCAGGACCGTCCATGGCGGGCCAGCAGGCTGTGGGCCTGCTCCGGGCCGTTGCTCCCGGCGTGATAGGGGCGCGGTGGCTGGAAGTGTTCCTGCCAGCCATTGAGGATCGGGTCGATCCAGGCCCAGGCCGCCTCCACTTCGTCGCGGCGCATGAACAGCGTCGAGTCACCGTCCAGCACGTCCAGCAGCAGGCGTTCGTAGGCATCCCAGCGGCGGGTCTGGCCGAATACCTGGGCCAGGTTGAGATTCAGCTCGACAGGTTCCAGGCGCATGCCCTTGCCGGGGGTCTTGGTCATCATCTGCAGGCTGATGCGCTCGTCTGGCTGTAGCTGAATCAGCAGCTGGTTGGCGCGGTCACCTTCGAACAGGCGATGGGGTACCGGCTTGAACTGGATCACGATCTGCGACGAGCGCTTGGCCAGGCGCTTGCCCGTGCGCAGGTAGAACGGCACGCCGGCCCAGCGCCAGTTGTTGATATGGGCCTCGACGGCGACGAAGGTCTCGGTGTCGCTATCGTTGTCCACATCCTTCTCGAAGTAGTAGGCGGGCACTTCCTGGCCGCCGATCTTGCCGGCGCTGTACTGGCCGCGCACGGTCATTTCCTGCACGTCCTGGTCGCTGATCGGCTTCAGCGCGCGCAGGATCTTCACTTTCTCGTCACGCACCGCCTCGGCGTCGAACTGCGCCGGCGGCTCCATCGCCACCAGGCAGAGCAGCTGCAGCAGATGATTCTGCAGCATGTCGCGGGTGGCACCGGCGCGGTCGTAGTAGGCGCCGCGGTTCTCCACGCCGAGGGTCTCGCAGACGCTGATCTGCACATGGTCGATCTGGCTGGCGCGCCACACCGGCTCCAGCAGGGCGTTGGCGAAGCGCAGGGCCATGAGGTTCTGCACGGTCTCCTTGCCCAGGTAGTGGTCGATGCGGAACACCTGGGATTCGTCGAACACCGCGCCGATGGCGCTGTTGATCGCGGTGGCCGATTCCAGCGAATGGCCGATGGGTTTTTCCAGGACGATGCGCGATTCGGTGTCGACCAAGCCGGCGATGTTCAGGTGGGTGACGATGGGGACGAACAGGTTGGGCGCGGTGGCCAGGTAGTAGATCCGCGCCAGGCCTCCCGGCTCGCCGAGGAAGTGCGCCAGGCGGCCGAAATCGGCGCTCTGCGAGGCGTCCATGGAGAAATAGTCGAGGCGGGTGGAGAAGCGGTCCCAGGTGTCTTCGTCGAAGTCGTTGCGGGCGATCTGGGCGCGGCAGCGGCGTTCCGCAAGCTTTTGAAAACTATTGCGCGGCATCGGGCTGCGGGCCAGGGCGACGATGCGCACCGCCGGGTGCAGACGATCCTCGCGATACAGGTGGTAGAGCGCCGGGAGCAGTTTGTGCAGGGCCAGATCGCCGGTGCCGCCGAAGACCAGAATGTCACATGGAATAGTCAAACCCACTACTCTCCTGTCTCGTTTAGCTGGGCGGTTTGCCAGCCATGTAGTATAACTACAAGATTGCTACAACCGGCCAGCCGATCATAACCGAGTCCAGCCATTGAATCTGTTGCAACACATCGCCCAGTCGCGGCATCTGCTACGCAAGTCGGAACTCAAGGTTGCCGATCACGTATTGCTTGACCCTGCGGCGGTCATGCATAGCTCCATGGCTGACCTGGCGCACAGCGTCGGCATCAGCGAACCGACCATCGTGCGTTTCTGCCGGGCCATCGGCTGCTCGGGCTTCCAGGACCTGAAGCTGAAGCTGGCGCAGAGCCTGGCCGCCGGAGCCAGTTTCGGCCAGTTCGCCATCCATGAAGACGACTCGGTCGCCGACTACAGCCTGAAGATCTTCGACACCACCCTGCATACCCTGATGGAAGTGCGCGAGCACCTCGATCCGGTGGCCCTGCAGCGCGCGGTGACCGCCATGGCCCAGGCGCAGCGGGTCGAGTTCTACGGTTTCGGTGCCTCCGGCGCGGTAGCGGCGGATGCCCAGCACAAGTTCTTCCGCCTGCTGCTGAGCGCGGCGGCCTATTCCGACCCGCACATGCAGGCCATGTCGGCGGTGACCCTCAAGCCCGGCGACGTGGCGGTGTGCATTTCCCAGTCCGGTCGTTCCAAGGACCTGCTGATCACCGCGAACATCGTTCGCGAAAGCGGCGCCAACCTCATCACCCTGTGCCCGAGCCAGACCCCGCTGGCCGAGCTGTCGACGGTCAACCTGGCCATCGACGTGCACGAGGACACCGAGATCTACACCCCCCTGACCTCGCGCATCGCCCACCTGGTGGTGATCGACGTGCTGGCGATGGGCGTGGCCATGGCCCGCGGACCGAGCCTGGTCAATCACCTCAAGAGCGTGAAGCGCAGCCTGCGCAGCTTGCGCCTGTCGCCCAAGTCGCTGAAGAACGCTGACGAGTGAATGCCGTCGGGCCTGCCAGGCAGGCCCGACTTGTATCTCATCAGCCTTCACACCCCTGTCACTCTCCCGCCCTCAAACCGTCAACTTGCCACTCCAGTCTGAAGCTCCCGCACTCGATCAGGGAGATATGCAATGGCTCGTGAACTCGATGGCTCGTTTCAACCCAACGCCAAATCCCGCAAGCAGCAGGAAAAGGATCAACGTCGGATGGAATTCCGCCGTGCGATCGAAAGCTATTCCGACCAGCGTCGCCTGCTGCAGGACATCGCCGACTTCCCCGACCTGAAAGACTTCAACGTATGGCAGGTTTCGGCGGCAGAACCCCGGAGAACCGCTCAACAAGCCCGCTGATCTGTGCACGTTCGCTGCGGATGAACGCAAGGAACGCCAAGGCCACCGGCGACTGCCGCTTGGCCTTGGACTGCACCACGCACCAGCTCCGATACAGCGGCAATTCCTCCACCGGCAGCTCGCGCAGCACCCCGGTGGCCAGTTCCAGATTCAACGCGTGACGGGTCAGCAGGGCGATGCCCAGGCCGGCAATCACGCATTCGCGCTGGGCGTCGGCGGAGGCCACCTCCAGCGTCTGGGTGAAGTGCACGCGCTTCTCCTTGAAGTATTCCTCGCAGGCTTTGCGCGTGCCCGAGCCCTGCTCGCGGACCAGCAGGGTATGCGGCTCCAGGTCCTGCAGGCGCAGGCGTTCCATCCGGCACAGCGGATGATCCGGCGGGGCGACGGCGACGATGGGATTGTTGAGGAACGGCAGGAACTCCAGGCCCATGTCCTGCGGGACCATGGACATGATGATCAGGTCGTCGCGGTTATCGGACAGACGCCGGATGGCCTGGGCGCGATTGACCACGGTAAGGGTCAGGTTGACCTCCGGGTGCAGCTTCTTGAAGGCCGCGAACAGGTGCGGCACGAAGTACTTGGCGCTGGATTCCACCGCCAGCTTCAGCTGGCCCTGCAGCGAGCCCTGCATGTCCGAGAGCTGCATGTCGAGGCTTTCCAGGCGCCCGAAGATGTCGCGGCTGGCGCGTTGCAAGGCTTCGGCGGCCTCGGTGAGATAGAGTTTTTTGCCGACGTATTCAAAAAGCGGCTGGCCGACCAGCTCTTCCAGCTGGCGGATCTGTAGACTAACGGCGGGTTGCGTCAGCGCCATCTCCTCCGCCGCCCGGCTGTACGAACGCAAATCACACACTTCATTGAAGATCTGCAATTGACGCAATGTCATACGCATCAATGACTTACGCACGTTATCCCCAGCCCTGTGAAAAACCTTGTTACGGCACTATAAGCAATTGCTAATGGAGCCCCTAATAATTATTGATTTTTGTTTATTCACACACGGCGCTAGGGTGATTGCACGACTGGCCAGTTGATTCTGGTCACGCGCCGACCCGCATTTCCGGGTCGTTTGTCCAGCGGCTTTGGGAAGACTCCAGTGATAAAAAAAATCCTGATCGCCAACAGGGGTGAAATCGCAGTTCGGATCGTGCGGGCCTGCGCCGAGATGGGCATTCGCTCCGTGGCGATCTATTCCGACGCCGACCGTCACGCCCTGCACGTGAAGCGCGCCGACGAGGCCCACAGCATCGGTGCCGAGCCCCTGGCGGGCTACCTGAACCCGCGCAAGCTGGTCAACCTGGCGGTGGAAACCGGTTGCGACGCCCTGCACCCAGGCTATGGCTTCCTCTCGGAAAACGCCGAACTGGCGGATATCTGCGCCGAACGCGGGATCAAGTTCATCGGCCCGGCCGCCGAAGTCATTCGCCGCATGGGCGACAAGACCGAAGCCCGCCGCAGCATGATCAAGGCCGGCGTCCCGGTCACCCCCGGCACCGAAGGCAACGTCGCCGACATCCATGAAGCGCTGGAAGAAGGCGACCGCATCGGCTACCCGGTGATGCTCAAGGCCACCTCCGGTGGTGGCGGCCGCGGCATTCGTCGCTGCAACAGCCGCGACGAGCTGGAACAGGCCTTCCCGCGGGTGATTTCCGAAGCGACCAAGGCCTTCGGCTCGGCCGAAGTCTTCCTGGAAAAATGCATCGTCAACCCGAAACACATCGAAGCCCAGATCATTGGCGACAGCTTCGGCAACGTGGTGCACCTGTTCGAGCGCGACTGCTCGATCCAGCGCCGCAACCAGAAGCTGATCGAGATCGCCCCGAGCCCGCAGCTCACCCCGGAACAGCGCGCCTACATCGGCGACCTGGCGGTGCGCGCGGCCAAGGCGGTCGGTTATGAAAACGCCGGTACCGTGGAGTTCCTGCTCGCCGAGGGCGAGGTGTACTTCATGGAAATGAACACCCGCGTGCAGGTGGAGCACACCATCACCGAGGAAATCACCGGCATCGACATCGTTCGCGAGCAGATCCGCATCGCCTCGGGCCTGCCGTTGTCGGTCAAGCAGGAAGACATCCAGCACCGCGGCTTCGCCCTGCAGTTCCGCATCAACGCCGAAGACCCGAAGAACAACTTCCTGCCGAGCTTCGGCAAGATCACCCGTTACTACGCCCCTGGCGGCCCCGGCGTGCGCACCGACACGGCGATCTACACCGGCTACACCATTCCGCCGTTCTACGACTCCATGTGCCTGAAACTGGTGGTCTGGGCGCTGACCTGGGAAGAAGCCATGGACCGCGGCCTGCGCGCCCTGGACGACATGCGCGTGCAAGGGGTGAAGACCACCGCCGCGTACTACCAGGAAATCCTGCGCAATCCGGAATTCCGCAGCGGCCAGTTCAACACCAGCTTCGTGGAAAGCCATCCGGAACTGACCAACTACTCGATCAAGCGCAAACCCGAAGAGCTGGCGCTCGCCATCGCCGCCGCCATCGCCGCGCATGCAGGCCTGTGAGGAACCCATAATGTCCAAGAAAATCTTCGTAACCGACACGATCCTGCGTGATGCCCACCAGTCCCTGCTGGCCACCCGCATGCGCACCGAAGACATGCTGCCGATCTGCGAAAAGCTCGACAAGGTCGGCTACTGGTCGCTGGAAGTCTGGGGCGGCGCGACCTTCGACGCCTGCGTGCGCTTCCTCAAGGAAGACCCGTGGGAGCGCCTGCGCAAGCTGCGCGCCGCACTGCCCAACACCCGCCTGCAGATGCTCCTGCGCGGCCAGAACCTGCTGGGCTACCGCCACTACAGCGACGACGTGGTCAAGGCCTTCGTCGCCAAGGCCGCCGTCAACGGCATCGACGTATTCCGCATCTTCGACGCCATGAACGACGTGCGTAACCTGCGCGTCGCCATCGAAGCGGTGAAGGCCGCCGGCAAGCATGCCCAGGGCACCATCGCCTACACCACCAGCCCGGTACACACCATCGATGCCTTCGTCGCCCAGGCCAAGCAGATGGAAGCCATGGGTTGCGACTCGGTGGCGATCAAGGACATGGCCGGCCTGCTGACCCCGTTCGCTACCGGCGAGCTGGTCAAGGCACTGAAGGCCGAGCAGTCGCTGCCGGTGTTCATCCACTCCCACGACACCGCCGGCCTGGCCGCCATGTGCCAGCTGAAAGCGGTCGAGAACGGTGCCGACCATATCGACACCGCCATCTCCAGCTTCGCCTGGGGCACCAGCCACCCGGGCACCGAGTCGATGGTCGCCGCGCTCAAGGGCAGCGAGTTCGACACCGGCCTGGACCTGGAACTGCTGCAGGAAATCGGCCTGTACTTCTACGCCGTGCGCAAGAAGTACCACCAGTTCGAAAGCGAGTTCACCTCGGTCGACACCCGTGTGCAGGTCAACCAGGTGCCGGGTGGCATGATTTCCAACCTGGCCAACCAGCTGAAAGAGCAGGGCGCGCTAAACCGCATGAACGAAGTGCTCGCGGAAATCCCGCGGGTCCGCGAAGACCTCGGCTTCCCGCCGCTGGTGACCCCGACCTCGCAGATCGTCGGTACCCAGGCGTTCTTCAACGTGCTGGCCGGCGAGCGCTACAAGACCATCACCAACGAAGTGAAGCTGTACCTGCAAGGCGGCTACGGCAAGGCCCCTGGTGTGGTCGACGAGAAACTGCGGCGCCAGGCCATCGGCAGCGAAGAGGTGATCGACGTGCGCCCGGCCGACCTGCTCAAGCCGGAAATGGCCAAGCTGCGCGCCGATATCGGCAGCCTCGCGCACTCCGAAGAAGACGTGCTGACTTTCGCCATGTTCCCCGATATCGGGCGCAAGTTCCTCGAAGAGCGTGAAGCCGGCACCCTGACCCCTGAAGTGCTGCTGCCGATTCCGGAAGCTGGCGCGGTGGCCTCGGCCAGCGGCGAAGGCGTACCGACCGAGTTCGTCATCGACGTCCACGGCGAGACCTACCGCGTCGACATCACTGGTGTCGGCGTCAAGGCCGAAGGCAAGCGTCACTTCTACCTGTCCATCGACGGCATGCCGGAAGAAGTGGTGTTCGAGCCGCTCAACGAGTTCGTTGGCGGTGGCGGCAGCAAGCGCAAGCAGGCCAGCGAGCCGGGCCATATCAGCACTTCCATGCCGGGCAACATCGTCGATGTGCTGGTCAAGGAAGGCGACACGGTCAAGGCCGGCCAGGCAGTGCTGATCACCGAAGCGATGAAGATGGAAACCGAAGTGCAATCGCCGATCGCCGGCAAGGTTGCCGCGATCCACATCGCCAAGGGCGACCGCGTGAACCCGGGCGAAATCCTCATCGAGATCGAGGGCTGAGAAAGCCCTCGGCGGTAAACGGTTAACCTCATTGGGGAGCGAATTGCTCCCCTTTTTTTTGCCTTGAAATCCTGCATATCCAAGCGAAATCGTTCTGACGCAGCTTCGGAGCGGCACGGACTCTGTGGGAGCGGGTTTACCCGCGATGGCGTCGGTGAGTTCAGCATCGTAATCGCGGGTGAACCCGCTCCCACAGGAGACGCAGTGATCTCAAATAGGATTACCGCTCGAAGCCCTTGCCGAAATGCCCCTCCAACCGCGCCTGCACCAACTCCAGCGCCACCGACAACAACCAGTAGATCAGCGCCGCCGTGGTCAGCATCTCCAGGTAGCGATAGCTCGAACGCCCATACGACTGCGCCAGGAACATCACTTCCCACACCCCCATCACCGAGATCAGTGACGAGTCCTTGAGCATCGAGATGAACTGGTTGGCGCCCGGCGGGATGATGGTGCGCATGGCCTGGGGCAGGGTGATGTGCCAGAAGATGGTCGCGGGCTTCATGCCCAGGGCCAGTGCCGCCTGGCGCTGGCCTTGGGCGACGCCGAGGATGCCGGCGCGGAAGATCTCGCTGAGGTAGGCGCCGTAGTTCAGCGACAGGGCGATGATCCCCGCGCTGATCGCTCCCGGCACCAGGCCGATCTGCGGCAGGCCGAGGTAGATCAGGAGGATCTGGATCAGCAGCGGCGTACCGCGGAAGAACGAGGTGTAGAAGCTGGCGACTCCCAGCAGCACCGCGCTTTGTGACAAGCGCGCCAGGGCTGCAGCGAAGCCCAGCGCCACCGAGCAGAACATCGAGCACAGGCAGAGGAACAGGGTCAGCGCCGCGCCCTGCAGGAAGCCGTTCGGGCCGAGTTTGAAGCCGGCCAGGTTGGGAAACTTCTCGATGATGATCGAAAACTTCAGATCAAAACTCAGGAAGAAGCCGACGAAGATCGCCAGCAGGACCAGCCAGGTCAGGTACAGCCGCGTCCGGAAGCCCGGTAGCGGCAGGCCCGCGCGCGTGGCGGCGGGCTTTGGCGAGGGTTCGTGAGCACTCATTTACTGATGTCGGCACCGATCCATTTGTTCGACAGCCTGGCCAGCGTGCCATCGGCTTTCAGCTGGGCGAAGACTTCGCGAACCTTGGCGTCCCACTCGGCATCGCCCTTTTCGATGGCGACCGAGTTCGGCTCTTCATACAGCGGCGCGCCGGCCAGTTTGAAGCGCTGGTCCTGGTTCAGGCGCGGCTTGGCGGTGACCAGGTTGGTGAGGATGGCATCCAGGCGCTTGCCGGCGCCCAGGCCGAGGTCCTGGAAGGCGACGTTGTCGGTGTCGTACGGGGCGATCTGCACGGCTTCGAACGGGTAGTCGATCTTCTGGTCCTCGGCACCTTCGATCACCAGGTTCTTGTTCAGGTAGCTCTCGTAGCTTGAAGCGCTGGTCAGGCCGACCTTGAGGCCGTTCAGGTCCTTGGCCGAGTGGATGCGCTCGTCCTTGGCATTGACCACGATCACCGCCGGCGAGGCGTAGTACTCCACCGGGAAATCGAAGACTTCGGCGCGGGCCTTGCTCGGGGTCATGGAGCAGATGCAGATGTCGTAGCGACCGCTCCAGCGGCCGGCGGCGATCACGTCCCAGGACGGGGTTTCCAGGCGCAGCTTGACGCCCAGCTTGTCGGCGACGGCCTTTGCCACGTCGACGTCGAAGCCATCCAGTTGGTTCTGCTCGTTGAGGAAGGAGAACGGTGGATAACTTTCCATCAGCACGTTGACCAGTTCCTTACGGGATTCCACGCGGTCCAGGGTGGCGCCGGCGAAGGCTTGGGTGGCAGCGGTCAAGGCCAGCAGGCCCGCGCCCAACAGGGAGGAAAGTTGCATGGGAATCACCGGAAAAAGTTGTAAGACAAAACGTGACAGGTATTAAATAGTTATAAGTAATAAGGCACTAATACGTTTTATTTATATTTATAGAAGCGAGTGTTATATGGGCGAAAAGTCGTTGGTCATTCTCGATGGCGGCATGGGTCGCGAACTGGCGCGCCGTGGTGCGCCGTTCCGTCAGCCGGAGTGGTCGGCGCTCGCGTTGAGCGAGGCGCCGGAAGCAGTGGTGGCGGTGCATCGGGCGTATATCGATGCGGGTGCCCAGGTGATCACCAGCAACAGCTACGCCGTGGTGCCCTTCCATATTGGCGAGGAGCGCTTCAAGGCTGAAGGCCGCGCCCTGGCCAGTACCGCCGGGCAACTGGCCCGCGCTGCAGCGGATGCCGGCCCGCAAAAGGTCCGGGTTGCCGGTTCGTTGCCGCCGTTGTTCGGTTCCTACCGTCCGGACCTGTACCAGCCAGAGCGCGTCGGTGAAGTGCTGACCCCGCTGGTGGAAGGCCTGTCCGAGCATGTCGATCTGTGGCTGGCGGAAACCCAGAGCGCCATTGCCGAGGTCCGGGCGATCCGTGCCGGCCTGCCGCAGGATGGCAAGCCGTTCTGGGTGTCGTTCACCCTGCAGGACGAGGATGTGGATAACGTGCCGCGCCTGCGTTCCGGCGAGCCGGTCAGTGAAGCGGCCGAAGCCGTGGCGGCGCTGGGCGTGCAGACCCTGCTGTTCAATTGCAGCCAGCCGGAAGTGATTGGCGATGCCATCGACGCAGCCCTGGCGACCTTCCAGCGCCTGGCTGTGGATATCTCCGTCGGTGCCTACGCCAACGCGTTCCCGCCGCAGCCGAAGGACGCCACGGCCAACGACGGTCTCGATGAACTGCGCGAAGACCTCGATCCGCCGGGCTACCTGCACTGGACACAGAACTGGCGCCAACGTGGCGCCAGTTTGCTGGGTGGTTGCTGCGGTATCGGTCCGGAGCATATCGAGTTGTTGGCCAAGCAACTGAAGTAAGTCTTCATTATTGGGGCCGCTTTGCGGCCCTTCGCGAGCAAGCTCGCTCCCACGTTGAGTCTGTGGGAGCGAGCTTGCTCGCGAAGGGCTGCAAAGCAGCCCCAAAGACTAGACCCGGCACTCCTCCAGCGTCCTGAGCTGACCCTCCGGCCGCTGGTTCTCCGCGCTCAACCAGCGCTCGAACCCGGCCGCGATCGCCGGCCATTCGTCATCGGTAATCGAGTACCAGGCCGTATCGCGGTTCTGGTCCTTGACCACCATATGCTTGCGGAACACGCCCTCGTAGGTGAAGCCGAAACGCTCCGCCGCCCGTTTGGAGCGCGCGTTGGCGTTGTTGCACTTCCACTCCAGGCGGCGATTGCCCAGCTCGAACGACAGCCTGCCCAGCAGATACACCGCCTCGGTGCCCTTGGGCGTGCGCTGCATGGCCGCGCCGAAGGCGATATGCCCGATCTCGATGCGGCCCTGGGCCGGGACGATGGACATCAGGCTGAGAATGCCCTGGACCTGCCCGCTGGCCAGGTCGACCACGCTGTAGAACAGCGGGTCGCGGCTGGCGGCATTGCCTTCCAGCCATTGATCGAAGGGCGCACGCTCGGTAAACGGGCCGTAAGGCAGGTAATCCCACAGCGCGGTGTCGGCGTCGCGGCCTTGCAGGACTTCCCAGAGATCGTCGCCATGCTGGCGCGGATCGAGTTTTTCCAGGCGGATGAAGCGGCCGGTCAGCGGCTCGGCCTGGGGCTCCCTGGCCGGATGCCAGTTCAGATTGCTGCTCATCGATGCACCTCGGCTTATGGAATCTGTTTGCGGAACTGGATGAAGCCAGGCCGCTCGGCGACCTGCTCATACAGGGAAATCGCGGTGGCGTTGGTTTCGTGGGTCAGCCAGTGGACCTTGACGCAGCCAGCCTCTGCAGCCGCGGCATAGACATGCTCGATCAGCTTGCGGCCGATGCCCAGGCCACGCTGCTGGCCGTCGACGTAAAGATCCTGCAGGTAGCAGGAGTTTTCCACAGACCAGTTGGAACGATGGTAGATCCAATGGACCATGCCCACCGCCTCGCCGTCGACCCAGGCCAGGGCCGCGTTGGTGGGCTCGGCCGGATCGAGGAAACGCTGCCAGGTGACGGCACTGACTTCATCGGCCAGCGAGGTTTCATAGAAGCGCAGGTACGCCTGCCACAGCGGGTACCAGGCATCGTGGCTGGCGGCGGTAACCGGGAGGATCTGTACGTTGGACATGTGACGCGTTCCTTCAGGGTTGCTGCATCAGCGCAGCGAGGTGGTTGTCCAGCGGGTCGGCGCTGGCGGCCAGGCCGCTGCGCACACCTTCGTGGTCGATGGTCGAGCGGTTCTGGCTCAGCTTGCGGCTGCATTGCAGGCGCTCGATGGGCACTGCGAAGCCGACGATGGCCTTGAGCATGCCCTCCAAATAGTCGGCCGGTGCATCGTCTACCGACCAGGGGCGGGCGCGGCCTTGTTCGTGGTGGTCGCTCAGGCGGCGGACGATGTCCAGCAGGCGATCCGGGCTGTGGATAACCTGCGGGGCGCCCCAGGCATGCACCGAAACGTAGTTCCAGGTCGGTACGGTGCGCGGGTCTTGTGCCTTGCTCGGATAGTAGCCAGGGCTCACGTAGGCGTCGGCGCCGGGAAACACCAGCAGGACCTCGGCGCCGCTTTCCAGGTCGCGCCACTGCTTGTTGCCACGGGCAAGATGACCGTAGAGCGTGCCCTTGGCACCGGCGGTCGGGTCCAGCAGCAGCGGCACATGGCTGGCTTGCAGGCCCTGCTCGCCATTGCTGACCAGCAGCGCCAGACGGGTATTGGCGATATGGTCGAGCTGGCGTTGCAGGTCGTCGTCTTTGAAAGCGCTGGGTGTGTACATGGAAAAAATCCCTTGGCGAGTGGGAGCAATCCTAGGCAGGCTATTGGTTCAGAGTAAGAGCCATTCCTTGTCAATTTCGTAGGTCCATTGATCATGGTCGAGCCGTCCGTTTCCCTGCCTTTCGATCCGTCCGGCATCGTCCTCGACCGCCGCCAGGGCCTGAGCCGCCAGCTGTACCAGGCGTTGCGCGTGCGGGTGCTGGACGGTCGCCTCGGCAGCGGCACGCGCCTGCCGGCGAGCCGGGACATGGCGGCGATCCTCGGCCTGTCGCGCAACAGCGTGGTACGTGCCTACGACCAGCTGTACGCCGAGGGCTTCATCGAAAGCCGGGTCGGTGACGGGACCTATGTCAGCCAGCTGCCAAAACTGTCCACAAAAGTATCCACAGGGTTATCCCGGGGTTTATCTACAGGGTTATCCACATTTTCGTCTGAAAATACTGGTGATTCGTCCAGTAAAGTTATCCACACAGCGCCGCTTTTTCGCTTGGAAACCCATCATTTGCCTACGCCAAGAAGTGGGCCGCCACGGGCGTTTCGCGTCGGCGTGCCGGCTTACGATCTGTTCCCTTTCGAGGTCTGGGCCAAGCTGCAGGCGGGTTTCTGGCGAAATCCCGGGATGGCGGCGTTGGGTTACGGCGATCCGGCCGGGGAACCGCTGCTGCGGGAACTCATTGCGGCCTATCTGCGTCGATCGCGCGGACTTTCCTGCACGCCTGAACAAATTGTGATCACCTCCGGCGCACAGCAGGCGATAAGCCTTTGTGCACAGCTGCTGCTGGAGCCGGGGGCGGCCGTGGCTGTGGAAAACCCAGGCTATCGGGCGGCCGCTTGCGCCTTCGCCTTGACCGGGGCGGCAGTGCACGGCGTGGCTGTGGATAACGATGGGCTGGATTGCGCCGCGCTGTCCCGCTTGAGCAATTGCCGCCTGGCCTATGTCACGCCATCCCACCAATACCCCACCGGGGTGGTGATGAGCCTGGCCCGTCGCCTGGAGCTGCTGGCCTGGGCCGAGCGCAACGACGGCTGGATCGTCGAGGATGACTACGACAGCGAGTACCGCTACAGCGGCGCGCCCCTGGCTCCGCTGGCGGCGTTGGACCGTGGTGGCCGGGTGTTGTATGTCGGCACCTTCAGCAAGGTGGCGTTTCCGGCCCTACGCTTGGGCTACCTGGTATTGCCACGGCAACTGGTGCAGCCGTTTTCGCGCTGCCGCGCGCTGATGGTGCGGCATTCGGAAGTGGGAACCCAGGCGGTGATGGCGCAGTTCATGGCTCAGGGGCACTTCCAGCGGCATATCCGCCGTATGCGCCGGGCAGCGCTGGTACGGCGCAACGCCTTGCTGGCCGGGTGGCCTGTGGATATTCCCGGGGTCGGGGGATTGCCGGAAATGGTCGCTGGCTTGCACGTCAAGGTGGATGTGGATAACTCCGCCCATGAGCGCTGGCTGGTGGAAAAGGCTTTGGAAGTGGGGGTGGAGCTGAACGGGCTGGGGGATTACTGGTTCTGCGAGCCGGATCGGGCTGTGGATAAGACGGCGGGACTGGTGCTGGGATTTGCGGCGGTGGGGGAGGCCGGGATTGCCGAGGCGCTGGGCAAGCTGAGGAAGGTGTGGAAGGGATGAAGATACCTGGTGTTCTTCAGGGCCCTATCGCTGGCAAGCCAGCTCCCACAGGGTCCGCGGCGCTGCCGAACTCTGTGGAGCTGGCTTTCTCAACCTAGGTTCCTGCCTTGATCTTGGTCCAGGCTCTGGTCCGCGCCCGCTCGCCGTCACGATTCAGCGGCTGCAAGGTATAGAGCTTGGTCATCGCCTCCGCCGTCGGGTACAGGTTCGGGTTGTTGCGGATCGCCGGGGCGACCAGGTCGGTGGCGTCCTTGTTCGGGTTCGGGTAGCCGACGAAGTCGCTGATCGGCGCAATCACCTTCGGTTGCAGCAGGTAGTTGATGAACGCATGGGCATCCTCCGGATTCGCCGCGCCCTTCGGAATCGCCAGCATGTCGAACCAGATCGGCGCGCCTTCCTTCGGCAGGCGCATGTCCACCACCACGCCGTTCTTCGCCTCGATGGCGCGGTTGGCGGCCTGCGAGAAGCTGCCGGAATAACCCACCGCCACGCAGATGTCGCCGTTGGCGATGTCGGCCATGTACTTCGACGAGTGGAAATAGGTGATGTACGGCCGGATCTTCAGCATCAGTTCCTCGGCCTTCTTGTAGTCGGCCGGCTTGTCGCTGTTAGGTGGCAGGCCCAGGTACTGCAAGGCCAGCGGCATGATTTCCGACGGTGAATCGAGCAGCGCCACGCCGCACTGCTTGAGCTTGGCGATGTTCTCTTCCTTGAAGATCAGGTCCCAGCTGTCCACCGGCGCGTTGTCGCCCAGGGCGGCCTTGACCTTGGCCGGGTTGAAGCCGATCAGCACGGTGCCGTACATGTACGGCACGGCGAACTTGTTGCCCGGGTCGTTGGCTTCGATCAGCTTCATCAGCGCCGGATCCAGGTGCTGCCAGTTGGGCAGCTTGCTGCGGTCCAGCGGCTGGAACACGCCGGCTTCGATCTGCTTGGCGAGGAACACGTTGGACGGCACCACCACGTCGTAGCCGGAGTTGCCGGTGAGCAGCTTGGCTTCCAGCGCCTCGTTGGTATCGAAGATGTCGTAGACCAGCTTGACCTGGCCGTCCTTCTGGAAGTCGGTCAGGGTTTGCGGGGTGATGTAGTCGAACCAGTTGTAGACCCGCAAGGTACGCTGCTCGGCGACGGCCTGGAGGCTGCCGGCGAGCAGGGTGGTACACAGCAGGGGGGCGAGCAGTCGCTTGAGTCGGGTCATGCGTGGGCTTCCTGTTGGGCGCGTTCGAAACCTTCGAGAACGTTCACGGCGTTGATGCCGATTTCTTCCACTGCGTAGCCACCCTCCATGACGAACAGGGTCGGCTTGCCCAGGCGCGCGATGCGTTCGCCCATGGCCAGGTAGTCGGGGCTGTCGAGCTTGAACTGGGAGATGGGGTCGTCCTTGAAGGTGTCGACGCCCAGGGAAATCACCAGCACGTCCGGTGCGTAGGCGTCGATGCGGGCGCAGGCCTGGTCGAGGGCAGCACTCCAGGCTGCCCAGTCGCTGCCGGCGGGCAGCGGGTAGTTGACGTTGTAGCCCTCGCCGTCGCCTTCGCCGTGTTCGTCGGCATAGCCGAGGAAGAACGGGAATTCCGCTTGCGGATCGCCGTGGATCGAGGCGAAGAACACGTCGTTACGCTGGTAGAAGATCTCCTGGGTGCCGTTGCCGTGGTGGTAGTCGACATCGAGGATCGCCACGCGCTTGTGGCCCTGGTCAAGGAAGGCCTGGGCGGCGATCGCGGCGTTGTTCAGGTAGCAGTAGCCACCCATCACGTCGCTGGCGGCGTGGTGTCCCGGCGGACGGCAGAGAGCGAAGGCGCTATGGGCACCGGCCTGGATCGCGGCCTGGGCAGTAAGGGCGACCTGCGCCGCGCTGTAGGCGGCCTGCCAGGTACCGGCGGTGATCGGTGCACCGGCGTCGAAGCTGTAGTAGCCCAGTTCGCCCAGCAGGCTGGTGGGCTTGACCCGGCGCAGGGTGCGGGCTGGCCAGGTGAACGGCAGCAGGTCGCCGTCGCGTTCCAGCTCGGCCCAGCGTGCCCAGGCACCCTCGAAGAAGGCCAGGTAGTCGGCGCTGTGCACCCGTTGCAGGGGCGCGCGGCCGAAGTCGGTGGGGCCGCTGATGGGGCCGATATTGCGCGCCTTGACCCGATCCAGGACGTGGTCGGCGCGCGAAGGCATCTCGAAGCAAGGCTTGAGCTGGCCGTCGATCAGCTCGCAGCGGCCGTGGTGCAGGCGGTGGTCATCGGAATAGATCGTCAGCATTGTTGTTCTCCAAATCACTGGCGTTTTTCCCGAATGGTGCGGGGCGACGCGGTGAAGCAGAACGGCGCAAACGGCCAAAAGGGGATCGAAATGGCCAAGGCCGGTGACCGGATTTGATTCGGTGTCTGTCAGGCCCTGAAATGGCTGGGAGCCACTCCGCTCCAACGCATGAACGCATGGCGGAAACTGGCCGTCTCGCTGAACCCCAGCACCTCGGCGATCCGGTAGATCGGCATCTGCCCCTCGGCCAGCAGTTGCTTGGCCCGCTCGAAGCGTAGTTCATCGAGCAATTGCTGGTAGCTACTGCCCATTTCAGCCAGATGGCGACGCAAGGTTCGCGATGAGCAGTTCATCTGCCGCGCCAGGCCTTCCAGCCCGGGCGGCGCGTCCAGTTGGTCGACGAGCAGTTGGCGGATCTTGCCGAGCCATGCCTGGCGCCCGGTGAATTCCAGGTTCAACTGTCGGCAACGCTCGCTCATCGCCCGGTGGGTCACCAGGTCTGCCAGCGGCAGGGGTTGGTCCAGCCAGGCCCGGTCGAAGGCGAAGGCGTTGTCGTCGGCGGCGAAGTGCAGCGGACAGGTGAAGGTTGTCACGTACTGGGCGTGATAGTCCGGCTGGGCATGGGCGAAGCGCGCACCGAGCAGCGGCAGCGGCTGCCCCAGCAGGTCGTCGCAGATGACCTTCAGCGACACCAGGCAGAACTCGGCATTGAATGCCGCCAGCTGTGGCTCCTCACGGTAGTCGCTGGCGCTGAACCAGATACGCTTGCCGTCCTCGATCAGGCGCAGGCGGAAAAGTGTTCCCAACAGCGCGGGGTAGTGCAGCGCCAGGCGCAAAGCGTCACCTAAGGTGGCACTGGAGAGCAGGGCATAGCCGAGCATGCCGTAGGACGAAACGTGCATGCGGCGTCCCAGTTCAAGGCCGATATCGCGCCGCCGGGCGACCGCGTTGGCGCAGACCTGCATTTCCTGGCGGGTGGTGATACGCGGGTCGGCGCGCCCCAGGTCGGCTGCGCTGATGCCGCTGCCGTGCAGCAGGGCATCGTCGGCCAGCCCCTGGTCCTGGAAGGTCTGCAGGACCAGGGAAACCGCGTTCAGGGTGGTCAGGTGGGAGTGCAGCATGCTCGATACCGGGCTGATGGACTGTTCGGGGAGCGAGCAAATTGCATGCCTTCAGCGCAATTCGCCGGCCAGGTCCTGTTCCACCAAGCGACGCACATCCTCCACCGGCAGGCCGCTGCCGAGCAGCAGTTGCAGCTTGCCGAACGCCGCTTCGCGGGTCATGCCGCCGCCGGAGAGTACGCCGGCCTGGCGCAGGCGGCTGCCGGCCTCGTAGATGTCCAGCTCGACGCCGCCTTCATGGCACTGGGTGATCGCGACCACCACCAGGTCGCGTGAGTGCGCCTGCTCCAGGGCGGCAAGGAAGTCCGCATCGTCACTTGGGCCGGTGCCGCTGCCGAAGCACTCCAGGATCAGGCCCTGCGCGCCGCTGTGGATAACTGCCCGCAGCAGATCCGCAGAAATGCCGGGGACCAAGGGCAGCACGACGATATCCACAGGCTGGCGTGGCTGACGATAGTCCAGTGTTGTCGGCAGCGCGATGGTTTCATCCGCCGTCGCGTTGCGGTCGAGGGCAACAAAGGGCTGCCGTCCATAGCTGCGCACCTTGGCGGTGCGGTGTGGCGGTAGCAGGTGACCATGGAAGAACAGCTGCACCCCGGCCGGCTGGCCAGCCGTCAGGGCTTCCAGGGCACCGGTGAGGTTTTCCCAGGCATCGCTGTCATCCACGCCCGCCGGCAGCATCGAACCGGTGAACAGCACCGGCACGTCCAGGCCGAGCAACTGGAAGGTCATGGCTGCCGCGCTGTAGGCCAGGGTGTCGGTGCCATGCAGCACCAGCACGGCATCGCAGCCGGCGTCCACCGCCTCGATGATCGCCGTGCGCAGGCGCAGCCAGTACTGCGGCGTCATGTTGGCGCTGTCGATCAGCGGTGCCATTTCGCGGAAGCGCCACGGAGCCAGGTCGGTCCTTGTGGATAACCCGTCGCGCATGCGCTGCTCGAAACCGGAAGCGGGGGTCAGGCCGTTGGCACTGGCTTGCATGCCGATGGTGCCGCCGGTGTACAGCACCATGATGCTGTGGGCGGGGCGGGGGGACGCCGAAATCATGCGCCATTCTCCATGGTCGGTCTTGTTCGTAGCCGGGCACAGTACGACATCCGGAGAAAGGCTGTAAGACGAATCGCGTGGCAGGGTATTTCGCAGGCATAAAAAAAGGACCCAGGGGTGTAAGCCATGGGCCCTTGAAAGGTGAGAGGTGTCTAGTCCCTCGACCTGGTGAGACGGTTGTCGCGGGTGGTTACGCCTTCAGCGGAACCAGACGCGGAGCGATCATGTTTTCTGGACGCAGGATGTCGTTGAGCATCGCTTCGTCCAGCAGCTGTTCTTCGCGCACCAGTTCCAGTACGCCGCGGCCGGTTTCCAGGGCAACGCGGGCGATACGGGTGGCGTTTTCGTAGCCGATGTACGGGTTCAGGGCGGTGACCAGGCCGATCGAGTGCTCTACCAGTTCACGGCAGCGCTGTTCGTTGGCGGTGATGCCGACGATGCAGTGCTCGCGCAGCATGTCCATGGCGCGTTGCAGCAGGCGGATGGAGTCGAAGATCTTGTAGGCGATCAGCGGTTCCATGACGTTCAGCTGCAGCTGGCCACCTTCGGCCGCGACGGTCAGGGCCAGGTCGTTGCCCATGATGGCGAAGGCCACCTGGTTGACGGCCTCAGGAATAACCGGGTTAACCTTGCCTGGCATGATCGAGCTGCCTGGCTGGCGCGCCGGCAGGTTGATCTCGTTGATGCCGGTGCGCGGGCCGCTGGACAGCAGGCGCAGGTCGTTGCAGATCTTCGACAGCTTGACCGCGGTACGCTTGAGCATGCCGGAGAACAGCACGAAGGCGCCCATGTCCGAGGTAGCTTCGATCAGGTCGGCAGCCGGTACCAGTGGCTGGCCGCTGATGGTGGCCAGGCGCTGTACGGCCAGGGCCTGGTAGCCCGGGTCGGCGTTGATGCCGGTACCGATGGCGGTACCGCCCAGGTTAACTTCGGTCAGTACTTCCGGAGCCAGGGTACGCAGGCGGTTCAGGTCTTCGGTCAGGGTGGTGGCGAAGGCGCGGAATTCCTGGCCCAGGGTCATCGGTACCGCGTCCTGCAGCTGGGTACGACCCATCTTCAGTACGTGGCTGAATTCTTCACCCTTGGCAGCGAAGGCCTGGATCAGGCTGTCGAGGCTGGCCAGCAGTGCGTCGTGACCCAGCAGCAGACCCAGGCGGATCGCGGTCGGGTAGGCGTCGTTGGTCGACTGCGCCATGTTCACGTCGTTGTTCGGGTGCAGGTATTTGTACTCGCCTTTCTGGTGGCCCATGGCCTCCAGCGCGATGTTGGCGATGACTTCGTTGGCGTTCATGTTGGTAGAAGTACCAGCACCGCCCTGGATCATGTCGACCACGAACTGCTCGTGGAAATCACCGCGGATCAGGCGGGCGCAGGCCTCGCTGATGGCGGCGTGCTTGGCATCGCTCAGGTGACCCAGCTCACGGTTGGCGTCGGCAGCGGCCTGCTTGACCATGGCCAGGGCCACGACCAGCTTCGGGTAGTGCGACAGCGGAACACCGGAGAGGTGGAAGTTGTTGGCAGCGCGCAGGGTCTGGATGCCGTAGTAGGCATCTGCAGGGACTTCCAGGGTACCAAGCAGGTCTTTTTCAACGCGGAACGATGCAGCAGCGGACATGATGAGTATCATCTCGAAATAACCCGGCATGTGCCGGAATGGCGCTAATCGTAGGGGCGCAGGCCATTTTGCTGCCAATGCTGTTGCACGCTAACCTATGCACAAACGGCATAACGCCTCATGTGACGTTCTTCCTCGTTCGAGCGTGTGCCATTTTGGTGCATGTTTTTGGAGCAGTGACCGATGAACCTTGAAAGCAAATGGCTGGAAGATTTCAGCGCCCTGGCCGCGACGCGCAGTTTTTCCCAGGCCGCCGAGCGCCGCTTCGTCACCCAGCCTGCGTTCAGCCGGCGTATCCGCAGCCTTGAGGCGGCGCTGGGGCTGACCTTGGTCAACCGCTCGCGAACGCCGGTCGAACTGACCGCAGCCGGCCAGCTGTTTCTCGTCACTGCCCGTACCGTTGTCGACCAGTTGAGCGAAGTTCTTCGCCATTTGCACCACCTTGAAGGCGGTCAGGGCGAGGTGATTCAGGTTGCTGCGGCGCACTCCCTGGCCCTGGGTTTCTTCCCGCGCTGGATCGCCCAGTTGCGCAATGACGGCCTCAATATCGCTACGCGCTTGGTGGCAACCAACGTCGGCGATGCCGTGCATGCCCTGCGCGAAGGCGGATGCGACCTGATGCTGGCGTTCTACGACCCGGACGCCGCCCTGCAGATGGACGCGGAAATCTTCCCCTCGCTGCACCTGGGACACACGGAGATGCTGCCAGTCTGCGCCGCCGGTGCGGATGGCCAGCCGCTGTTCGATCTGGAGGGAGAAGGCAGTGTGCCGCTGCTGGCCTACAGCGCCGGTGCTTTCCTCGGTCGTTCGGTGAACCTGCTGCTGCGCCAGCGCAACCTGCGTTTCACCACGGTCTACGAGACCGCCATGGCCGACAGCCTGAAAAGCATGGCCCTGGAAGGCCTGGGCATCGCCTGGGTGCCACGTCTGTCGGCGCGGGCCGAGCTGGAGCGAGGCGAACTGGTGATCTGTGGCGGTCCCCAGTGGCACGTGCCGCTGGAGATCCGTCTGTATCGCTGTGCCCTGGTGCGCAAGGCCAATGTGCGCCTGCTCTGGCGCAAGCTCGAATCGGGTCGGCAGGAGCCTGGCATGGTCAGTGCCGCAGGCGTTTGAGGTAGGTGGCGATGTTCTCCCGGTTCTTCTCCGAATAGCGGTAGCAATTGGAGCGGATGCTGAGCCGGGTCGGAAACATGTAGGTCTCGCAGAACCAGCCATTGAACAGCACTTCGGACGCTTCGTGCGTGGCGCTTAGGGTATGGCCCAGTTCGTGGCCGGCGGTGGCGTAGGAATGAATCGAGGCGATGGCGGCGGTGCCGGTCTGGTGGGCCAGGCCCAGGGTGGTGCCTTCCTTGTCCAGCGGGCTGCGGGTCAACAACAGGTAGCGGATCATCCCGCCCGGCTGGTTCTGCTGTCGGTGCCAGGCTGCAGTGGCGTCGGACCAGGCGGAGAGGGCATTCAGCCCATCCATCTCGCTGTAGGAAAGGTCGGTCAGGCCTGGGGTCTGGCGGCGGAAATGAATCTCGATGGGGACGTCCTGGATCTCGCGCATCTCCACCAGCCAGTTGGCGAAGTAGTCCTGGTGCAGTTGCTCGTCGGAAATGTCCGCCAACTCATCGTGGACAAAGGCCCAGATGGTCAGGGAGCGGTGATCGGCGCCGGCGAAAGTGGCGTGGAACATGGCGGCGAGGGCCAGTGGCAGGGTGGTGCGGAGGTGTTTGCGCATGATGTCATCCTTGACGTTCGGCTTCGGATGGCTGCGACAGTAGTCCCCAAGCCGCACGCCGGAGCATCTGGAAGCCTGTCAGCGGGGTAGTTTTCGAGCTTACCAACGGGGCTGGGCGCCCCGGCCCCGACTGCGCTATAATCCCGCGCCTTCGGCCGACCCGGTCGATTCAGAATCCGTATGACGAGCCACGCCGGTCTTCCTGCGTGGCTCGTTGCTTTTGGCGCGTCACAAGACGCTTGCAGGAGAGGCTCGACGATGAGTGCACTGGTTGGCGTGATCATGGGCTCCAAGTCCGATTGGTCCACCCTTAGCCACACCGCCGATATGCTGGAAAAACTCGGCATTCCCTACGAAGTGAAGGTGGTTTCCGCCCACCGCACCCCGGATCTGCTGTTCCAGTACGCCGAAGAGGCGGAAGGCCGCGGTATCGAGGTGATCATCGCCGGAGCCGGGGGCGCTGCCCACCTGCCGGGCATGTGCGCCGCCAAGACCCACCTGCCGGTGCTGGGCGTGCCGGTGCAGTCGTCGATGCTGTCCGGCGTCGACTCGCTGCTGTCCATCGTGCAGATGCCCGCCGGTATCCCGGTGGCGACCCTGGCCATCGGCAAGGCCGGTGCGATCAACGCCGCGCTGCTTTCGGCGAGCATCCTCGGCGCCAAGCACCCGCAGTTCCACACTGTGCTGAAGCAGTTCCGCGCAGAACAGACAGACAGCGTTCTGGACAATCCAGACCCGCGTCAGGCCTGAGGTCACACGCATGAAGATCGGTGTAATCGGTGGCGGCCAGCTCGGTCGCATGCTGGCCCTGGCGGGCACCCCGCTGGGCATGAACTTCGCCTTCCTCGACCCGGCCCCGGACGCCTGCGCCGCCCCGTTGGGCGAGCACCTGCGCGCCGACTACGGCGACCAGGACCACCTGCGCCAGCTGGCCGACGAAGTTGACCTGGTGACCTTCGAGTTCGAAAGCGTGCCGGCCGAGACCGTGGCTTTCCTGTCGCAGTTCGTGCCGGTCTACCCGAGCGCCGAAGCGCTGCGCATCGCCCGCGATCGCTGGTTCGAGAAGAGCATGTTCAAGGACCTGGGCATCCCGACCCCGGCCTTCGCCGACATCCAGTCGCAAGCCGACCTGGACGCCGCCGTGGCCAGCATCGGCCTGCCGGCCGTGCTCAAGACCCGCACCCTGGGTTACGACGGCAAGGGCCAGAAGGTCCTGCGCAGCGCCGCCGACGTGGTCGACACCTTCGCCGAACTGGGCAGTGTGCCGTGCCTGCTGGAAGGCTTCGTGCCGTTCAGCGGTGAAGTCTCGCTGGTCGCCGTGCGTGCCCGCGACGGTGAAACCCGCTTCTACCCGCTGGTGCACAACACCCACGAGAGCGGCATCCTGCGCCTGTCGGTCGCCAGCAGCGAGCATCCGCTGCAGGCCCTGGCCGAGGACTACGCCGGTCGCGTCCTGGAGAAGCTGGACTACGTTGGCGTGCTGGCCTTCGAATTCTTCGAAGTCGATGGTGGCCTGAAAGCCAACGAGATCGCCCCGCGGGTCCACAACTCCGGGCACTGGACCATCGAAGGCGCCGAGTGCAGCCAGTTCGAGAACCACTTGCGGGCCGTGGCCGGCCTGCCGCTGGGCTCGACGGCCAAGGTCGGCGAAAGCGCCATGCTCAACTTCATCGGCGCAGTCCCGCCTGTGGATAAAGTGGTCGCCATCGACGATTGCCACCTGCACCACTACGGCAAGGCCTTCAAGGTCGGACGCAAGGTCGGTCACGCCACCCTGCGCTGCAGCGACCTGGCCACGCTGGAGCAGAAGATCCAGCAGGTCGAAGCCCTCATCGCGGGTTGAGCTGAACCTCTCCCGCCGGCAACCCTCTGATGGCAGGACACCGAAGCACTGACTAGGCTTGGGTGGCGCATTCATCATCAGAGGGATTGCCATGGGTATCATCGGAACCATCTTCATCGGCCTGATCGTTGGTCTGCTGGCGCGTTTTCTCAAGCCCGGCGACGACAGCATGGGCTGGATCATGACCATCCTGCTGGGTATCGGCGGCTCGCTGGCGGCGACTTACGGCGGCCAGGCCCTGGGCATCTACCAGGCGGGTCAGGCAGCCGGTTTCTTCGGCGCACTGGTGGGCGCGATCATCCTGCTGGTGATCTACGGTTTCATCAAAAAGAGCTGACTCCGGGCTAGAATGCTCGGCAACTTTTCCTACGGTTGCCGAGCTTTTTCATGCGTGCGCTTTTCCTGATTCCCCTGCTGCTGTGCAGCACTCTCGCCCGAGCCGAGTTGCCCGAGACCGACTGGCTGGAGCTGATGCCCAAGTCGGACCAGAAAGCCCTGGAAGAAATGCCGGAAATCGACCACAACTCCCCGGAAGCCAAGGGCACCTTCGATGCCAAGGGTGGCTTGAAGCAGAGCAAGGGCCTGCCGGCGGTGATGTATTCGACCAAGACCGTGGCGACCATGAACGGCAAGTCCATCCGCCTTGGCGGCTATCCGGTACCGCTGGAGGCCGATGCCAAGGGCAATAGCACGCTGTTCTTCCTCGTCCCTTATCCTGGTGCGTGCATCCACGTGCCGCCGCCGCCGCCTAATCAGCTGGTGCTGGTGCGCTATCCGAAAGGCGTGAAACTGGCGGACATCTATACGCCGCTGTGGGTCAGCGGGACGCTGAAGGTGGAGAAGGTCAGCAATGATCTGGCGGATGCGGCTTATGCCATGGATGCAGGGAAAGTGCGGGTAGTAGAAGACTCGGATCTGTAAGCGACGCAGACCCCGCAGGGTCCGCGTCGCTTTTCTCAGATTTGCTCGCTGGCCAGGGTCAGGCCTAGCGTGTGGCTGGCTCCCGGTGCCAGTTCCACCACATCGTCCCAGACATTCGCCGTCTCGATGCACAGCATGCGTTGCCAGCCATCATCAGCCATGTCCGGTAACTGCGCGGCACGCTCGGTCCAGGGGTTCCAGATCACCGCCGAACGCGAACCCCGGGTGCTGACCCGCACGCGGCGGTTCCACGCCGGATCGACGATGGCCAGTTCGGCCGGCGTATCGAGGTAGATGCGGTCGGTCTCGCCGCTGAAGGTCAGGTCTGCCTGCTGGGTGCGTTGTTCCCAGTCCGCGAGGGTCTCGATGTAGTCCCGGCCTTTCACCCCTTCGACGCTCACCGAACGCACGTCGCTGACCGCGAAGTAGCTGTGCAGCGCCTGGCTCAGGGTGACGGGCGCGCTGCCCAGGTTGCGGCTGGTGAGATCGAGGCTCAGATGCTCGCCCATGCGGATATCGAGGGTCAGCTCGACCCGATGCGGCCAGCCGGGCAGGTCGCCCTGGGTTTCCGGGAGGGTGAAGGACAGTTGCAGGGCCTCGTCGCTGCTGTCGATGCCGAGCAGTTGCCAGTCGCGGCCGCGGACCAGGCCATGGGCCGGAGCCTCGCTGCCGTTGACCTGCTGGCGTACGGCTTCGGGATTGCGCTGCAGGTTGCCGAACCACGGCCAGCACACCGGAACACCGGCGCGTACCGACTTGCCGTGGTTGAACAGGGCCTGGTCGCTCAGCCAGAGGAGGGGAGGCTCGCCCAGTCGCTGGTAGCTCAGCACCTGCGCACCCTGCTGGGCCACCAGCAGCTCGGCGCTGTCGCTGGTGATGCGCCAGCAGTTGAGTTCGCCGTGTTGTTCCGATTCGACCTTGGGTGTGGACATGCGTTGATCTCGATGAAGTGACGTAAGGGTTGGACCTTGCGTGATTCAGCGAGTTTACCGCGCACCCGGCTCAGCGACGAGGCGGTACCGAGCGGGTGCGGCCACTGCCGTCGATGGCGACGAAGACGAAGACCGCCTCGGTGACCTTGCGCCATTCGCTGGAGAGCGGGTCGTCGCTCCACACCTCGACCATCATCTGGATCGAGCTGCGGCCGATTTCCAGGGTCTGGGTATAGAAAGACAACTGTGCGCCGACAGCCACCGGCACCAGGAAGGCCATGCGATCGATCGCCACGGTGGCGACCCGGCCACCGGCGACGCGGCTGGCCATGGCGGTGCCGGCGAGGTCCATCTGGGCGACCAGCCAGCCGCCGAAGATATCGCCGAAACCGTTGGTTTCGCGGGGTAATGCGGTGATCTGCAAGGCCAGGTCGCCTTGCGGGATCGGATCTTCTTGTTCGAGTTCAATCATGCCGGGGTGCCTCTGACCCGTGACGCTTCATTGGTTGACGCAGAAGGGCGCCGCAAAAAACGATTCAGCTGATCAATACTGCGCTGCTTTCGTTTCGAAGGGCGGCGAAGGGAAACTCTGCGAAACCGACCAAGCCTACTTGGCAGCGTTTTCGCACAATATCCCACCTTGGACTCAACCGGTTGCTACGAGGGGCCAGTATATAGAGCCTCGCAGACACCGACGACCATGCAGCCCGGATTATCTGCGTGGATTATGTAGATCTGTGTCGCTTTCGGACAATTTGTTATCGTTCGACGTTCTTCCAGGCCATAAAACCCTTGCTGCCAGGCCTGCGTACCTTCCAATAAGAGAAGTCTCAATGACATCGGTTCCCTCCAGCCTCGACCAGCCGGCCCGGCCGCTGACCCGCAACGACTACAAGACCCTGTCGCTGTCCGCCCTCGGCGGTGCGCTGGAGTTCTATGACTTCATCATCTTCGTATTCTTCGCCACCGTGGTGGGCAAGCTGTTCTTCCCGGCGGACATGCCGGAATGGCTGCGCCTGATGCAGACCTTCGGCATCTTCGCCGCGGGCTACCTGGCGCGGCCGCTGGGTGGCATCGTCATGGCCCACTTCGGCGACCTGCTGGGGCGCAAGAAGATGTTCACCCTGAGCATCTTCATGATGGCCGTGCCGACCCTGATCATGGGCCTGCTGCCGACCTACGCGCAGATCGGCATGGCGGCGCCGATCCTGCTCCTGCTGATGCGGGTGATCCAGGGTGCGGCGATCGGCGGTGAAGTGCCGGGTGCCTGGGTGTTCGTCTCCGAGCACGTGCCGGCACGCAACACCGGCTTCGCCTGCGGCACCCTGACCGCCGGCCTGACCGCCGGCATCCTGCTCGGCTCGCTGGTGGCGACCCTGATCAACAGCGTCTACACGCCGACGGAAGTCTCCGACTACGCCTGGCGCATCCCGTTCCTGCTGGGCGGCGTGTTCGGCCTGTTCTCCGTGTACCTGCGTCGCTGGCTGCACGAGACCCCGGTGTTCGCCGAGCTGCAACAGCGCAAGGCGCTGGCCGAGGAAGTGCCGCTGCGTGCGGTATTGCGTGACCACCGTGGCGCCATCGTCCTGTCGATGCTGCTGACCTGGCTGCTCTCCGCCGGGATCATCGTGGTGATCCTGATGACTCCCACCGTGTTGCAGACCGTCTATGGCTTCACCCCGAGCATTGCGCTGCAGGCCAACAGCCTGGCCATCGTGTTCCTGACCCTGGGCTGTGTCGGTGCCGGCAAGCTGGTCGACCGCTTTGGTGCGGGTCGTGTATTTGTCCTGGGTAGCCTGGCCTTGCTGTTCACCTCGTGGACCTTCTACCACACCCTCGCCGAGCACAAGGACCTGCTGTTCCCCATGTATGCCCTGACCGGCCTCTGCGTCGGCATCGTCGGCGCCGTGCCCTACGTGATGGTTCGCGCCTTCCCGCCGGTGGTGCGCTTCAGCGGCCTGTCGTTCTCCTACAACGTTGCCTACGCCATCTTCGGCGGCCTGACCCCGATGGCGGTCACCGCACTGCTCAAGTTCAGCCCGATGGCACCGGCGATGTACGTCGCCGGAATCTGCACCATCGGCTTCCTGGTCGGCCTGTACCTGCTGGCGACCAAACGCTGACGCAAGCCCTTGCCGCTGCCGGGCAATCCGGCGGCGGCGCCTTTGCAACATGCTGATTCATATGCCCTTCACCCGGGCATAAAGATCTACCTCAGCCGCTTTCTCCCCGCCCGACACCCTGCGCCATACAGACAAGGAGATTCTGTATGGACAAGGGATTACCCGATAACTCGACGGGCGACGTGGTTATCCGCGACGGTTCCGTTGAAACGCAAGGACCGAGGGACGGTGGCTTTTTCACCATCGGAGGTGGCGGTGGATTTTCGGGCGGTTTCGGAGGGTCGAGCCGCAGGCGGGCGAAGAAGCGTGCCAGGGCCCGGGCAGAAGCCATCGCCAAACGCCGTGCCGAGCAACAGGCCGCTGCCGACGCGGCGCATCAGCAACAGCTTGCCGCCCAGGCAGCAGCCCAAGCCGAAGCCCACCGGCAATGGGTGGCGCACTTCTCGCAAACCCAGCAGGCCACCCAGGCCACCATCGACCGGCATTACACCGCCCAGCGGGAGAATGTCGGGCAAGCGCTGAAGACCGAGCTGGAAGCGGTCCGCAAATATCCCGCCTATGACGGCAGCGAGCGCTGGCAACTGCATCTGATCACCCGGGAAAGACAGGTGATCGAGGAGATCATCGCGGCGAAGGCCGCCGAGCTGCAGCGCAAGACCCAGATGGCTCTGGCTTTCGACGGTCAGGACCCGCTCCAGCGCACCGCGCAGGACTACGCGCAACGCCTTGCGCAACAGGGCTCCAGCCAAGCCTTCCAGCAACTTCATCAGGACTGGGAGGCTGCCTACATCGCGGCCCAGGAAGCGCAGCTGCTTTCTGAAGCCATCCGCCAGCTGACTGAGCGATCCAACGCCCTTGCGGCCAGCCATGCCGAGCAGAAGGTGGTGTGGAAGGCCCGCGAGGAGGAATGGGAGCGCCAGAGGCAATACAAGGAATTGCGCGAGGAGCGGGTCCGGTTCAAGCAACTGGCGGACGAAAACCTTCGGCTCAAGCGGATCCGCGAGGCCAATTCGCTGACGATGCCGATGGCGGCCAGTGCAGGCGGGGTGGTTTTGGCCTGGGGTGGTTCCGAGGTCGTGCAGGAGGTGGGCAAGGACATCGAGCGCCTGGTCAGGGCCGCAGTCCAGGAGTTGAGTGCAGCCGGGCTGCTAGCGACCAAGGTATTCAAGCACCCGGCCTTGGTTGCCGCTTTCCATATTCCCGAGACTGGAAACTCGGAGCTTACGACAGAGCAGCGCCAACGGCTCCAGGGTATTGGTATTTCGTCTGACCTGATGGGTGTGCGTCCGGGGCAGGATCTGCAAGCACTGGCTGATGCAGGGCAGATGGCCGAGCTCGATTACCGGGTGAAGCTGGAAACGCATCAAGGAACGACCGCGATCATCGTCGCCAGCACCGGTGAGGACATCCCGTCCCGGGTTCCGGTCAGAAGCGCTGTTTTCGACCCGCTGACCAACACCTTCCGGGCAGAAGGGGCGGCGGCTACCGACCGTGACCTGGTGTTCAGCGCCGATCCCGCGCCGGGAGACTTGCCAAGGCTTGAGCCACACCCATCGTCGGGCCTGCTGTCGGGCGAGCCGGAGGTGTTTGCCGCTCCGGATGGTGCGGATTTCCGTATCAAGGACTGCATCGTCTGCATCCCGGGCATGGTGCCCGTGTACTTCTCGTTCGACGTGCCGCCGGTTGGAACGGGCGTTGTCAGTGGCACCGGACAAGCTGCCACTGTGAGCTGGTGGCAAGCCAGCACGCAGCCGGGTGGTGCGGGCATCCCGGCAAAGGCAGCCGCTACGCTGCGGGGCAAGGCCTTCGCCTCGTTTGCTGGCTTCGAGCGCGCCCTGTGGCAGGCAATCAGTCAAGAGGCCGCTCCCGGTTGGGACTTCAGCGAGCCCAACCAGCGGCGTATCGCTGATGGTCTTGCACCTTATGCGCCGAAAAGCAGTTGGGTTGGCCAACGTCGCGAGTTGGAGGTGCGCTACCTGCAAGGTGCCCTGGGAACGGCGCCCTACGATCTCGACCAGATCAGCCTGCAGACGCCTGCCAGTGCCGTTGGCGTACGACCCGAGACCCGGCCTTTTGCACCATGGCTACAACTGGGCGAGCCGATTTCTCTCGAAGCGGCGAAGTCGCTGGCGCATTCCTCGGGTGGGCGTCGCACCTGGACGCCGCTAGTACCGCCGGGTAGCGATCTGCTTGGCTCGACGGATCTGCCCCAAGGGCCAACGCTGCCGGGAACGATTCCAGGTGCCGAACTGGATCCCTACCGACCACAAATCGAAACACTTCCAGGCCTGGACGGAGGACAAACCGGGTCCACTATTCCTGGTTATGGAGGAGGGGTCGAGCTGCCGACGTCGGGTCTCGTTTTCTCGGATCCACTGGACGTGGGGCCATACAGTGATCTGGGGCGAGATAGTGTGAAAGACGGTCTGGATATTGATCACATCGTCTCAAAGAAAGCATTGGAACTGTTTATACGAAGAAATTTTCCGGAAATGACCAGTGGTGAAATCGATGACGCAGTTCGTAAAGCTCCTAGCATGGCTATCCCGAGTGAAATTCACAGGAAGTTCAGTGAGACATATGGCGGTAGAAATAGCAGAGATAAACAGATACAGGATTCTATCGATCTGAAAGCCGGAGTGAACAGCAACGTTGATGCCCTGAAGTCGGGGCTCTTGGAGTATGGCTTGAAAGAGTCAGATATTGAGCAGGCGCGTCAGAAACTGCACGAACTATACAAATCGCAGGGGTGGACTGAATGAGGGCAAGCGAGCTTGAAAAAATTCTTGAGTATCTGGGGCGGTCTCACGCCGATCTCGTGGCGAATCACGTTATTCCCGACTTGGAGCTTCAGGAAATTTACCCAGGATCGGAAAGGCGGCACATCACACTGGAGCAGGGGCTGGAACTGGACTTTCTACCGGACGACAAAGTCTTTACAGCGCTCTTTATAACGTTGAGGACAACAACACCTTCCACGACAAAATATCTGGGTGAGCTTCCAGAGGAGTTTTTCTCAGAAATGGATCAGGAAATGGTGATCGATTTGTTCGGTGATCCAGTAGCGTCTAGAGGTCCGGTAAGAATGCCCGAACCCATTGGTCAGACTGGGGGATGGGCATCATACATCTATGACGAAGAGATGTTTCCTGGTGTCGAACTGCAGTTCCAGTACACCGCGGATATGCAGGTAAAAACCATCGTTTTCGCTCTAGGAAAATAATTACTGATTGCCACCTTGCTACGGCCGCATGGTGGCATTTCCCCCTCAAATGGATCTGTTGAAATGGAATTCAAAGCACAACTATCCGACTACACCCGTGACGAGTTCAAGGCACTGGTCTCGGCAATCTGGCACGGTGAAACCGACAACGATACCCGTACCCTGCTGATCAACCACTTCGATAGCATCGTTGGCCATCCATTGGGCTCGGACCTGATCTTCTATCCTCCGGACAGCGACACTGCCAGCGTCCATTCAATCGACAACGTCGTGTTCCATGTTCAGAACTGGCACAACAGCAAGGGTCTGGCCGCTTTCAGGAACGAACCTGCACCGCAGGCTCCCCCTGGGCCGTCCCTTCGCCTGAGCCAGCAGGAGCGAAAGGTCCTGGCATCACAGCAGGACCTGGCCAAGGCACGCCAGTTGGTTGCCGACGTCGATGCCGCTGTGCAGGCGGTCGACCAGGCAATGTTGCACCTTGGCCGCTTGTTGGATGAATGGCAGGCTCAGACGCTCGATTCGCGCACCATTGCCGGACATATAGAAGAAATGACTCGGCTTGAAAGGACTCAGTCCGATATGGTCCGTGCGATTAACAAGCTCGAGTTCATGAAACAGAAGGTCCAGTTCGCCAAATCGGGTGCCGAGCGGGATGTCACCAGTCCGTTTCGCGATCCGGGCATCCAGTCAGACGTCTTGGCGATCGTCACTGCCGCCAGCAATCGCTATCTGGAAGCATTGGCCGATGTTGAACGACGCCATCGTCAACTGCATGACCGTTGCATGCCGCTATTCGAGGAAGCAGAAGCTCATCTCGCTCATCGTCTGTCGGCTCCAGGGGCGCAAACACAGCAAGCACCGCATGTCGTGCAGATCACCTCGTGGCCAGCCCAGTTGCGTCCGTGCCTGATGTTCGCCACCGACAGCGCGGCCATCGGGCGCCGGGAGCTGGATGCAATGAAACAGTCGATTCGTTCGGCGATAGCAGAATTCGCTTGGCAGGCGACTTCTCTCAATGCCGAGCACCCTGGCACTTTTTCGGGAGTCGCGGGCTTCTTCTACGATCATTGGAAAAGTCACGACGGATATGTCGTCAGCGTGCCACTTGGTGATTTCATGCCAATCGATGGGCATGACTGGCAGCAGCTTGCCCGAAGTGGGGCTCAGGTAGATTTGCCTTATCGCCTGTTCCCGCGAAGTGCTCCAGTCACTCCAGGAAAGATCGCTGTCGGCTTGAAAGCGATCACCGAGCTCCAGCAGGTATGCCTGACCCCGACCAGCGGCGACAGCCTGTCATCGAAAGTGCCTGTAGTAATGGTGGCGCGGGAGCCGTCCAGTGCAACCTTCAGCCTTGCAGTGTCAGGCCAGACGCCCATGGTCATTCACTGGCACAGGTCGGTGGGTATTCAAGACCTTTCGCCGGAGGCGCCCGCAACTTATCCCATGGGAGGACTGGTTAGAACGCCTGAAACGCCGCTGATGGAATCTTTGGAAACAAATGGTCCGGTAGTTTTTGACGATTGCGTGCTGGTCTTTCCGACGGACAGCGGGCTCGATCCGCTTTACCTGATGTTCAAGCGCAGCGGGGGTATTCCTCTGTAACCAGCGGGACAGAGCAGGGGAGAGAGATGGCTTGCGCAACCATATTTCGCGCCCACGGCAACTGATGGCTTTTCATCTAATTGTCATATTCGAGTCATAGAGTAGTCATGCGGCCTGCAGATACTTGGGCCCGATCCATCTCACCCCCGAATTCCTGCTAGGAGCAAGGCATGAAACTGAAGCGTTTGATGGCGGCCCTGACCTTTGTCGCCGCTGGCGTTGCCACCGCCAACGCGGTAGCCGCTGTTGACCCAGCTATTCCGACCTACACCAAGACCACCGGTGTGTCGGGCAACCTCTCCAGCGTTGGTTCCGATACCCTGGCCAACCTGATGACGCTGTGGGCTGAGGCGTACAAGAAGGAATACCCGAACGTAAACATCCAGATCCAGGCCGCCGGTTCCTCCACAGCGCCACCCGCGCTGACCGAAGGCACCGCCAACCTCGGCCCTATGAGCCGCAAGATGAAGGACGTCGAGCTGCAGGCGTTCGAGCAGAAGTACGGCTACAAGCCGACTGCCATCCCGGTTGCCGTTGACGCCCTGGCTGTCTTCGTTCACAAGGACAACCCGATCAAAGGCCTGACCATGGCCCAGGTCGATGCCATCTTCTCCTCCACCCGCCTGTGCGGTGGCAAGGCCGACGTCAAGACCTGGGGCGACCTGGGCGTGACCGGCGACCTGGCCAACAAGCCAGTCCAGCTGTTCGGCCGTAACTCGGTATCCGGCACCTACGGCTACTTCAAGGAAGAAGCCCTGTGCAAAGGTGACTTCAAGCCTAACGTCAACGAGCAGCCAGGTTCGGCTTCCGTTGTTCAGTCGATCAGCTCCTCGCTGAACGGCATCGGCTACTCGGGCATCGGCTACAAGACTGCTAGCGTCAAGACCGTAGCCCTGGCCAAGAAAGAAGGCGGCGAGTTCGTTGAAGACAACGAAGCCAACGCCCTGAACGGCACCTACCCGCTGTCGCGCTTCCTGTACGTCTACGTCAACAAGGCCCCGAACAAGCCTCTGGCCCCGCTGGAAGCCGAGTTCGTGAAGCTGGTCCTGTCGCAAGCCGGCCAGCAAGTGGTAGTGAAGGACGGCTACATCCCGCTGCCAGCCAAAGTGGCTGAGAAAGCCCTGGCTGACCTGGGTCTGACCCACGCTGCCGGTGTAGCCAAGAACTAAGTGTGACCAGGCGGGGTTCGGAGGATGCCGAGCCCCGCTGCAAATTCTCAGTCCGCTGCCAGGACATCTGCGCGGCGGGCTTTTTTGCGTCACTGCATTGTCATGTTTCTGTCATACGGGACCGCTAGGGTGTGCGCATGAATGATCTGGCCAACTCCACAATGACCCAAAATTCTCCCCCCGTGCGGATTGATTTCAATACGCCCGAGTTGCAACGCAAGCGCCGCATTCGCGCGCTCAAGGATCGCCTGACCCGCTGGTATGTACTGGTAGGCGGGCTTGCCGTGCTGGCGGCGATCACCCTGATCTTCTTCTACCTGGCCTATGTGGTCGTGCCGCTGTTCCAGGGCGCGAGCCTGACCAGCAAGAAGGCCCTGGAGCCAACCTGGCTGCAACAGGACGCGGGTAAACCGCTGATGATTGCCCTGGAAGAGCAGAACCTCGTCGGCATGCGTGTCTCCGACAAGGGCCAGGCCCTGTTCTTCGATACCAAGACCGGCGCCGAGATCAAGCGCGTCGAGCTGCCCCTGCCGGCTGGCGTCCAGGTGACGTCGATCGGTGCCGACCAGCCGGGTAGCCCGCTGATCGTGTTGGGCCTGTCCAATGGTCAGGTGCTGGTGTTCCACCACACCTACAAGATCACCTACCCGGACAACAAGAAAACCATCACACCGGCCATCGACTTCCCCTACGGCCAGGAGCCCATCGCCCTGGACAACGAGGGTCGTGCGCTGGAACACGTGAGCCTGAACGTCAACGGCGACACCCTGATGCTTACCGGTTCCGCCGGCGCGCATCTGCAGGTGCTGCAACTGAGCCGTTCGGAAAACATGATGACCGGCGAAGTCACCAACGAGCAGAACCGCATCGACCTGCCGCAGATGACCGAGCCGGTGAAGCAGATCTTCATCGACCCGCGCCAGCAGTGGCTGTACGTGATCAACGGTCGCGCCCAGGCCGACGTGTTCAGCCTGCGCGACAAGAGCCTCAACGGTCGCTACAAGCTGGCCGAGGACGGCAACGTCGAAATCACTGCCAGCGCCCAGCTGGTCGGCGGCATCTCGCTGATCATCGGTGACTCCAAGGGCGTCCTTTCGCAGTGGTTCATGGCCCGCGACCCGGATGGCGAGCAGCGCCTGAAGCGCATCCGCGACTTCAAGATGAGCGATGCCCCGATCGTGCAGATCGATGCCGAAGAGCGCCGCAAGGGCTTCATCGCCCTGGACGCCGCCGGCAAGCTCGGTGTGTTCCACAGCACCGCGCACCGTACCCTGCTGGTCGAGCAGGCGGTCGAAGGCCCGGGCATCCTGGCCCTGTCGCCACGCGCCAACCGCGTGTTCATCGAGGAAGGCAACAAGCTGCAGCCGCTGACCCTGAAGAACCCGCACCCGGAAGTCTCCTTCAGCGCGCTGTGGGGCAAGGTCTGGTACGAGAACTATGACGAGCCTAAATATGTCTGGCAGTCGACCGCCTCGAACACCGACTTCGAACCCAAGCTGAGCCTGTCGCCGCTGACCTTCGGTACCCTGAAGGCCGCGTTCTACGCGATGATCCTCGCAGCTCCCCTGGCCATCGCCGCCGCTATCTACACCGCCTACTTCATGGCGCCCGGCATGCGCCGCAAGGTCAAGCCGGTGATCGAGTTGATGGAAGCGATGCCGACGGTGATCCTCGGCTTCTTCGCCGGCCTGTTCCTCGCGCCGTACCTCGAAGGTCACCTGCCGGGTGTGTTCAGCCTGATGCTGTTGCTGCCGCTGGGCATCTTGGTCGCCGGCTTCAGCTGGAGCCGCCTGCCGGAGTCGATCCGCCTGCGCGTCCCGGATGGCTGGGAAGCCGCGATCCTGATCCCGGTGATCCTGGTGACCGGCTGGTTCGCCCTGTACATGAGCCCGTTCCTGGAAACCTGGTTCTTCGGTGGCGACATGCGCCTGTGGATCACCAACGACCTGGGCATCACCTACGACCAGCGCAACGCCCTGGTAGTCGGCATCGCCATGGGCTTCGCGGTCATCCCGAACATCTACTCGATCGCCGAGGACGCCGTGTTCAGCGTGCCGCGCAGCCTGACCCTGGGTTCGCTGGCGCTGGGTGCCACGCCATGGCAGACCCTGACCCGCGTGGTCATCCTGACCGCCAGCCCGGGCATCTTCTCCGCGCTGATGATCGGCATGGGCCGCGCCGTGGGTGAAACCATGATCGTGCTGATGGCCACCGGCAACACGCCGGTGATGGAGCTGAACCTGTTCGAAGGCATGCGCACCCTGGCGGCCAACGTCGCGGTGGAAATGCCCGAATCGGAAGTCGGCGGCAGCCATTACCGCGTCCTGTTCCTCGCCGCGCTGGTGCTCCTGATGTTCACGTTCATCATGAACACCTTGGCCGAGCTGATTCGCCAGCGTCTGCGCAAGAAATACTCGTCGCTTTGATAGAGAAGGTAGAGATCCGTGAAAAAGGATTCCCTCAACAGTTGGTTCAAGAGCGGCGCCCCCGGCGTCTGGATCAGCGGTGGCTCGGTTGCCATCGCGGTCATCATGACCATCGGCCTGCTCGCCGTGATCGCCGTCCGCGGCCTGGGTCACTTCTGGCCCGCTGACCTGATCCAGGCCAGCTACAACGTGCCGGGCCAACCCGCGCACGTGGTGGTTGGCGAGGTGGTACAGAAGGAAGAAGTGCCACGTGCGCGTCTGAAAGGTGCCGGCCTACCGGTGCCGGATGACGGCCCGGAGTTCATGACCCGCGAACTGATCAAGGTCGGTAACCGCGACCTGAACGGCAGCGACTTCACCTGGGTGGTCGGTGAGTGGCTGGTCGACCAGCAGCGTCCGGCCGAGCTGATTGCCCTGGAGCGCCGCGAGTGGGGCAACTTCTACGGCTACCTGGTCAGCGTCAAGGAAAACGGCAAGGTCGTCGCTGAAGGCCAGGCCGCCTGGGCCGAACTGCAAAACCGTCTGGCCCGCTCCGAGAAGCTTGCCCGCGATCTGCAGAGCCTTGAGAAAAAGGACATCGGCGCCATCAACCATGGCCTCGAACGCCTGCGCCTGCACAGCCGCAAGCTGGAACTGGAAGGCAAGCTGGACGCCGCCGCCCAGGCCGATATCGAAGCCGAGCGCGCCGAGCTGAACAACCGCTACAAGGCCATCGAAGAGCGTCTGGGCACCCTGCACCAGGACTTCGCCCGCGATGCCCTGGTCGCCCGCGACGGCAACGGCCGCGAAGTGGAGATCAACCTGAGCAAGGTGGTGCACGCCTACCAGCCTAACGGCATGGGCCTGGCCACCAAGATGGGCGTGTATTTCAGCAAGGTCTGGGAATTCCTCAGCGACGACCCGCGTGAAGCCAACACCGAGGGCGGTATCTTCCCGGCCATCTTCGGTACCGTGATGATGACCCTCATCATGGCCGTGATCGTGACCCCGTTCGGCGTACTGGCCGCAGTCTACCTGCGCGAATACGCTCGTCAGGGCCCGGTGACCCGCCTGATCCGCATCGCGGTGAACAACCTGGCCGGTGTTCCGGCGATCGTCTATGGCGTATTCGGCCTGGGCTTCTTCGTCTACGTGCTGGGTGGCTCGCTCGACCGCCTGTTCTTCCCTGAAGCGCTGCCGGCGCCGACCCTGGGTACCCCGGGTCTGCTCTGGGCCTCGCTGACCCTGGCCCTGCTGGCGGTACCTGTGGTGATCGTCGCCACCGAGGAAGGCCTGGCGCGGATCCCGCGGACCGTGCGCGAGGGCTCCCTGGCCTTGGGCGCGACCAAGGCCGAGACCCTATGGAAGATCGTCCTGCCGATGGCCAGCCCGGCGATGATGACCGGCATGATCCTCGCGGTGGCCCGTGCCGCCGGTGAGGTGGCACCGCTGATGCTGGTGGGCGTGGTGAAACTGGCGCCTTCGCTGCCGGTGGACGGCAACTACCCGTATCTGCACCTGGACCAGAAGATCATGCACCTGGGCTTCCACATCTATGATGTCGGCTTCCAGAGCCCGAACGTCGAGGCCGCCCGTCCGCTGGTGTACGCCACCGCGCTGCTGCTGGTGCTGGTGATCGCCACCCTGAACCTTTCGGCGGTGTGGATCCGTAACCACCTGCGCGAGAAGTACAAGGCGCTGGACAGCTGATCGACACCCCTTTTTTGCGATTGCCGCCCGTGCCCAGCGCCGGGCGGTGCGATGAAACGAAATTGATAGCGTATGGAGTCTGACCATGCAGCATGAATCCCACGCCCACGGCATCGATATGTCGGCCCTGGGTCGCGACAAACAGAGCCTGCGCCTGGCCGAAGAAACCGTGGCCATCGAAGTACCCGGCCTGAGCCTGTTCTACGGCGAGAAACAAGCCCTGTTCGACGTGCAGATGAACATTCCGAAACAGCGCGTGACCGCCTTCATCGGCCCGTCCGGCTGCGGCAAGTCGACCCTGCTGCGGACCTTCAACCGCATGAACGACCTGGTGGATGGCTGCCGCGTCGAGGGCGCCATCAACCTGTACGGCAACAACATCTATCGCAAGGGCGAAGACGTTGCCGAACTGCGCCGCCGCGTCGGCATGGTGTTCCAGAAGCCCAACCCGTTCCCCAAGACCATCTATGAAAACGTGGTCTACGGCCTGCGCATCCAGGGCATCAACAAGAAGCGCGTGCTCGACGAGGCCGTCGAGTGGGCACTCAAGGGCGCGGCCCTGTGGGACGAAGTGAAAGACCGTCTGCACGACTCGGCCCTGGGCCTGTCCGGTGGTCAGCAGCAGCGTCTGGTCATCGCCCGTACCATCGCCGTCGAGCCGGAAGTCCTGCTCCTCGACGAACCGTGCTCAGCACTCGACCCGATCTCGACCCTGAAGGTCGAAGAGCTGATCTACGAGCTGAAATCCAAGTACACCATCGTCATCGTGACCCACAACATGCAACAGGCGGCGCGGGTCTCCGACTACACCGCGTTCATGTACATGGGCAAACTGGTCGAGTTCGGCGATACCGACACCCTGTTCACCAACCCGGCCAAGAAGCAGACCGAAGACTACATCACCGGTCGCTACGGCTAGGAACAGGCGCAAGCGCCAGGTGCCCGGGACAGACACGAATGACTTGAAGCTTGCGGCTCGGAGCCGGCAGCTTTGCGGAGCGAAAGCATGATCGATAAAGACAGCCTCACCCATCACATCTCCCAGCAGTTCAACGCCGAGCTCGAAGAGGTGCGCAGCCACCTCCTGGCCATGGGCGGCCTGGTCGAGAAACAGGTAAACGACGCGGTCACCGCGCTGATCGAGGCCGATTCCGGCCTGGCCCAGCAGGTGCGTGAAGTCGACGAGCAGATCAACCAGATGGAACGCAACATCGACGAGGAGTGCGTGCGCATCCTCGCCCGTCGCCAGCCTGCCGCGTCCGACCTGCGCCTGATCATCAGCATCTCCAAGTCGGTGATCGACCTGGAGCGCATCGGCGACGAATCGACCAAGATCGCCCGCCGTGCCATCCAGCTGTGCGAGGAAGGCGAGTCGCCGCGTGGCTACGTCGAAGTCCGTCACATCGGCGACCAGGTACGCAACATGGTGCGTGACGCCCTGGACGCCTTCGCCCGCTTCGACGCCGACCTGGCGTTGTCCGTGGCCCAGTACGACAAGACCATCGACCGCGAGTACAAGACCGCCCTGCGCGAGCTGGTCACCTACATGATGGAAGACCCGCGTTCGATCTCGCGCGTGCTCAGCGTCATCTGGGCCCTGCGTTCGCTGGAGCGGATCGGTGACCACGCGCGCAACATCTCCGAGCTGGTGATCTACCTGGTGCGCGGCACCGACGTGCGTCACCTGGGCCTCAAGCGCATGAAAGAAGAAGTACAAGGCGCCGAAGTGCCTAATGTTCCGGCTGAAACTGACGATAAATAAGGTTGCCCCGAGAACTGACGCCCGGCTCTGGCCGGGCGTTTTCGTTTGCGGCAGCGCAATAGAAGGCACCCGCGAACGAATATGTTGTTGTGTCCCGGCGTGACCGAAGTTTTGGCAAATCGCCATCAGTCAACGTTATGCTAGTCGGGATCAGGAAGGAGTGGCGATGAGTAAAGTCAGTGTGCTTGTTGTGGATGATGCGCCGTTCATCCGCGACCTGGTAAAGAAATGCCTGCGTAACTATTTCCCCGGCATGGTCATCGAAGATGCGGTCAACGGGCGCAAGGCCCAGGCCCTGATGGCCAAGGAAGCCTTCGACATGGTCCTGTGCGACTGGGAGATGCCGGAGATGTCCGGTCTCGAACTGCTGACCTGGTGCCGTCAGCAGGATGCGCTCAAGGCCTTGCCGTTCATCATGGTGACCAGCCGTGGCGACAAGGAAAACGTGGTGCAGGCGATCCATGCCGGTGTTTCCGACTATGTCGGCAAGCCGTTCACCAACGAACAGTTGCTGACCAAGGTGAAGAAAGCCCTGGCCAAGGTCGGCAAGCTCGACGCCGCCATGGCGGGTGGCCCGGCGCGTTCCTCGACTGGCTTCGCAAACGATTCCTTGTCGGCTCTGACCGGCGGCGCCAAGCCTGCCGCGCCAAATGCGCCGGCTGCGGCTCCGGCCGCCAAGCCGCTGATCAGCGCCCCGCCGGTACCGACCCAGCCCGCGCCCCCTACCGGTCGTGGCCAGGGCCAGCTGCGCCTGTCCAGCGGCAACCAGCCGTGCATCATCAAGGCCCTGACGTTGAAGGAAGCTTCGCTGGTGGTTCGCCGCAGCGATGCCCTGCCGCAGGTGCTGGAAGGTGCCGTGCTCGACCTGGAACAGGGCGAACAGTCGGAAGTCGCCCGTCTCAACGGCTACCTGCACTCGGTGGCGGCCCTGGAGCCAAAGCCGGACAGCGACTGGCTGCAACTGATCTTCCGTTTCGTCGACCAGGACGCGCAGAAGCTCGACTACCTGTCGCGCCTGATCGCCCGTGGTACCGCGCAGAAGCAGTACATCCCGAGCGCCTGATTCATCTGCGGGAGCTAGCTTGCTCGCTCCCGCAGTGTTTGATGGCCGTTTAGCGGCAAATTGCCACCGCTGATCGGTTGCAACCCTCTCAAGCCGTTTCCCCGCCTTCTACCGTAACAGTGCACTGCTAGTCTTCGACGACAGACCCGAAACAACCCCGTCGTCGGAAGGCTTCCTGCCATGCCATCTCGCCTCCTGCTGTTCTGCGCACTGCTGTTATCCGCCGGACCGGCGCTGGCCATGACCATCTACCAGAGTCGCGACGCCTACGGCGTGGTGACCTACTCCGACCGCCCCATGGTCGGCTCGCGGCCCTTCGTGTTCCGCGACCGCATGGACGAGAAGCTCGACAGCCAGGTGCACCTGCAGACCACCCCCCATCCCCAGGGCGTGCACTTCTCGGTGTACAACGAACTCTATGCGCCGGTGGAAGTGGAACTGCGCCTGGAGCGCCTGGGCAACGCCCGGGAAAGCGGGCCGCGGGTGGTGCGTCGGGTGATCGGGCCACGGGCCACGGTGGCGCTGACCGGCCTCACCGCCGTACGTCCGGGACAGAAGGTCAGCTACCGGGAAACCTTCCGTACCGCCCTCGGCGATCCCGCGCAGCGGCCCCAGGCCTATCGTTATCCCTTGCCGTGGCGCGGCGGGCCGTTCCGCCTGACCCAGGGGCCCAACGGGCGCTTCAGCCATTTCGGTCCGAAAGGCCGCTATGCCATGGATATCGCCATGCCCGAGGGTACGCCGATCATCGCCGCCCGGGCCGGGGTGGTGGTGAAGATCGAGAACCAGCAGAGCGGGCGGGGCACGCAGCCGTCGGGCAACTTCGTCAGGGTCCTGCACAACGACGGCACCATGGGCGTGTACCTGCACTTGATGCGCGGTTCGGTGGTGGTGCGTGAGGGCCAGCAGGTGGCGTACGGCACGCCGCTGGCGCGTTCGGGGAATACCGGGAGGAGCACCGCGCCGCACCTGCATTTCGTGGTGCAGCGCAATGTCGGGCTGGCGGTGGAGTCGATTCCCTACCAGTTCAACCAGCCCGTCGGTGGGTTGCCAAGCTTTACTGCCGGCAACCCGTGAGGCGGCTCAATCGAGCTTGAGCACCTTGGCCAGCACGATCTTCGGCCCTTTCATCTTCTTGATGATGATGCGCAGGCCTTCGACTTCCAGCACTTCTTCCTCTTCCGGGACCCGCTTTAGCGTCTCGTAGACCAGGCCGGCGAGGGTTTCCGCCTCGATATGGTCGAGGTCGATACCCAGCAGGCGCTCGACCTTGAACAGCGGGGTGTCGCCCCGTACCAGCAGCTTGCCTGGCTGGTAGGCGAGGATGCCGCGTTCGGTCTTGCGGTGTTCGTCCTGGATATCGCCGACCAGCACTTCCAGCACGTCTTCCATGGTCAGGTAGCCGATGACCTTGCCGTCGGCTTCCTCGACCAGGGCGAAGTGCGCGCCGCCCTTGCGGAACTGCTCCAGCAGTTGCGACAGCGGCATGTGCCGGGACACGCGCTCCAGCGGACGGGTCAGCTCGACCAGGTTGAACGACTCCGGCACATGGTCCAGGGCCGCCAGTTCCAGGAGCAGGTCCTTGATGTGCAGCAGGCCGACGAACTCGCCGCGCTCGGCGTCGTACACCGGGTAGCGGCTGAACTTGTGGCGACGGAACATCGCCAGGATTTCCTTCAGCGGCGCGTTGACGTCGAGGCTGATCATGTCTTCCCGGGAGTTGGCCCAGTCGACTACTTCCAGCTCGCCCATCTCCACCGCCGAAGCCAGTACGCGCATGCCCTGGTCGCTGGGGTCCTGGCCGCGGCTGGAGTGCAGGATCAGCTTCAGTTCCTCGCGGCTGTAATGGTGCTCGTGGTGCGGACCCGGTTCGCCCTGGCCGGCGATGCGCAGGATGGCGTTGGCGCTGGCGTTGAGCAAGTAGATGGCCGGGTACATCAGCCAGTAGAACAGGTACAGCGGTACCGCGGTCCACAGCGACAGCAGCTCCGGCTTGCGGATGGCCCAGGACTTGGGGGCTAGCTCGCCGACCACGATGTGCAGGTAGGAAATCACGAAGAAGGCGCTGAAGAACGAGACGGCCTTGATGATTTCCGGCGACTGCACGCCGACTGCGGCCAGCAGCGGCTCCAGGAGGTGGGCGAAGGCCGGCTCACCGACCCAGCCCAGGCCCAGCGAGGCGAGGGTGATACCCAGCTGGCAGGCGGACAGGTAGGCGTCCAGCTGGCTGTGTACGGTGCGCAGGATGCTGCCCCGCCAGCCGTGCTGTTCTGCGATCGACTCGACGCGGGTCGAGCGCAGCTTGACCATGGCGAACTCTGCGGCAACGAAGAAGCCGTTGAGCAGGACCAGGAGCAGGGCGAAGAGAATCATGCCGAAGTCGGCGAAAAGAGAGGCGAGACTGATACTGGAGGAAGGATCCATGATGGGGTTTTACGGGGTTCCGTGTTCTTGAAATAGTAAGAAATAGGTGCCAGCTGATGCTGGCACCGGTCCGCCAATGTAGCGGCTGAGGGCGCAAATGCAAAGTGCGCTGGATCAGTAGGCCCTTTGTGGGGCGAGCTGGGCGCTGGGGAAGTGGCAGGTGAAGGTGCTGCCATGGCCCGGCACGCTGCTGATCTCCAGGCGGCCGCGGTGGCGCAGCAGCACGTGCTTGACGATTGCCAGGCCCAGGCCGGTGCCGCCGGTGTTGGAGGCGCGGCTGGAGTCGACCCGGTAGAAGCGTTCGGTCAGGCGCGGCAGGTGCTTGGCGTCGATGCCGATGCCGGAGTCCTGCACGCTGAGGTGCGCGCCCTGCTCGTCGGCCCACCAGCGGATGCGGATGTTGCCTTCGTCCTGGGTGTACTTCACGGCGTTGAACACCAGGTTGGAGAAGGCGCTGCGCAGTTCCGCCTCGCTGCCCTTGAGGCGGATGCCGGGCTGGGCTTCCAGCGTGATGCGCTGGTTACGCTGGCCGGACAGGGCCTGGGCATCGCCCTTGATGGATTGCAGCAGGCTGTCGACCGGCACTGGATGGTTGTCCGACGGATAGTCGGTGGCTTCCAGCTTGGCCAGGAGCAGGAGGTCGTTGAGCAGGGTCTGCATGCGCGAGCCCTGTTGCGCCATCTGCTGCAGGGCGCGGACCCAGCGCGGGTTCACGTCCTCGACGTTGTCCAGCAGGGTCTCCAGGTAGCCGGCGATCACCGTCAGCGGCGTGCGCAGCTCGTGGGAGACGTTGGCGACGAAGTCCTTGCGCATCTGCTCCAGCTGGTGGATGCGGGTCACGTCGCGCACCAGCATCAGGTGCTCGTTGTTGCCGTAGCGGGTGATATGGAACTGGATACGCATCCGGTCGCTGATCGGTGACGGAATTTCCAGCGGCTCGACGTAGTTTTCCTGTTCGAAGTATTCCTTGAAGCGCGGATGGCGAACCAGGTTGGTCACGGCCTGACCACTGTCCTGCGGAGTCTTCAGGCCCAGCAGGGTCTCGGCGGCGCGGTTCCACCATTCCAGGTTGCCTTCGCTGTCGAGCATGATGATTGCGTCCTTCAGCGCGGCGGTGGATTCCTGGACGCGGTCGATCACCGCTTGCAGGCGCCCGCGGACGCGCTGGTCGCGGCGTTGCAGGTGGTAGATGCTGTCGAACACCTCACCCCACAGGCCGTAGCCATCCGGTGGCGGCTCGTCGGGTTTGTGTGCTTGCAGCCAGTGGTGCAGGCGCAGCATCTGCTTGAGGGTCCAGCCCAGGTAGACCGCCAGGCCCAGGGCCAGGCTCCAGCCGTAGTAGCCGCTGACCAGTCCGACCAGCAGGCAGACGGTGATCAGCAGCAGCATGTGGCGAATCAGGGTGCCGTGCCAGTTCTGGTTCAATTGCGGGATCCTTGCGGATCAGCTGCAAGTTGCAAGCGGTAAGCTGCAAGATTGAAGCGGATCGTCTTAATGCTTGTGCTCTTCTTGAGCGGTAAGCTCCAAGCTGCAAGTCGGAGCACATCGGTTGTGCTGTTTCTTGCAGCTTTCGGCTTGCAGCTTACGGCTGTTCCTCAGCTCTTGGTCGAGAACCGATAGCCCGTGCCGCGAACGGTTTGTACCAGATTTTCGTAGGCATCACCCAGTGCCTTGCGCAGGCGACGGATGTGTACGTCGACGGTGCGTTCCTCGACGTAGACGTTGCCGCCCCAGACCTGGTCCAGCAATTGGCCACGGGTGTAGGCGCGTTCCTGGTGGGTCATGAAGAATTGCAGCAGGCGGTATTCGGTCGGGCCCATCTCGGCAGGCTTGCCATCGATAGTCACGCGGTGGCTGATCGGGTCGAGCAGCAGGCCGCCGACTTCGATTGGCGCTTCGCCATCGGTCGGGCCGGCACGGCGCAGGACCGCCTTGAGACGGGCGACCAGCTCGCGCGGCGAGAACGGCTTGGTGATGTAGTCGTCGGCGCCGACTTCCAGGCCCTGGATCTTGTTGTCTTCCTCACCCTTGGCGGTGAGCATGATGATCGGCACGTCGCTGGTCAGCTCGTCGCGCTTCAGGCGGCGGGCCAGCTCGATGCCGGAAGTGCCCGGCAGCATCCAGTCGAGCAGGATCAGGTCCGGCTTGCGGTCGACGATGATGGCATGCGCCTGCTGCGAGTTCTCGGCCTCCAGGCAGTCATAGCCGGCCATTTCCAATGCAACGGCGATCATCTCGCGAATTGGCGCTTCGTCGTCAACGATCAGAATGTTTCTGCCAACCATGCTTAAACCTCTCCCCAGCTTCAGGTGTCTTGGCCCGCATTAGATAACGGAATTATTGCAGCTGTGTGACAGGTCGGGGGCCGTTGCAGCAACTTCCTGTTACTGAACTAGGCTTGAGAGTCCTGCTATTCAACAAAAACGGTGAATCCAATGACACGACATACGCTGAACTGGATGGCGCTTTGCGCAACCCTGGCAATCCCGGGGGTGGCAGCGGCGCAGCCGGCCATGGAGAAGGGCGGCATGCTGGTGGACCACGCCGGCATGACCCTCTACACCTTCGACAAGGACAGCGGTGGCAAGTCCATGTGCAACGGCGACTGCGCCACCAACTGGCCGCCGCTGGCGGCGAAGGCGGGCGACAAGGCCGAGGGCAAGTGGACGCAGATCAAGCGCGACGATGGCAGCATGCAGTGGGCTTATGACGGCAAGCCGCTGTACACCTTCGTCAAGGACAAGAAAGCCGGGGACATGACCGGTGATGGCATGAAGGATGTGTGGCACGCGGCCAAGCCGTAAGGCTTGAGGGCCTCATCGCTGGCTTGCCAGCGATGGGGCCATCAGCAAAAACAGAAGAATCAGCGGGTCGCGTAATCGATCACGATGCTGACAAAGATGATGAACCCCGCCCAATGGTTATGCAGGAACGCCTTGAAGCAGGCTTCCCGCTCCAGCCCGCGGGTCGACCAGTATTCCCAGGCGAAGCACAGCGCCGCACCCAGCAGCCCCAGATGGAACCAGCCCCCCAGGCCGAACTGGTTGCCTGCCAGCAACAGGCACAGCAGCGACGCGCCCTGCAGCGACAGGATGATGATGCGATCGGCCTCGCCGAACAGGATCGCCGTGGATTTCACGCCGATTTTCAGGTCGTCGTCGCGGTCGACCATGGCGTAGTAGGTGTCATAGCCCACGGTCCACAGCAGGTTGGCGATGTACAGCAGCCAGGCGATCGCCGGCAGCTCGCCGGTGGCTGCGGTAAAGGCCATGGGGATACCCCAGGAATAGGCGGCGCCGAGGACCACCTGCGGGTAGTAGGTGTAGCGCTTCATGAACGGATAGCACGCCGCCAGCGCCACGGCGCCGAACGACAGCAGCACGGTCTTCTGGTTGGTGCACAGCACCAGCAGGAAGCTGATCGACACGAGGATGGCGAACAGGGCCAGGGCTTCGCGGGCGCTGATCCGCCCGGCGGCCAGCGGGCGCTCGGCGGTGCGCTTGACGTGGCCATCCACCTTGCGGTCGGCGAAGTCGTTGATCGCGCAGCCGGCGGCACGCATGAACACCACGCCGAACAGGAAGATCAGCACGTTGGCCAGGGTTGGCGAGCCATTGCCGGCGATCCACACCGCCGACAGGGTCGGCCACAGCAGCAGGTAGATGCCGATCGGCTTGTCCATGCGGCTGAGCTGGATGAAGTCCCAGGCCCGCGGGTGCAGGCGGTTGAGCGACTTGAGCAGATCCAGGTACATCAGCGCACCTCCTTGAACGCTGCGCTGGCCTGCCACAGGGCAGGCAGGAACACTTCGGCCACCAGCAGGCGCAGAGCACCCCGGTCGAAGCGCGAGCGCCGGCCCCACAGGTCGTCGGCGGCCTGTTCGGCGGGCAGCCAGGCAGACGGGTAATGGCAGACCTCGATGGCCTGGCGGGCGAAGCCCTGGTCGCAGAACAGCAGTTCGCCCAGCGAGCGGCTGCCCAGCGCCTCCATGTCCAGGCCGTCGTCGCGCAGGGCCTCGCGGCCGGCCACGCTGCGGGCGAACACCCACGGCTCGCCATGACCACGCAGGTACACCTCGCGGACCCAGCCTTCGCTGCCGGGCGCCAGGCCCAGGCTCAGGCATTCGTCATCGCGCAGCGGCTGCCAGCCTTCGAACAGCGGGGTCACGGAGAAATTGTCAGTGGAAAGACGGGTCAGACGACGGGTCAAGGAGCCCTGGTCGAACAGCCAGTCGAGGATCAGCGCCGGGGTCTTCGCGGCGAGCCGCGGCGTATGCGGCGTCCATTGTGCGGCGGGGTAATGCGGGGATTCGTTTGGCACGGTAGATAGACGGTTACAGGCCAGTGAAGCGCCGGAGCTTAACATGTTTATCAGGGCGGCTTGCATCGTCTGGCCGGGGTCAGTACAAAGCCCGCTGAGGGCTGATCGCCCATTCGATAAAAGCAAGATCGCCCCGAGCCTGAAATGAGGAGAGCGAGTGATGAAAAAGTGGCAATGCGTGGTGTGTGGCCTGATCTATGACGAGGCCGAGGGCTGGCCGGACGACGGCATCGCTCCGGGCACCCGCTGGGAAGACGTACCGGAAGACTGGCTGTGCCCGGATTGCGGCGTCGGCAAGATCGATTTCGAAATGATCGCCATCGGCTGATCTGTTTTTCACCCTGACAAGGATATTCAAGGCATGACCGATCCCGTCGTGATAATCGGCACCGGACTGGCGGGCTACAACCTCGCCCGCGAATTTCGCAAGCTCGACGGCGAGACGCCGTTGCTGCTGATCAGCGCGGACGATGGCCGCTCCTATTCCAAACCGATGCTCTCGACCGGTTTTGCCAAGAACAAGGACGCCGACGGCCTGAGCATGGCCGAACCGGGTGCCATGGCCGACCAGCTCAAGGCCGAGATCCGCACCCATACCCGCATCAGCGGCATCGATCCGGGCCACAAGCGGCTGTGGATCGGCGAGGAACAGGTGCGCTACCGCGACCTGGTCCTGGCCTGGGGCGCGGAGACCGTGCGGGTGCCGATCGAGGGCGACGCTGGCGATGCGGTGTTCCCGATCAACGATCTCGAAGACTACGCACGGTTCCGCGCCGCTGCGGTCGGCAAGCGCCGGGTGCTGATCCTCGGCGCCGGCCTGATCGGCTGCGAATTCGCCAATGACATGAGTCTCGGCGGTTTCGAGGTGGAGCTGGTGGCGCCGTGCGAACAGGTCATGCCGACCCTGCTGCATCCGGCAGCTGCGGCGGCGGTCCAGGCTGGCCTGGAAGGCTTGGGCGTGCGTTTCCACCTGGGCCCGGTACTGAACCGCCTGCAACGGGTGGGCGAAGGGCTTGAGGCGCATCTGTCGGACGGTTCCGTCATCGGCTGCGAGCTGGTGGTGTCGGCGGTCGGCCTGAGGCCGCGCACCGACCTCGCCGCCGCCGCCGGCTTGCGCATCAATCGCGGCGTGGTGGTGGACCGGGAGTTGCGTACGTCCCACGCCAATATCTTCGCCCTGGGCGATTGTGCCGAGGTCGATGGTCTCAACCTGCTCTACGTGATGCCCCTGATGACTGGCGCACGGGCGCTGGCGCAAACCTTGGCCGGCAAGCCGACGGCAGTCAGCTACGGGCCGATGCCGGTCACCGTGAAAACCCCGGTGTGCCCATTGGTGGTATCGCCTCCGCCCTTCGGCACGGAAGGAAAATGGAGCGTCGAAGGCCAGGGTGGCGACCTGAAAGTGCTCTGCCACGATGCTCAGGGGCAACTGCTGGGTTACGCACTCACTGGCACTGCGGTGATGGAGAAGTTGGCATTGAATCGCCAGCTTCCGGCCCTGCTGGCGTAAATACCGGTCGTTCTGTCGGATTTACCCTTCCATTGCCCGCTCAATGGCCGCGCTGACACTGGCGCGGCCCTTGGCGGCGTGCCATCCTCACTTCCGTCTGCCGCAGTTTAGAGCCTGCGGTGCCTTGGGCGCTGCTTGAGGGCAGCACGGCATAACAACAAAAATTTCCGTCAAAGAGGCTTCACCATGCGTAAACCCGAACTCGCCGCAGCCATCGCCGAAAAGGCCGACCTCACCAAAGAGCAGGCCAACCGTGTACTGAACGCCCTGCTGGAAGAAATCACCAACGCATTGGGGCAGAAGAAATCCGTGACCCTGGTCGGTTTCGGTACCTTCGAACAGCGTCACCGCGGTGCCCGCACCGGCAAGAACCCGCAAACCGGCGAACCGGTCAAGATCAAGGCCAGCAACACCGTGGCATTCAAGCCAGGCAAGAATCTCAAGGACGTCGTCAACTGACGTGATGGTCCTGCGCAGCAGCCAGAACGGGCATCCCAGGGGATGCCCGTTTTGTTTTGTGGATTTCGTTCACTAAAAGGATAAACTGCGCCCGCCAGTCACTTTTTCACCGAGGCGCATTCATGAAGTTCCGCTTTCTCCTTTGGGCCATGGGGCTGCTGATGTCCCGGGCCAGCCGCAAGAATCCGGCGTTCCAACAGCAACTGAAGGACAAGGACCTGGTGTTCCAGCTCCAGACCCTGGATGGCAAGGCCGCCCGGCATTTCATCGTGAAGGACAGCCGTATCAGCAGCAGCGGCGGCACCTATCCGGAGCCCGCCTTCGCCATTGCGTTCAAGGATGCGGCATTCGGCTTCGAGACCCTGCAGGCGAAGAACAAGCAACTGGCGTTCATGCAGGGGATTCAGGACAAGAGCATCCAGATCAAGGGCAATCCGGCGCTGGTGATCTGGTTCCAGGGCTTGATGAAGTACCTGAAACCGAAGAAGAAAGGCTGAAACAAGAAGCTCAAACATTACGCGGACCTTGTGGGAGCGGGTTCACCCGCGATTGCAGTGGTGAATTCACCGGCCTCATCGCGGGGGGAACCGCGCCCCCCACGCCCCCGCGCACGAAGGGGGGGTGGTGTGTGCGCAGTTTTTGGGGACGCCCG